>CAYSBD010000049.1:12529-15997 GCA_964429175.1 uncultured Marinosulfonomonas sp.
GCCGCCTCCGTGGCCGCCTCCGTGCGTGAAATCGCCAAAAGCTGGGATCCGACCGCAACGCAATTGATCCAGCGGGCCGGTTTTGTGCAGTTTGCCGATATGAATGCCGACGGGCGCACCGATTACATTCTGGATACCTCGGTGACGGGTAGCGCGTTTTGGTGTAATGTCCAAAGCTGTGCGGTGCGGGTGTTTTTATCAACGCCAAACGGCTATCAACGCAACGATTTTCAGGCCTTTAACGTGGTGCCTGCAATGTTTAGCTGTCAGGGGGCAAGCTGTGTAAAAACAGACGCGCCAACCACCCGAATAGCGATTGCGCCCGCCCAACCCCGAACACTTGCGCCAACCACGCAGGCCTCGACGCCGGTGCCAACCGCACAGCACGGTCAACAACAGCGCCGAACCCAGTGCAACATCCAGATTATCCGTGCGATAACCAACCGAAAGACAGATTTTAGCGGTGCCGGCCAATTGCGCCGCAGACATACCCGTTGTCAAAACGAAACTGCTGACATCCTGCACCACCTGATCATGCGGCTTTAATGAAAGCGCACTAACATGAGGCTTTAGCACCGGAGCAAACGCGCCGCATTGGCTTTCCAGCCGGGCCATCGTAACCCCTTGCAGCCTGCGCGCCATTTCTTCGCCTTTGGCAATCGCATAGGTGCGGGCCAGACAGAATTGCTCGTTCAGCGCAAATTCGGGATCCGACGTGCTGGCCTGCGTCACAAACCCGCCATTGCTGTTGGTCAACAGGCTGACCAGGTTGCAATGCGAAGCCAGCGAAGGTTTGCCCGATGCCTGATTTGCGTTGCCCATAAAGTTAGGCAATGCCGGCACCGCGCCAGCCATAACAGGCGCGCGCACGCTTGGTTGGGCAAGCAACCTTACGTCGACCTTCTGGGTCATCACCTGATGCAGGGTTACGGGGTTGGCACGCGCTCGGATCTGGCGTTTGCGTGGTATAAGGTTGGCATTGATGCGATTGCCGGCAGTCAGGCTGCCGCATTTGCAGCGGGCAATCCTGAGCGCATAATGCTGATCCAGCAGGCGGCGTTTCAGCTGAACGGAATTGGCGATCAATCCGGTCTGGCGTCTGCGTCGGGGCAAGTGCAGCCGGTTTCTACTTTGCCGACGTTCTTGTCAAATGACACTTCGGGGAACTGATTTGTCAGAGGATTTAAAAATTTTCAGGGGGCCTTTGGGTCCTTTGTTTATTTGTGTTTTATTTTGTGATTATGCGGCTTCACAAATGCCGGACAAGCAGGTATATGGCCTTATTATCCTACCTGATCATGTGCGGTTGTGGCGGAATGGTAGACGCGCAGCGTTGAGGTCGCTGTGGGGTAAAACCCGTGGAAGTTCGAGTCTTCTCAACCGCACCAACTCACTATCCCCCTTGCCAACCCCCTGTAACACCTTGAATGGCAAGGTGGTTTTTGGTGTTCGATAACCTTCGTTTCGACAGTATGCGATGCGCTCGGAAAAGGCCAGTCCGAGGACTGTTCTTTGCAAGGTGAACTTACCGGAATCCCATATTTTCCAAGGGTTTGCGAGGAATGTCAGGGCGTGTTCGATAAAATCGTTAAACCTCCCGTTGGATTTACCGCCAGATTGAAGTTTTTCGACCAGAACACGTTTGTTACGCTCCAGTTTTTCGATTTTTGTCTCGTATGCGTTGATCACCCGTGGGCTGGAAACATCCATAATCCGCTCTAATAATCCGTCAATTTGCTTTTCGGTTGCTTTCACATCGGCTTTCAATATTGTCTGCCTCGCCTCCTGCTGTCGCTTGCTTCCTGTCTTGTGGCCTTTGGCAATATCCGGCGAATATTTGACAACCCACCGATTACGCGTCGCGTGGTCAACCTGAACGCCACGCTCAGCCATAATTTCCTCCAGATCACGATAGGAAACGGCTTATGGAAAGATTGGACAGGACAGGAATAGGATAAAACTTTGCGACAGAACCTCGGCTTCTTGGTCTATAATTTGTAGGCAAATCTTGCGTTGACAGCCCATCGCATCGCTGGTCACGAGTTCTGGTATGGCTGTTATTTCGTTAGACTTGTCATCTACTTTGCGCTGCCCGAGTTATGCCCAAAAGAAGAAATGTCTGGTTTGGCGGATAGACAGATTTTGCTGTTTGGCGTGGGTTCTGAAATAGTGGCCTTGGGCATGAAAAATCTCCAAAACAGGTGTCATTCACTACACTGATTCAGAAATCTCCAGCAATGTCAGATTTTTATTCAATCGATTGCCGTGGCAATAAGCATATTGACACAAAACAGGAACAGCTATAGAACATAGACGAACACCGTCAAGGGTTTATTTCGGGGAGTGTGGAGATGTTGACGCGTAAACAATTGGAATTACTGGATTTCATCAATAAACGCGTGACGCGTGATGGGGTTCCGCCCTCATTTGATGAAATGAAAGAAGCACTAAGTCTACGCTCGAAATCCGGCATTCACCGACTGATTACAGCGCTGGAGGAACGCGGGTTTATTCGACGTCTGGCACATCGAGCGCGGGCGATTGAAATTATAAAACTACCGGATGCGCTGAACAAATCCGCTAGCGAATTCAAACCCCAACTGATTGACGGCGACAAAACAAACCCACCGCTTGACGCAATGCCGGTGATGATTGGCCATGCTGTTGATCTGCCTGTGATGGGCCGGATTGCGGCGGGCACCCCGATCGAGGCTATCAGCGAAGTATCGCACAATGTTTCGGTGCCCGGTTCAATGGTGCGCAACAACGCGCATCACTACGCGCTCGAGGTTAAGGGCGATTCGATGATTGATGCGGGCATTAATGACGGTGATGTGGTGGTCATCCGCGAAACCGCGGCCGCGGATAACGGCGACATCGTTGTAGCGCTGGTTGAAGGGCACGAGGCCACCTTGAAACGTTACCGGCGCAAGGGGAATATGATTGCACTGGAGGCGGCCAATCCAGCCTATGAAACCCGCATTTTACCCGAAGATCAGGTTAAGGTGCAGGGGCGTTTGGTGGGCCTAATTCGAACTTATTAATTTTCCGGCCAGCTCAATCTGTTTTAGCCCTGAAAAGGCCGCGTCTGACAATTCTCGCAGTAATTTCCTGACGATGGCCTGCTTGAAATCATCAAAATTCGCGGCGACCTCGACAAAGCTGTCCGCGCCGGTGATCAGGTTATGTTGATACCACAGATGCAGACCCTCAACATCGATTTCAATCGCCAAGCCGTTCACGGTAATCCCGCGCCGCCGCGCCAAAGCACGCGCATCGGCCAACGCAACGACACCGACCATCCAGGATTTGGTTTCAGGCCCGCCCCCAATAGCCGGAGCGCCGGGGGTGCGGATGTTGAATTTATCAATCTCGGCTGCAAAACCCTGAAAGCTTTGCGCGCTGTTTAACAGGGTAAGCGTCCGGTGTCCCCCGCCTAACGGTGCTGATTTTGATGCGTTAGTGTCC
>CAYSBD010000050.1:0-15894 GCA_964429175.1 uncultured Marinosulfonomonas sp.
AACAGCCATATGATGTGACATTCAGCCAAGATGAGTGTCGGATCAGAACCGGAAACCCTGCCGCTAATTTTGCGACAATTAAACACGCGGCCGTAAATCTGTTACGCAATGGTCCTGCCAAAATGAGCATGCCACAAAAACGCCATTGCGCCGGTTTTTATCGCCTGATGCGGTGGCTGTGCTAAACGGCTGGCCGGTCGGTTCACCCAGCAGGTGAATTTTATTTCGGATTTGGAGGAAATAGTTCCGGCTTTTTACCGTGATATCGGACAGGATCTCGGGGCGTGGAAAAAGTCTGCGCCAAGGATAAAAGATGCGCCTGCGATTGATCTGCTGTCTGAGACGGATGATGCCGGTAGTGATTGTGCCTAACGCATCCGCAATCCGCCATCAATTCTGATAACTTCGCCGTTCAAGTAGCTGTTTTCAATTATAAAACCTGCCAAGGACGCAAATTCTTCCGGCTTTCCCAGTCGTTTTGGAAACGTCACATTAGCGGCCAGCGTATCAATGATTTCTGCGCCCAGCCCTTGCAACATCGGCGTCATAAAAATACCCGGTGCGATGGCCATAACCCGGATTAAATTGCGGGCCAGATCGCGTGAAACCGGCAGGCTCAACCCTGCGATTGCCGCCTTTGAGGCCGCGTAAGCCGCTTGACCCATTTGCCCGTCAAACGCGGCAATCGAGGCTGTGTTGATGATCACGCCGCGCTCGCCGCTCTCGTCGGGTGCATTGCCCGCCATTTGCGCCGCGGCAAGGCGTAGCACATTGAAGGTTCCGATCAGGTTAATATCGATGGTGCGCTGAAAACTGTCCAGCGCGTGCGGCCCATCACGCCCCACGGTTTTTTCACCCGTAGCGATGCCGGCGCAATTGATGCAAGCGTTGATTTTGCCCATGGTTTCAACGGCCAGCTTGATGCCTGCCGCCACGGAAACTTCATCCGTAACATCGACATTGGCAAACCCCGCGCCGATTTCAGTGGCAACCTGTTTTCCGCGCGCCGCATCGTGGTCAAATATCACCACCTTGGCGCCGCAATCACGAAACTTCCGCGCGCAGGCTTCGCCCAGTCCAGAAGCCCCGCCTGTGATGATCGCTGCTGTCTGGTTTATCCGCATGGGCTTTTCCTTCGAGTTAAATGAACGTTTGTTCAGATAACGCGAGGTTGCGGGGGCTGTCCAGAAAAAACGGGATCACACCACATTACACCGCATCACACAGTCGTATTTAGTCAGCTGAAATCAGCTCTACACAAATTGTTGCGGCTGCCCTATAGTGGCTGTGGATAACTGCACCCTGAACCCAATGGAGAGGCTATGCGCTGCCCTTTTTGTGGAAATGTCGATACTCAAGTTAAAGATTCAAGGCCCGCCGAAGACCATGCGGCGATCAGGCGCCGGCGGTTTTGTCCGGCCTGTGCGGGGCGTTTTACCACCTACGAGCGGGTGCAATTACGCGATTTGGTGGTGATAAAATCCAATGGCCGACGCGAAGAATTTGGCCGTGACAAGCTGGAGCGCTCGATCCGCATCGCGCTGCAAAAACGCCCGATCGAGGCCGAGCGCATCGACCAGATGATTTCCGGTATTATCCGGCGGCTGGAAAGTATGGGTGAAACCGACATCAAATCGGCGGTGATTGGCGAGATCGTGATGGAATCTCTGGCCCGGATAGACACGGTAGCTTATGTAAGATTTGCCAGTGTTTACAGGGACTTCCAAGACCCTGATGATTTTGATAAATTTGTCAGCGAGCTGCGCCCAAGCGAAAAAGACGACGCGTGAGCGGGGCGTGAGCCAAGCCGCAATTGATGCGCGGTTCATGGCGCTTGCTCTGTCGTTGGGCGCGCGCGGGCTGGGGCGTGTTTGGCCTAATCCGGCTGTTGGCTGTGTGATTGTCAAAGAGGGCCGCATTGTCGGGCGTGGCCGCACGGCCGATGGTGGTCGCCCGCATGCCGAAACGGTTGCGCTGGATCAGGCCGGCGAGCAGGCGCGCGGATCCACGGTTTATGTCACGCTCGAGCCTTGCGCCCATCACGGAAAAACCCCGCCCTGTGCCGAGGCTTTGGTGCGTGCCGGTGTGGCGCGGGTTGTAACGGCGCTTGATGATCCGGATTCGCGGGTTTCGGGCAGGGGGCATGCGATTTTGCGGCAAGCCGGGATCGAGCTGGCGCGCGCCGTCGGGGCGGATCAGGCCAGACAAACCCATTCAGGATTTTTACAGCGTTTAAAGCAGGGTCGGCCGATGTTGACGCTGAAGATTGCCAGTAGTTTTGATGGGCGCATTGCCACCCGAACCGGCGAAAGCCAGTGGATCACGGGCCCGCAGGCGCGGCGCATGGTGCATTTGATGCGCGCCCGTCATGATGCGGTGCTGGTTGGTGGCGGCACGGCGCGACAGGATGATCCGTCGTTAACCGTGCGCGGTTTGGGAATCGCGCGCCAGCCGGTGCGCGTTGTGGCCTCGCGGCAGCTGGATTTACCGTTGGGGGGAAAGCTGGCTTTGACGGCTTTTGAGGTGCCTTTGTGGATTTGTCATGGTGCCGATGCCGATCCGGCACTTTTGTCTGCTTGGCGTGGGTTGGGCGCGGAATTATTACCGTGTGAGGTGCGTCAGGGAAGGCTTGCGCCGGAGGCTATTTTGCAGGCTTTGGGCGCGGCAGGTTTAACCCGGGTTTTTTGTGAAGGTGGCGGTGAATTTGCGGCTTCTTTGTTGAATGCCGGGCTGGTGGATCAGGTGATTGGTTTTAGCGCGGGTCTTGCAATCGGGGCCGAGGGGCTGGCGTCTTTGGGGGCGATGGGGGTGCAACGGTTGGACGCGGCGCCGCGATTTGAGTTGGCGGAGTGTAAGCAGGTTGGTGGCGATGTGATGCACCGGTGGCGGCGGGTTTAGGGCAGGAGCCTGCGGCGCGGATATTTATGGAACAATAATGGGCGGGCCTAGCGCCAGAGATGGGCGTAGCTGGCGAACAGGCCCTGGAGTTTGGCCAATATGCGCAGGCTGGGGCGCTCGCGAGGCAGGGTGCTGTTTTGTAGGCGCTCGACGATGATTTCGACGGGGCAGGACTGTTTGGTCAGCGGATCAAAATATCGCGGGTAATCAATTAAGGTGGCGTGGGTTAATTGGGCAAGTGTGGGGCGCGAAATGCGTCGATCCGGAGCTGCTGTTAGGTCCTGTGTTAAACCCCAGCCGGCATAAAATGGCATGCCAAGGCAGGTGACAGGTTTGTGGCGCAACAGGGCCTCAAAGCCCAGCAGGGATGTTAGGGTCCAGATTTCATCCACAGCGTCGATCAAGCTAATCGGATCGGCGTTTTTTACAATAATATCAGCGTATTGTCTGGCGTTTATGCCGCCGTTTCGTAAGCCTTGTTCGACGTCCGGGTGCGGTTTGTAAATGATGATTGCAGCCGGATTTTCTGCGCGGCAACGTTTTAGAAGCTCAAGGTTGCTGCTGGTTTCAGAGCAACCTTTCAGGATCGAGGCATCGTCTTCGACCTGACCGGGCACAAGGATGCGGTGGCCTTTTGGTAATGCGGCCAGATCGGTATTGCCCACGTTATATTTGCTTAATTTGGCGCGCTTTAAGCTGTGGATCAGGCGCTGGCTGCGCGTGATCGCGTGCTCTGGTAAATCTGGTGAAATCGAGATTAGTTGCTCCAGCCGGCTATCGCGGGTCGGATCATAGTAAATGCCCAGATCATCGGCCACCAGCGAAAGTGGCGCATTTAGCGTGGCGCCTAGACCTTTTGAGCGCAAAAAGCCGTCTTCAACGCGAAAAATCAGGGTTTGTTCCATTTCCGGTGTTTCTTTGCCCGCCCAAACCATCAAACCCGCGCCGGTTTCAGCCGCAATATTCTTGGCCTTGGGTAGCTCATTTTCAAAGCGCAGTTTTTTATGCTGGCCGTAAAAATCCTGTAGCGGTTGACGCTTCCAAAGCCGCATTCCGATCGCAACATGGCCCTGTGCATCCTCGCGCCAGCTGCGGGTTTTGGCCTCGAGCGTGTCGAGAACCGTTTCCAGTTCGCACAATTGGTCACGGTAGGGGTCATACCATTTCGGATAAAGGATCATCGCGGCGGCAAAAATTTGCGCCCGTGTCAGAACGCGCTGGCGGCGATCAACGGGGGCCTCATCGGTTGTTAGCCCCCAGCCCGCGTAAAAAGGTTGGCCAAAGACGCGCGGTTTATGGCCGGCTAAAATTGCCTCGAACCCCAACCCCGAGCTGACTGTGTAAACTGCGATTGCCCCCTCCAGCAGCGCCCAGGGCGAGACCGGATCGCTTAGCAATGAAACCCGTTTGCTGGCATCGGAGGCTTTGAAATATCCGCTGCGGTGGCCAGCCATGGTTTCGGGGTGGGTTTTGATGATTATTTGCGCGCCGGGGTGTTCTTCCTGGGCAAAAACCAGCATTTCGGCAAATCTGTTTCGGTTGGCGCCGCTGGCAAGGACGGAGGCGTCGTTTTTGGTTTGGTCGATCACCAGCACATAACCCGGTGCGGGCAGGGGAGCGGCGGGGTTGTGGCTGTTGTATTTTGACAAATCCGCGCGTTTGATGCGATCAATTGCGCTGCGGGCGCGGTTTAGAATTGCCGTGTCATCCAGCGGGTGTGTGGCCAGCAGGGTTTCAAGGTCGCTGACTGTTGCAGGGTCAAAATGCACGCCGTTTTTGTCTAAAAGCAGCCCCAGCGGTGGCTCGCCGCAGCGCCCGGGATGGATCGAGCGCAAGAAAGCATCCTCGACGCGTAAAATTGGTGCATTGGTGTGGCGCGCCACAGTTTGGCCGCGTGGGGCGGTCGGGCTTTGACCCCAAATTCCGATCATGTCACGGGCTTTGGGTTTGCCCAGTTTAATGTCATAACCCGATAATTGTAAAATCCGCCGGATGCATTTTTGGGTCAGAAAACCGCCGTTATAAACAAAAAGCCGCCGACGAGGATTGTCGGCGGCTTCTGTGTTTAAATCCGAACGCATCAGGCCGGATCGTTAATCAAGACCGGCTGATGCCGAGAGTGCATCGGCGGCTGTCAGAGTGCCTGTCAGGGCCGATATGGCTTTGCTCCATTGCACGAATGGCGCTTCGGTTACATAAACCGTATCGTCATCGCGGATTGCAAAATCGCGTGCGATGAACATGCCGTTTGGCTGTGTCAGGTTTAAAACATAAATCATCCGCTGAGCGCCGATCAGGTCATTACGGTTTAACACCGCATTGGCAATTTCGGCCGGCTCGTTGCGAAAAACGAACACGCCCGTTGGGTCGGCCGCAAGGGTGTTTAGGCCGCCAACCTGTGCGATTGCTTCGATGGTCGACAGGCTTTGGCTTTCAAATAACATCCGGGTTTGGGTGCCCGTTGCGCCAAGTGCTGTAAACGAGCGCGTGTCATTCTGGATCAGGATGCGGTCATTGTTGCGCAGCGCGATGTCAAGTTCGGGGTGTTTATAAAGGTCTTCAAACCAGATTTTACCGTGCTGTTTGCCGCGGATAACCGTGATTTGGGCAATCTCGGGCTCAATCGCGATACCACCGGCGCGCGCCAGCATGGCAGATAATGTGCGGGTCGGGCGCTCGATCGGGTAAACGCCTTGGCCGCTGACACCGCCAACAATGGAAACCGTAGCGCCATCACCGGCCAGACGTGTAACCAGCACCTGCGGATCGGGGGTTTGTTTATCCAGCTTTTCGGTAATGATGCGGCGCAAAGCCTCGGGGGAATTGCCAGCGGCACGCACGCGACCGGCGTAGGGGATGAAAATAAAGCCCGAGCCGTCAACCTGAATTTCTTCCAAAACGGTTGCAGGTGCGCTGGGTGCGCCCAACAGCGGATCGCTTACATTTTCCCAAATCGTTAGCCCCAAGACATCGCCGGCGCGGATGGTGTCCGAGCCAATCATGCCAGCTTTTTTGAAAGCTTCTGAAAAGCCCAATGCCGGAATAACGCTGGTTGTGCGGGTGACGTGATCATTCACCGTTAGCACGAATGCATCGCCCTCTTTAAGGACGGATCCTGCAAATATTTCGCTTTTATTCGGGCCGGAACGTGGCAGAATGCCACAAGAGCCGATAACAGCCGTCGCTGCTGTCAGGGCCACTATTCTGACCCATGTTGAACCCGTGAGTTTCCCGGTGAGTTTCACTGTCGGGTCTCCTTTTTATATGTAACACTGCCTCAAGTTTTTTTCTTAAATTAAGGCAAGCCGGATTGAAAAGATAGCCCTTGATTCGTTTTGGGCTAATTTACAAGGCGCAAGTGTTGCCGTGGTGCCGCGTTTCCGGTTTGTAGCGCCTCGTACGGGTCATCCTCGGACAGCAGCATATCGACCGTTAGGCGCATCAGCTGCTCGCGCCCGCCGATTGAATAAAACCCGCCGGTAATTTGCGATGTTTCCAGTAAATACTGGCGATATTCTTTATAGGCGCGGATGTCAGGGCGGCCCGGATTGGCGAAAAAATCAACCAAGGGCAGGTTGGAAACAAATTCGTCTTTGGCAAAAACCGCATTGCCAAACACCTTGAGCGGGATGCCGCGGCGCAGCACCTGCTGGGCGGCCGTGGAATTGACGGTCACAGCGCTTCTGGCGTGGTTTAGCAGCTGGGCCAGTTTGCCGCCGCGCACATGATGCACCCGTTTTTTCACCCCGTATTTATCGGCCAGACGGCCAATGGTTTTGCGCAGGTTCATGCGGCCGGATTCCAGCGGGTGGGTCTTGAAAACCAGCCGGTGATGCGGGGCGCCGCCTTTGGCGAAATCCTTGATTACCAGTTCCAGGAATTCTTCCATGCTGGCAAACGGGCTGTGCATTTTAAAGTTGCTGTCATGTTCCAGTTGCAGCAACACCAGATGATAGGGAAACCCGCCGCGTTTGATCAGGAATGTTGAAATAACCCGGCTGGCCCAATGAAAGGGCATCAGCAGCAACCGGTATAAATAAAGCTTGAATTCAGCCACCACATTCAAATCACGGTGCGGTTTGAAGTTGCGATATGCCCAGTTTGTAAACATCACAAACCAATGATAAAGCGCGCCGTAAAATATATGATGGCGCATTTCGCCCCAATGGCTGGGGGCCTCGGGGGTGATGATTTCGGTGCTGGCAAGCGTTTTGCGCATCATCGCAACGCTGATATTCATCAGGCGCGAATTTCCGTTGCTGCCGCCGCGCTCGTAAGTGACCCAGTAGGGGCGCAGATAGCCTTCTTCAAACACATGCACGGTGATGCCGGCGGATTTGGCCTGTTTTATCGCTTCGGCGTGGATAAAGCGGGTGTCGCCGTAAAGCACCAGATCGGTAATGCGTTTTTCAGCCACGATTTGGGCAAACCTGTCGGGCCAGTTTTCCTGAGGGCTGGTATATGGAATATAGCTGTTTTTATGAAACCAGAAGGCGCGATCACCCGCGTTAAAGCCAACACGCCAAACCTGCGCGCCGGCCGTGCGCAGCATTTTGCCCAGCCGGTTGAAAAATGGCCCGTGCGGTCCTTGCAAAAACAAAAACCGGCGATTTTCGCCTGATAAATACGTCATCATTACTCGTTTATACTTTTAATCTTGGGCATGTTGTGAATCAAAGCAGCCGCTTTGTCACCTGATAATGCGATAATGCCCGTGTGGTTTGGCAAAATTATGGCAATAATGTCAGTTTGATACAAAATCATAAAGAAACCGTGTGTTATCCAAGGCTTGTATAGCTGCCGTACAAGGGCTAGATCGGAGGGGGATAAAAAGGAGAGTTTCAGGTGTTTACCGGAATAATTACCGATATTGGCATGGTTCTAGAGCTAGAGCAGCGCGGCGATTTGCGGGCGCGCATTGGCACGGGCTATGATGTGGATGGCATTGAAATTGGTGCCTCGATTGCCTGCCACGGGGTTTGTTTGACTGTGATTGCACTGGATCGTATGTCGGGGGATGGTCACAAGGGCTGGTTTGATGTCGAAATATCGGCCGAAACCGTGGATAAAACCAATCTTGCCAGCTGGTCCAAAGGCAAGCCTCTGAACCTTGAGCGCGCGTTGAAGGTTGGCGACGAGCTGGGCGGTCATATCGTTTCGGGCCATGTGGACGGGGTGGCCAAAGTGGTCAGCATGATGGATGAGGGCGACAGCACGCGCGTGGTTTTTGCCGCGCCCCCCGCGCTGGCCGGATTTATCGCGTCAAAGGGATCGGTGGCGCTGAACGGCACTTCGTTGACGGTGAATGATGTGGACGGGGTTGAATTTGGCATTAATTTTATCCCGCACACCAAATCCGCCACCACTTGGGGCGATTTGGCGGTGGGTGATTTGGTCAACCTTGAAATTGATACTTTGGCGCGTTATGTGGCGCGATTGCAGCAATGGTCCGCTGCGTGATGGCGCATTTGCGATTGTGAAAATATCCGGCCTATTTTGAGACCCAGCCTATTTTGATGCAGCGACAGGACAATGAAATGAATGACTACAGCGATGCGATTTCTCCGATCGCCGATATTTTGCAGGATGCGGCTGACGGCAAGATGTTTATTCTTGTCGATCACGAAGACCGTGAAAACGAAGGCGATCTGGTGATACCGGCTCAAATGGCCACGCCCGAAGCGATTAATTTCATGGCCACGCACGGGCGCGGTTTGATTTGCCTGACCTTGACGGGCGAGCGGGTGGACGCGCTGGGTTTGCCTCAAATGGCACCGGGCAATTCGTCGCGTTATGAAACGCCGTTTACGGTGTCAATCGAGGCGCGCGAAGGTGTGACCACCGGCATTTCCGCCCCTGATCGTGCCCACACGGTGGCGGTGGCGATTGATCCGGATAAAACAGCCGCCGACATTGCCATTCCGGGCCATATTTTTCCGCTGCGTGCGCGCGGCGGCGGTGTTTTGGTGCGCGCCGGTCACACCGAGGCGGCGGTGGATGTCTCGCGTCTGGCCGGATTGAACCCGTCGGGTGTGATTTGCGAGATTATGAATGAGGATGGCACCATGGCGCGGCTGCCGGAACTGGTAGAATTTGCCCAAAAGCACCAGATGAAAATCGGCACGATCGCCGATCTGATCGCTTATCGTCGCCGCCATGATAATCTGGTGACCGAAACCGTTAACGAAATGGTGCAGAGCAAATATGGCGGTGAATGGAAAATGCAGGTTTTCACCGATGACATTAAAGGCGCGGAACATATCGCCCTGAGCAAAGGCGATATTTCCGGCGATGATCCGGTGCTGGTGCGGGTGCATATGCTGGATCCGCTTTCGGATGCTTTGGGGCTTGGCTCGGTTGCGACCACGTCTTTGCCCGCCACGATGGATCTGATTTCCAAGGAAGGTCGCGGGGTGATTTTGTTGCTGCGTGATGACGAAAGCAAGCTGCTGTGCAACGACAGTCGCAAATCATCCAGCCTGCGCCAATACGGGCTGGGGGCGCAGATATTATCCTGTCTGGGCCTTAGCCGGATGATTATTGTCAGCAATTCGCCCTTGCCTAAAATGGTTGGGCTGGATGCTTACGGGTTGTCGATTGAGGGCAGCAGGAAAATACCGGAGCAGGTAAAAAACGAGGAGCAAAGTTGATGGCTGGAACGATTACGCATTACACCCCCGAGCTGCCCGAATTTGACAAGCCGGTGAAGCTGTTGATCGTGGTGTCGCCATATTACAAAGACATTGCCGATGCGCTGATTGACGGGGCCAAGGCCGCGATTTCGGCGGCGGGCGGTAGTTTTGATTTGGTTGAAGTGCCCGGCGCGCTGGAAATTCCAACCGCGATTGCGATTGCGGATCGGGCCAGTAATTTTGACGGGTTTGTGGCGCTGGGCTGTGTTATTCGCGGCGAAACCAGCCATTATGAAACGGTTTGCAATGACAGCAGCCGGGCTTTGTCGCAGATGGGGCTGGCGGGTATTTGCATCGGCAATGGTATTTTGACGGTGGAAACGGCCGTGCAGGCCGAGGTGCGGGCCGATGTGGCGGGGCAAAATAAAGGTGGCGGTGCGGCGATTGCGGCCTTGCATCTGGTGGCATTGTCGCGCAAATGGGCCAATCAAAGCAAAGGCATTGGTTTTCAGTCCAGATCGGGTGAATTTTTGATGGCCGATGCGCCAGATAGCAGCCCGGATAGTGGACCCAGAACAGCATGACCAGCAATAAACGCCAGATGAAATCCGCCGCCCGGCTTTATGCGGTGCAGGCTTTGTTCCAGATGGAGCATTCGGCCCAGAGCATTGATGTGGTGCGGGTTGAATTTGAAGAACACCGTTTTGGCGCGATCTATGAGGGCAACGAGATGGCCGAGGGCGATGCCAAGCTGTTTCGAAGCTTGTTGGAAAATGCCGTAGAAGTGCAGGTTACGGTTGATCAGATGACCGATCGCGCCTTGGTGGAAAAATGGCCGTTAAAGCGGATTGATCCGACTTTGCGCGCGCTGTTTCGGGCGGCCGGAGCGGAATTAAGCAAAAGCAACACGCCGCCCAAGGTGGTAATTAACGAATTTGTCGATGTGGCCAAGGCGTTTTTCCCCGATGGTCGCGAGCATAAATTTGTCAACGCGGTGCTGGACCACATGGCGCGCGAGGCAAAGCCCGAGGCATTTTGAGGCAATTATTTTGCCAGTTCCCATTTTTGCCAGCGGCGTGCCTGTCCAAAGCAGAAATTCTTATTCAGGCCAAACTGCATTGGGCGCTTGAAGGCTGCGAAACTTGACAGAACGTGTTTGATGTTGGACGCTACCTTATCAGGAAATTGTAAGGAGTTGCGCCATGCTCGTTCAGCAGATTTTGGTTTCCAAGCCCAGTCAGGATATAATTACGGTAAAGCCCGATATCTCTATTGCCGACGCTGTTGGGGTTTTATCAAATAAACGGATTGGATCGGTTGTGGTTTCGGCGGATGGCAAAACCGTCGACGGGATCTTGTCCGAGCGTGATATTGTGCGTGAATTGGGCAATCAAGGTGTGGTTTGTTTGGCCGGTCCGGTTGAAGATATGATGACGCGGGATCTTGTGGTTTGTGCTTGCAGCGATACTGCGGATGAAGTTTTGCAAAAAATGACGGATGGCCGGTTTCGTCATATGCCGGTAATGCGCGGTGGCGAGATGATCGGGATTATTAGCATTGGTGATGTGGTCAAGGCGCGTCTTAGCCAGCTTTTAATGGAAAAACGGGCGCTGGAAGGTATGATCATGGGGCATTAGCGCCTGGCTAATGCGCCACCCCAAACGCCTTTCGTCTGCGGCGCAGCTATCTGGGAAAAGGCAAAACCAGGCTGTTATTTGCTTGCATTAGGGCGCGCAATATTGTTGCGTGCGAGGGAGTTGAACAAGGGGAAGATCATGCGTATCGCGCTTTATCCGGGAACGTTCGATCCCGTCACGATGGGTCATATTGATATCATCCGGCGCGGGGCTGCATTGGTTGATCGTTTGGTGATCGGGGTGGCGATCAACCGCGATAAAACGCCCTTGTTCGATCTGCAAGAACGGGTTGGCATGGTCGAGGCCGAAATAGCCGATTTGTCCGCGCAAACCGGCTGTCAGATTGTGGTGCATCCGTTTGAAAATCTGCTGATTGATTGCGCCCATGATGTGGGGGCCAAAATTATTATTCGTGGCCTTCGGGCCGTGGCGGATTTTGAGTATGAATATCAAATGGTTGGCATGAACCGGGCCATGGATGACAGCATTGAAACCGTGTTTTTGATGGCCGAAGCCAGACATCAGGCGATTGCCAGCAAACTGGTTAAGGAAATTTTCAGACTTGGTGGCGATATTAGCAAATTTGTCACGCCCGCCGTCGAGGCCGCGCTGAAAACCAAATTTAGCTAGCGCCAAAAAGCGATATACTCAGACAGCTGTGCCAGCCGTTTTCCCAGTATGATGTGCAAATCCCAGCCGAAATATAAAAAATCCGCGGCAAAGACGGTAATGATTATGCTGGCAAAGATCAGGGCGAGTGTGTTGGTCATGGTCTGTCTATAACGTTTGCTGCGGCGGCTTCCTAGTGAAAAACTATCGCAGTGATACCAGATATTGTGTAAAAAAGGGGGGTATTTCCTTTAACCATTGGTTAAACTTGGCCCGGACGCGTTTATTGCCTGATTCGCTTGGTTAAAGTTCCGGGTTTTGTGGTGTGAATTGTAAGGGAGACAGCAGAGTGAGCGAGATTGCAGATTTTGAAAGCCGCATCACGATGGCGCTGGAACGGATCAATGCCGGTCTGGATGCTATGGCGGCCAGTGGCGCAGATGATGTCGCGGCGCTGAATGAGGCGCTGGATGTCGAAAAAATGGCAAATTCCCAGCTGCAAGAGCAGGTTGATGCGTTGGGTGAAAAACTGGCCGGGCAAGAGGATCAGGTGCGGGATCTGGAACAGGATACCAAACGGCTGAATGATGAGAACGCAGAATTACGTCTGGGCAGCGAGAAAATTGCGGCTGATGCGGCTGATGCGGATGCCGCGAATGTGGCCATTCGAACCGAGCTGGAAGCCTTGCGTGTCACGCGAAAAACCGATCTGGCCGAATTGCAAACCATAATGGACGAGCTGAAACCGATCATCGCAGGGGGTGTGTGATGCCAGAGACCAAAATCGAAATAGGCGGGCGTGAATTTAGCGTATCGTGCCGCGATGGCGAAGAACATTACCTGCAATCGGCCGCCAAACTTTTGCATGGCGAGGCCGCTGTGCTTATCTCGCAAATCGGCCGGATGCCGGAAAACCGGATGTTGCTGATGGCGGGGCTGATGTTGGCCGATAAAACAGCCGGGCTCGAGGAAAAACTGCGCGAGGCTGAAGCCAGGATCGGGGCGCAAGAAGCCCGGATAGAAGAATTGCGTGATGCGCCAAAACCCGCGCCCGAGCGCGTTGAGGTTGCCGTTATTCCGCCTGTGGTGAGCGACACATTTGCCGAAATTGCCGCCAGAAGCGAGGCGTTGGCCGATAAGCTTGAGGAAAAACTGAAGGCAATCTAGGCCATTAACCCAACTGCAATGCTTTGTCTTTATGTGAAGGATTAGGCATTGTGAAAGGGAGTAAGTTTTGAGCTTGGTTGAGAAAAGGCAGGAATTTCGCCCGAAAACCGGCGAAGCCCCGTTTGCGGCGCATGAGGTTTTCTTTTCGCGCACCGATAAACGCGGGATTATCATCTCGGGAAATTACATTTTTAAACGTGTTGCCCATTATGATTGGGATAAACTATTGGGTGCGCCGCATAAAATCATCCGCCATCCCGATATGCCAAAGGGGGTGTTTCAGCTATTTTGGGATAGCTTGAAGCAGGGAAAGCCAATCGGGGCTTATGTAAACAATCAGGCGTCTGACGGATTAAATTACTGGGTTTATGCCATGGCCATGCCGTTTGAGGGTGGTTACCTTTCTCTGCGGATCAAACCAAGCAGTGAATTATTGGCGGTGGTTCAGGCTGAATATGCAGCGTTGCTAAGGGCCGAGAAAGAAGACGGATTAACCCCGCAGGAAAGTGCGGCTGTGTTACTGACGCGGATTAAGAAACTGGGCTATGAGGATTACGTTTCTTTTGAGAGCGATTGTTTGATGCGCGAACTTGCGGCGCGTGATGACACTATGGGCAATCCGGCGGATACAGCGTTTGAAATTTTCGCGGATTTGATGAATGTTGCCACAGAGCTAAAGCATGCAACAACACAATTATCTTTACGATTTGATGCAATTAGCACGGTGCCGACAAATATGCGCATTATTGCGGCACGTCTGGAACCCTCTGGGGGCGCGGTGATTTCTCTTTCAGAAAACTATTCATCAATGTCCGAAGAAATGTCAGGCTGGTTTGAGGCCAATGTCAGCAACCCTGACAGTGATTTTGCCACCATTCACAGCACCTTGAATTCCTGTCGGTTTAGGTTTGGGATTGCCCGGGTTTTGCCGACGTTGTCCTGTGATTTTAGCAAAGAGCTGCGCTCGCTTGGGGGGCGGGATCTTGATCTTGAAAAGCGCCAAATTAATGGCCTTGCTGATCAGTATATTATCAAAGCGGTTTCCGGTTTAAGGCAGGTGGCGAATGTCGCGCAGCAGATTAGGGATTCCGTTGAAATAATGCGCCGCTTTACTTTGGGGCTAAGCTCTACCCGAGTGATGTGTAATATCGAAAGTGCGCGCCTGCCAGATGGTGGTGGTAGTCTGGTTGATGTGATTAAACAATTGGAAATTTTTCAAAATGAAGTGGATGAACAGTTAAGCCGGATAGAGGATTTCTGCCTGCAAATTCAAGAGAATGTAGAGAGTATGGGCAGAAGTATACGTGGGTTTTAAGGGAATAAATCAACTTTCTCCGATTTGGATATGCAACGGAAATGAAAAAAGAAATCCATCAAGAATGAAGCTGTCGCGCTAAAATTAACCTGAAAACAAGGCTTTATGCGTATCCGTTTTAACTAGAGCACAACAAAAGGTATCATCGTGGGATTTGCTGAAAAAAGACAAGAGTTTCGCCCGGAAACCGGCGATGCACCATTCGAGATTAACGAGATTTTCTTCTCGCGCACAGACAAGCGTGGTATAATTCAGGCTGGAAATTATATTTTCAAGCGGGTTGCCGATTATGAATGGGAACAGCTTATTGGCGCCCCGCATAAGGTTATCCGCCATCCCGATATGCCGAAGGCTGTGTTCAGTCTGCTTTGGGCTACATTGCAGTGCGACAACCTTATGGGTGCCTATGTAAGAAATAAGGCAAGAGATGGGCTTGAATATTGGGTATATGCCATTGCCATGCCGCTAAATGATGGCTATCTTTCCGTGCGGATTAAGCCAAGCAGCGATCTACTTGAACCTATTCAAGGTATCTATGAAGATTTGAGGCAAGCTGAAATCACTGACGGTGTATCGCCAGAAGATAGTGCTAAATCATTACTTAACCGCGTTAATGATTTAGGCTATAATGATTACGCTTCGTTTGAAAGCGATTGCTTGATGCGCGAGCTTGCGGCGCGCGATGCAAATATGGGAAATCCGGTCAATCCGGCAATTGTTACATTTGACAAAATTATGAACCTTTCTGCTGCCTTGAAAACGGAAACAAGAGCGTTTTCAGAGGGCTTTGAAGCCATAAGCGCAGTGCCGACAAACATGCGTATTATTGCAGCGCGGTTGGAGCCTTCCGGTGGGGCTATCAGTTCTTTGTCACAAAATTACTGGTCAATGTCCGAGGAAATGTCGGAGTGGTTTAATAATAACGTAACGAATGAAGGTAGCGAATTTGCAACGATTCATCCAACTTTAAATAGCTGCCGCTTTTTATTTGGGACCGCGCTTATGCTAACTACACTTTCGGCAGATTTTAATCGCGAGCGGCGCGAGCTGGGTAATTGCGATCTTGAATTTGAACAAAAAAAGGTAAACGCTTTGACGTCAGAATATATTGCCAAAGCCATGACAGGATTGCAGCAGGTGGCGAGTGTTGCATCCAAAATCGTGACCTCGGCAGAAATTATGCGACGCTACACTTTAGGCCTCAGCTCGACGAGGGTGATGTGCAATATTGAAAGTGCCCGGCTCCCTAATGGGGGAGGGAGCCTGGTTGATGTCATCAGCCAACTTGGTCAGTTTCAAGCCCAGGTCGAGAAGCAACTGGATAGGATAGAAGATTTGAGCCTGCAGATTGTAGATCATGCCCAAACACTTGTTTCAAACCGGTGTGGGCTTGAAAGTAGTTCTTGATCAATGAACTTTATAGAGGGTGTTCAGAATTACGTGTCACGGGGTTAGCCTAGATATCCAGCACGTCGTCTAACCTGCCTTCAAAATAGATCCAAAGCTGTGATAATGTCAAATTCCAGTTTTGCAGTGGTATGGTCCATTTCTTCGAGGCGCTCTGGATTCCCATATACAGCAGGAGTTATAGCCGACAGTTGGTGACGCCCTAAAAAGGCGGCATATCATGGCGTTG
>CAYSBD010000051.1:0-15719 GCA_964429175.1 uncultured Marinosulfonomonas sp.
AACTGGTTGCCCAGCCCCTCGCCTTTGGACGCGCCCTTGACCAGACCGGCGATATCAACAAATGTCATGCGCGTCGGGATGATTTTTTGCGACTGCGCAATCGCGGCCAGCTTGTCCAGCCGGGCATCGGGCACGCCAACTTCGCCGACATTTGGCTCGATCGTGCAAAACGGAAAATTCGCCGCCTGCGCCGCCGCGGTTTTTGTTAGCGCGTTAAACAATGTCGATTTGCCCACATTTGGCAAACCTACGATACCCATCTTAAAGCCCATGGCCCAAACTCCTGCGAAAAACTGTTGGCGCATCTATGGCGCAGTGGCGGGCAAGGTCAAGCAGGCATTGATTTTCCCCCGGATTTGGCCCAAACCGTAGAAACGTAATACCAAAGGGCCAAACATGACACGCATCGATAAAAAATTCGCACAATTGCGCAAAGACGGCAAAAAGGCATTTGTGTCCTATATTATGGCCGGCGATCCCGATTTTGAAACCTCGCTTGCCATCGTCAAAGGCTTGCCGGGCGCCGGTGTGGATGTGATCGAACTGGGCCTGCCCTTTACCGATCCGATGGCCGATGGCCCGACAATTCAGCTGGCCGGACAACGTGCTTTGGCCGCGGGCATGACGCTGGGACGCACGCTGGATCTGGCGCGCGAATTTCGCAAAACCGATGATATGACGCCGATTGTGCTGATGGGGTATTACAATCCGATTTACAATCGCGGAGTTGCGAAATTTTTAATCGACGCCAAAGCGGCCGGAATTGATGGCATGATCGTGGTTGATTTACCCCCCGAGGAAGACAGCGAATTGTGCATTCCGGCGCAGGCTGCGGGCCTGAATTTCATCCGGCTGGCCACGCCGACAACCGATGCGGCCCGGTTGCCGAAAGTTTTGCAAAATACCTCGGGTTTTTTGTATTATGTTTCGATCAACGGCATCACCGGCGCAGCCGAGGCCCAGAGCAGCGACATCGGCCCGCAAGTGGCCCGCATCAAGGCGCAAACCGATATTCCGGTGATCGTCGGCTTTGGCATCAACACGCCCGAGAAAGCCAAAGCCGTGGCCGAGGTGGCCGATGGTGCTGTCGTGGGCTCGGCCATTGTTGGTAAAATCGGGGCCGGTGAAACGGTGGAACAAGTGTTGGCATTTGTGAAAACACTGTCAGACGGGGCGCATCAGGGGTAAATTATGGCTAGAATTTTAAAATACATTTTTCGCTCAATCATTGTTTTGTTAATTATTGCCGCCGCTGTGGCCTTTTGGAAACGCGAGCAGATCACCCGCCTTATGGCCGTTAACAGCCTGTTCGCAGAAGCAGAAATAGTCAATAATTTCAGCCGTATGGACACGATGTTTTTAACCCGGCCCATTGACCGTGGCGACAAAGATATCAGCCCCCTGCCCGTCAGAGATGGCGTGGTTTTGCCCCCAAGCGTTAACGACTGGATCACAGAGCGCCGCGTGACGTCCTTGTTGATTATGAAGGATGGCAAAATCGTTGCCGAAGATTATTTTCTGGGCACCGGCGCTGATGATCTGCGCATTTCATGGTCGGTTGCCAAGAGTTACCTTTCGGCCTTGTTTGGCATTGTAATGGCGGATGGCCAGATTGAATCGCTGGATGATCCCGTTACAAAATATGTGCCAAAACTGGTTGGCACGGCCTATGATGGCGTCAGTATTCGCAATGTTCTGAACATGGCAAGCGGGGTGAAATTCAACGAGGATTACCTTGATTTTTATTCGGATATTAACCGCATGGGCCGGGTTTTGGCACTGGATGGCACGATGGATGGCTTTGCCGCAGGGCTGAGCGAGCGTGCGCGTGAACCCGGGCAAAGCTGGCAATATGTTTCGATTGACACCCATGTGATCGGCATGGTGATCCGCGGCGCAACGGGGCGCGATATTGCCGATTTGCTAAGCGAAAAAATCATCAAACCGCTGGCGCTGCAAGCCGCGCCTAATTATATCACCGATGGCCAAGGCGTGGCCTTTGTTTTGGGCGGGCTAAATGTAACCACGCGCGATTATGCCCGATTTGGGCAGATGATTGCGAATGGCGGGCTTTGGAACGGCGTGCAGATTGTGCCGCGCGACTGGCTGCAGAAATCAACCCGACCCAGCGCGCCGACGGCCGAGGGTGCGATTGGTTACGGGTTTCAATGGTGGATGCCTCAGGATGGCGGCGATGGTGAATATTTCGCCCGCGGGATTTACGGGCAGTATATTTATATAAACGAGCCGCTTGGCGTGATGATTGTCAGCACCGCGGCCGATCGCAATTTTCGGGAACCCGGCGTCGGCGACAGCAACACGGAAATGTTTCGAAAAATCGCCAAAAGCCTGCAATAGCCGCCGCTTGGAACGCATGGAAATCTTTGCCTGGATTTGTATTGTCTGACAAAGATCAATTGAAAATATGCCCCGATGCTTTATACTTTTCTCTAGTTGTAAAAAGGAGCAATTCCCATGTCTTTTAAGAACCTTCTCGTCCATATTGATGATACCGATATTTGTGCCGAACGTCTGGCGGCTGCCGTTGCGCTGGCCAAACGTGATGGTGCCCATTTAACGGGTATCGCGCTGGCGCTGGAATCGACTGTTTCTACTTATATCGGCATTGATTTCACCAGCTCTTTGACCGAAGCGCAGCAAGAGGCCATCAAAGAATCGGCTCAAAGCGCGGTTGCTAAATTTGAGGCCGCAGCAAAAGAGGCCGGCATTGAACACACCAGCCGTATCCTCAAATCCGCAGGCCCCAAAGCCCCGGCGCGGCTCGCGTTTTTTGCCCGTCACTCTGATCTGATTTTTGTTGGCCAGCCCAATGCGGATTCCAGCAGCCACGATTTTCAGGATGCTCTGCTGGATGCTGTGCTGCACAATTCGGGCCGCTCGGTTTATGTGGTGCCCTATATCGGTCGATATCAGGCCAAAGTGCGCAAGGCTGTAATTGCGTGGGATGGTGGCAAAAAAGCGGTTCGGGCGGTGAATGATGCGATTCCACTACTCAAGGCGCGCAAAAAGGTGGATATTCTGGTGGTAAATCCAAAAATCCGCAGCGATGATTTTGGCGGTGCGCAGGGTGAAAACCTTGTCGAACATTTGAAACGTTACGGGGTAAATGCCCAAGTTGTGATTAAAACCAATCCGGAATTATCCGTCGATACGATCATCCAGAATTATATTTCCGATTCCGGTGCCGATCTGCTGGTGATGGGGGCTTTTGGCCAGTCACGCTTGCGCGAAAAAGCCTTTGGCGGTGTAACCGAAACGATTTTGCAGCAGATGATCGTGCCGGTTTTGATGTCAGAATAAGAGCTTGTAAAAGGGGCGGCGCCTTAAAACCACTGCCCCGGCTCAATCAGGCCTAAATCCAGCAATTGCTGGGAATGCCATTCGAATTTACAGGAATTATGCCAGCGAAACGTATCAATACCAAAGGTTGATCCGGGGTTTCGTTTTAACGCCTTTGCGGTGCGAAACGAGCAAATGGCAGAGGTGATATTGTGGTGCCATTCGCAGGAATAGGTGTTGTATTCTTCATCGTTAAAACTGTGATCGGGGCGCAGTTTCAATCCGGGTTTGGCCAAAAACAGCGCGATGCGGTCAATTTTACGTTTTGCGACCGGAATATGTTCTTCAAACCGCCAGCGCAGCCCACCAAAAAAATCCAGCTGGCGGGTTTTGGGGTGGTTATGATTGGCCGGATCCGGGCGGGCCAAAGCGTAATAGCCCAATTTGTCCAGATGCGCCGTTTCCAGTGACACCGCGTCGGGAAATTCACTCAAATCATCCGCATAAAGATCAATGACGTAACTTAGAATACTTGAACGGCGCTCCTCGACACTAAATGCGATCAACTCTCCAACGCTGCGGGTTTCGCAAAACGGAAAAAATAGAAATTCGGAATTATAGCAATAATAAAGCCAAGCCCCCGGTGCTGCTTTGATCACCGCATTCACCGCATTTTCCAGCGCCTGATCCGCCGCCATATCGTAACCGATCCGCTGAATTGCATTTTCAACGCGTTCGGGCAATTCCAATTCATCGGGCGCAAAAACCAGCACCTGTTCAAAGCCCAACTGCAAATGATGGCGGATACAGGTATCGACCTCGATCAGATCCTCGACCAGAATCATCGCAACCGGACCAGCGCTTAAAACGCCAGCCCCTTTGGACAGAAAATCGGCTAAATTATTATATCGCATCGCATTGCCCGTCATGTTTTATCTATTTACGCCAAAATCGGTTAATTTACAGTTTATTGCAAGCCTTGCCTGCGTTGTGTAGGTGTGCCCCCTGAAACACGCGAAAATGGTGCCCAAATGTCGAACACAAAAAAGCTGTATATCAAAACCTACGGCTGTCAGATGAATGTTTATGACAGCGAACGCATGGCCGAAGCGCTGGGTAGCTCTGGCTACACCCAGGTCGATTCGCCCGAGGGTGCCGATATGATTTTGCTAAACACCTGCCATATTCGCGAAAAAGCGGCCGAGAAGATTTACTCGGAATTGGGGCGCTATAAAGAGATCAAGGACAGCAACACCGATTTGAAAATTGGCGTGGCCGGTTGTGTGGCCCAGGCCGAGGGGGCCGAAATTATGCGCCGCCAGCCGCTGGTTGATCTGGTGGTCGGCCCGCAAGCCTATCACCGTCTGCCCGATTTGATGCAAAAGGTAGATGCCGGCAAAAAGGCGCTGGATACCGATTTTCCGCTAGAAAGCAAATTTGACAAACTGCCGGTGCGCACGCAAAATTTAAACCTGCCCAAACGCGCTCCGTCGGCGTTTTTAACCGTGCAGGAAGGTTGCGATAAATTTTGCGCCTTTTGCGTGGTGCCCTACACCCGTGGCGCCGAAATCAGCCGCCCGCCCGAACGGATTTTAAGCGAGGCGCGCGGGTTGGTCGAGCGCGGTGTGCGCGAAATAAATCTGCTGGGCCAGAATGTGAACGCCTATTTAGGGGCCGAGGATTGGAGCCTGACGCGGCTGATCTGGGCCTTGAGCGAAATCGACGGGCTGGAGCGGATCCGCTTTACCACCAGCCACCCCAACGACATGGCCGATGATCTGATTGCCGCGCATGGCGATTGTGAAAAACTGATGCCGTATTTGCATCTGCCGGTGCAATCGGGCAGCGACAAAGTGCTAAAGGGCATGAACCGCCAGCACACGGCCGAAAAATACATCCGCCTGATTGAGCGCATTCGTGCGGCGCGGCCCGATATTTTGATTTCCGGTGATTTCATTGTCGGCTTTCCCGGCGAGGATGATGCCGATTTCGAGGCCACGATGGATCTGGTGCGTCAGGTGCGTTACGGGCAGGCCTATTCGTTTAAATATTCGGCCCGCCCCGGCACACCTGCGGCGGAACGTGCCTTTGTTGCCGCAGATGTGGCCAATGAGCGATTGCAGCGATTGCAGGCTTTGTTGACCGCGCAGCAACAACAATTGCAACAGGCAATGGTGGGCAAAGAAGTCAAGGTTCTGGTCGAAAAAAAGGGGCGTATGGCAGGGCAAGTGATTGGCAAAAGCGAGCATTTGCACGCGGTTCATTTTACCGCACCGCATTTGGAAATCGGCGAAATAAGCCGGGTTCGGATCACCGATAGCAAGGCAAATTCGCTGGGAGCAGAGCTGATTGGCCCTGAAATCTGACAATAACGGATACCGTCTCTGTTGCGGTAACAAGGATAATACACCCGTTATTGAGTGAAAACCCCCAAAATAGAGACAATATCTAGGCTATTCCCGCTATATTTAGCATTTAGGGCTTCACAGTTACATAAAATTTGTTACACGTTGTGGGTAATATTATTGGCACCCATTAAGGGTTGCTGTTGTGTAGTTGACAATTTGGGGGGCCAAAGCAGTGGCACAAAAAATATCCAAAACAATTCAAGGGGCACTGGGGGGCTTGGCCGTGATTGCGGCGACGGCTTTTGCATTCGGTGCGCCATTGCAAGCGCAAGAAAGCGTTGGCGAGCAATATATTCCGACAATCTGGGTTGATCCTGACGGGTGTGAGCACTGGGTGATGGATGACGGGGCCGAAGGGTATGGCGACAATCGCCTCAACCGTGACGGCACTCCAGTTTGTCATCGCAGCACAATATGTGGTGTGGTGCCAACCGATCAGCTATTTGCCACAAACCGCCATGCAATCAGCGCATCGGGGCGCACGGCGCTGACCAATTTCTTTCAGGCGTCCAATTCGTTTGGTTATCTGATTTACGGCCACACCGATGCGCGCGCGTCTGATGAATACAACATGAGCTTGTCCAAAAGACGCGCCAATGCTGTGGCCGAATTTGGCCGCTCTGTCGGGGCGCGCATTGTCGATTCCAAAGGCTTTGGCGAGCGCAAACCACGCGCCACAAACAGCACGGCTGCCGGTATGAAACAAAACCGTCGTGTCGAAATTTATTGCTTGCGTTAGGAGTGTTCAAATGAAAAATTTAAAAGCGATTGGCCTGATTGTTGCCCTGTCTGCCCTAGCGGCTTGTGAAGGCGGCGAAGGCGTGCGGCAAATTGGCCCGGATAAATCTGTCGATGGTGGTTTCGATACCCGCCATCTAAGTGAAATGGTTGCAGGCGTCTGGGTTAACCCCGATGGTTGCGATGTCTGGATGATCGACAATGGTCTGGAAGGTTACGCAATGGCCCGGCTGCAGCCCGATGGCACACCCGTTTGTTCCGGTGTAAACCCGCCGACCTATGTGACGGGACCATTTAAAGAGGGCTCAGATTACCCGGACCATCTTTAATATTTCACCAATTAGACGCAAAAATGGCCGCCGGCATTTGTCTGGCGACCATTTTTGATCGTTACAAAAAACTTCCCTTTCGTCCCTTGCATTTACTTTGATCGCTTGGCACCATCGCGCTATGTTTAAACGGATGGAGAGCTGATTGGAAACGCACGCAATAACACCACCGGATGCCGCCAAGGGTCTGATGCTGGAGTTTCCCGACAACCGTTTACTGATTGATTTATGCGGCCAATATGATTGTAATCTGGCCCATATCGAACAGAAATACGAAATCCAGATTATGCACCGCGGCAATCAACTGTCGCTGATCGGCGATGATGCGGCCTGCCAACAGGTGCAACGGCTGCTGAATGTGCTTTATTTCAGGCTGGAAACCGGCCTGACACTGGAAACCGTCGATATTGATCTGGAAATCCGCATGGCTGGCTCGGGTGGCGGCAGTCGCGATGGTGATCAGCTGGAAATGTTCAAGGCTGGCAAGGTAAAAATCAAGACCCGCAAAAAGCTGGTCGAGCCACGCACAGAGGCGCAAAAAGCTTACGTTAAATCGCTATTTGCCAGCCAGCTGGTTTTTGGCATTGGTCCGGCCGGCACAGGCAAAACCTATCTGGCGGTGGCAGTGGCGGTGAATATGTTTATCGGCGGCAAGGTTGATAAAATAATCCTGTCACGCCCCGCTGTCGAGGCCGGCGAGCGTTTGGGTTTTTTACCCGGTGACATGAAGGAAAAAATTGATCCCTACATGCAGCCGCTCTACGATGCCTTGAATGATTTTTTGCCCGCCAAACAGCTGGCCAAACTGATCGAGGATAAACAGATCGAAATCGCACCGCTGGCCTTTATGCGCGGGCGCACTTTATCGAATGCTTTTGTGGTCCTGGACGAGGCCCAGAATGCCAGCACCATGCAGATGAAAATGTTTCTGACCCGCCTTGGCAAGGGTTCGCGCATGGTGATTACCGGCGATCGCACGCAGGTGGATTTGCCGCGCGCCCAGATCAGCGGGCTGCATGATGCCGAGCGTTTGCTTAAAAATATCGACAAGATTTCCTTTAACTATTTCACCTCCAAAGATGTGGTGCGGCATCCGTTGGTTGCCGAAATAATCGAGGCCTATGACGCCGATGACCGCTGATTTCATTTCAATAAATATCGAGGATTCCCGCTGGCAGGATCTGGATATCGAGGCGTTAACCGAACGCGCCGCCATTGCAACGCTAAAGCATCTTGGCATTAAATATGCAGATTTCGAAATCAGCCTGCTGGCCTGTGATGATGCCCGTATTGCCGATCTGAACGCCGAATTTCGGGGCAAACCTGCGGCGACGAATGTGCTGTCATGGCCCAGCCAGGAACGCGCGCGGCCCGGAAAACACCCGCACCCGCCGCTGCAACACCCAAGCGGCATGCCCGAAGAATTGGGCGATATTGCGATTGCTTTTGACACTTGCCTGCGCGAAGCCTCGGCCGCGAATAAGCCGGTGCAGGAACATGTGACACATTTATTAATCCACGGGGTGCTACATTTGTTGGGTTATGATCACATATCTGATCAAGATGCCGGTATTATGCAGGGTTTAGAGGCAGAAGTGCTTGGCAAACTGGGCATTTGCGACCCATATAGGGATTAAGAGACAGGCTCTGGCAATCAGGGCCTGAATAATTTGGAAAAGGGAAAATGGGCGACACAACCGACGGATCTTTAAGTGCTGCGCACAGCGCGCAGAATGAACCCACAGCCAAAAAGCGCAAGTTTTTCGACCGCATGTTTGGCGCGTTAACCCCTTCGGATACAGACAAAGCCGCGCTGCGCGATCAATCTGCCACCGCCCTGCGTGCCGCCGATGTGCCCGGCATGCTAAATCTGCGCCGGATGAGTCTGGAAGATGTTGCAGTGCCAAAAGCCGAAATTATCGCGGTGCCCCAAGACATCAAAAAAGACGATCTGGTGCAGCTGTTTCGCAAAACCGGCCTGACGCGGATACCGGTTTACAAAGACACGCTCGACTCCCCGATCGGTCTGGTTCACCTAAAAGATTTCGCCCTGAAACACGGGTTTTCCAGCAACGGCGGGCGTTTTTCCATCCGCGATCTGGTGCGCCCTTTGCTGTTTGCGCCCCCCTCCATGCCCATCGGCGTGCTGCTGCAAAGAATGCAATCCGAGCGCATTCACATGGCGCTGGTGGTTGATGAATACGGCGGGGTTGACGGGCTGCTGACGCTCGAAGATCTGGTCGAGCAAGTGATCGGCGAAATCGAGGATGAGCATGATCTGGAGGAAGACCAGTTTTGGGCAAAGGAGGCCGACGGCTGTTATCTGGCGCAGGCCCGCACCCCGCTTGAAGATTTCGAGGCGGAAATTGGCATAAAACTGATGGACGAGGGCAATGAGGAAGAGATCGATTCTCTGGGTGGTCTGGTATTTTTGCTATCAGGTCATGTGCCTGCGCGCGGCGAAGTTGTGCCCCATCCGAGCGGTGTAGAATTTGAGGTTATGGATGCCGATCCGCGCCGGATTAAACGGCTCCGGGTGCGTCTTTCCGGGCTGAAAAGTGACTGATATTCTGGCGCGTTTATCGCTATTTTCAACGCGCAGAAAATCACTGCTGGCTTTGCTTTTCGGGGCCATCACCGGATTGGGCCAAACCCCGTTTTCGCTGCTTTGGCTGGCATTGATCGGCCTGCTGGCGGGTTTTTTCCTGTTTCAAATCTCGGCTTCGATAAAACAGAGCGCTTGGGTAGGCTGGGCTTTTGGCACCGGCTATTTCGGACTGACGCTCAGCTGGATAATCGAGCCGTTTTTAGTCGATATCGCGCGCCACGGCTGGATGGCGCCCTTCGCGTTGATCGGCATGTCGGCTGGCTTGGCGCTGTTTTGGGGGGCTGCTTTCGGGCTGGCCAAATGGCAGGGCCGCAGCCTGGCGCTGGTGGTGTTTCTGGCCATCGCCGAACTGTCCCGCGCCTATGTTTTAACGGGTTTTCCATGGGGTTTGCTGGGCTATATCTGGCTGGATTGGGGGTTGGATCAAATGGTCGCCTTCATCGGGCCGCATGGCTTGACTTTGCTGACTTTGTTGGGGGTCTGGGTCGTATTTAACGCATTTCAGCACCGCAAATATTTACTGGCTCTGCCTTTGGTGCTGGCCGCTTTTGGCCTCATGATCGGCTTTGGTCTGATGCGGACAAGCCCTGATCCGGTGCAAAATCCAGACGCGCCAATCGTGCGTCTGATTCAGCCCAACGCACCGCAGCACCAAAAATGGGATCCCGAAATGATGCCGGTGTTTTTCGGGCGCAGCCTTGGTTTTACGGCCGCCAAATCCGAGCAAAAACCGGATCTGATCATCTGGCCGGAAACCTCGGTGCCATATTTGCTAAACCGTGGTGCTGGGGCATTGGCGACGATTTCCAAGGCGGCGAGCGGGGTTCCTGTGGTATTTGGAATTCAACGCAGCGAGGCAGGCAAGCACTTCAATTCACTGGTTTTTATGGACAAAACCGGCGTGGTACAGGATGTTTATGACAAAAGCCATCTGGTGCCTTTTGGCGAATATATGCCCGGCGGCGCGCTGGCCAGATGGCTGGGCATCAACGGGCTGGCGGCGGCTGACGGGTTTGGTTTTGGGGCCGGCGATGGCTTGCGCCTGATTGATCTGGGCATTTTGGGCCACGCGCTGCCGCTGATTTGCTACGAGGCGATTTTTCCTCATCAGGTTGGCAGCAGCACAACGCGCCCCGACTGGCTGTTGCAAATCACCAATGACGCGTGGTTTGGCGAGTTGACCGGCCCGCAGCAGCATTTGGCCCAAACCCGTTTTCGCGCCATCGAGCAAGGCCTGCCGATGGTGCGCGCCGCCAACACCGGAATTTCGGCCGTGATCGACGGGCGCGGTGTGGTGGTGGCCTCGCTGGGGCTGGGGATCGCGGGGTTTATTGATGCGAAATTGCCAACCCGTTTGCCCGAAACAATTTATGCGCGCAGCGGCGACTGGCCCGTTATTTTTTTGCTGCTTTTTGCAACGATTGCCCTTTCGTTCAAAAGCCGCAGAGTTAGTCATTGACCATAAAGCGCCAAAAGCCTATGGGATAAGATGCAAACTGCCACAACGGCTTCCTGACGTGGCAGTATTTTTATATTTGGAGCACGACCCATGTCCCGTAAAAACTATATTTTCACCTCTGAATCCGTTTCAGAGGGGCACCCCGACAAGCTGTGCGACCGGATTTCAGACGCCGTTCTGGATGCATTTTTAGCCGAAGAACCCGAGGCCCGCGTGGCCTGCGAAACCTTTGCCACCACCAACCGCGTTGTGATCGGCGGCGAGGTGGGTTTGTCGGATAAATCCAAGCTGACAGAATATTTAGCCAAGGTCGAAGATATCGCGCGCGGCTGTATCAAGGATATTGGTTACGAACAGGAACATTTCCATTGGAAAAATGTTGAAATCACCAACCTGCTGCACGGCCAATCGGCCCACATCGCCCAAGGCGTAGATGCGGCCGAGGGCAAGGATGAGGGCGCTGGCGATCAGGGCATCATGTTTGGTTATGCGGTCGATGAAACACCCGAGCTGATGCCGGCCCCGATCCAGTATTCCCACGCGATTTTGCGCCGTTTGGCCGAGGTGCGCAAGGATGGCACCGAGCCCACCCTGCGCCCGGATGCCAAATCGCAGATTTCACTGCGTTACGAGGATGGCAAGCCGGTCGAGGTGACGTCAATCGTGCTGTCGACCCAGCATTCGGATGAAACCCAGACATCCGATGACATCCGCGCGATTGTCGAGCCATACATCCGCGAGGTTCTGCCCGCTGAGTGGGTTACCGAGGCGACAAAATGGTGGATCAATCCGACCGGAATTTTTGTAATCGGCGGGCCTGATGGCGATGCGGGTTTGACGGGGCGCAAGATCATCGTTGACACTTATGGCGGGGCCGCGCCGCATGGTGGTGGTGCGTTTTCGGGCAAAGATCCGACCAAGGTTGACCGCTCGGCCGCTTATATTGCGCGTTATCTGGCGAAAAACGTGGTGGCGTCGGGGATGGCGAAAAAATGTTCGATCCAGCTGGCTTATGCGATTGGGATTGCGCAGCCGCTGTCGATTTATTGCGATACTTTCGGCACCGGTCAGGTGCATGAGCTTGAAATTGAGCGGGCGATTGGCGAGGTGATGGATCTAACCCCGCAAGGCATTCGCACCCATCTGGGCATGAACCGGCCAATCTATGAGCGCACCGCGGCCTATGGCCATTTTGGCCGCGCGCCCGAGGCCGATGGCGGGTTTTCATGGGAAAAAACCGATCTGGTTGAGGCTTTGAAGAAAGCTGTTTAAAACGGCGGGGTTAAACCTGCCTTGGAAATGATAAAAGGGTGGGCAATTTGCCCGCCTTTCTTTTTGGGAACTGATAAAATGAGCGGAACTAAACGCCCCTACCGGAATTTTTATGGTCGCTTAAAGGGCAAAACCTTGCGCGACAGCCAAAAGAAATATCTGGATCAGGATTTGGCCGCACTTTCGCCCGGTGCTGTGGACTGGGAGGAAAATCCGGGCCGCAATCGGCTGGATTTGAACGGCTTGTTTGCGGGTAAACCTGTTTGGCTGGAAATCGGCTTTGGTGGTGGTGAACATATGGTGCATCAGGCCGCGCAAAACCCCGATGTGGGTATTATTGGTTGCGAGCCTTATATTAACGGTGTTGCCATGTTATTGGGGAAAATCCGCGCGGCGGGTGTGAAAAATGTGGCCGTTCATCCCGGGGATGTGCGCGATATGTTTGATGTTTTGCCCGATGGATCAATTGAGCGGGCGTTTTTGCTTTATCCCGATCCGTGGCCCAAAGCGCGGCATCATCGCCGCCGGTTTGTGACGCCCGAGCATCTGGACCCATTGGCGCGGGTTCTGAAAAAGGGGGCGATTTTCAGAGTGGCCACAGATATCGCGGATTATGTGCGCCAAACCATGGAACAAATGATGGCGCGGGATGATTTTGAGTGGTTGGCCGAGGGGCCGGATGATTGGCGCGAGCCGTGGGGTGACTGGATTTCAACCCGATATGAGAAAAAAGCGCTGCGTGAGGGGCGTGTTCCACATTACATGACGTTTAAAAAATTGTAGCATGGGGTAAGAGATTCTATGCGCTCCGCGCGGGGATATTTACTGAACAATAATGAAAAGGAATAATCATGTCTGGTCACGGTGAACCAATCCCCATGAAGTCGCGCAAATGCGGCCCGCTGAAAGGTGTGGCCGAGGTTCCCGGTGATAAATCTATATCGCACCGCGCTTTGATTTTAGGCGCGTTGTCGGTTGGAGAAACCCGCATTTCGGGCCTGCTGGAAGGCGATGATGTGCTGGATACCGCGCGGGCGATGCGCGCCTTTGGAGCCGAGGTTATTGAACATGGCGGCGGAAAATGGTCGGTTTTTGGTGTCGGGGTGGGTGGTTTTGCCGAGCCTGACGCCGTGATCGACTGCGGCAATTCCGGCACCGGTGTGCGCCTGATTATCGGGGCGATGGCCACCTGCCCTATTTCGGCGACATTCACCGGCGACGCCAGTTTGCGCAGCCGTCCGATGGGGCGCATTACCGGACCTGCTGGCCTGTTTGGCACGGCATCTTACGGACGATCCGGCGGCCGGTTGCCGATGACGGTTGTCGGTGCGGCCGATCCGGTTCCGGTGCGCTACGTTATGGATGTCCCAAGCGCGCAGGTGAAATCGGCCGTGTTGCTGGCCGGGCTGAATGCCCCGGGCCAGACCGTCGTGATCGAGCGCGAGCCAACCCGCGATCATACCGAGCGGATGTTGGCGGGGTTTGGCGCTGAAATAACCGTTGAGCAAACCGATGCGGGCCGTGTGATTACCCTGACCGGTCAGCCCGAATTGCAAGCGCAGGAAATTGTGGTACCGCGCGACCCAAGCTCGGCGGCATTTCCGGTTTGTGCGGCGCTAATTGTGCCGGGTTCCGATGTTCTGGTGCCAGGCATTGGCCTGAACCCGACGCGGATTGGCCTTTTGACAACGCTGCGTGAAATGGGGGCTGATTTGACCTATGAAAACCAGCGCATTGAGGGCGGTGAGCCGGTCGCCGATCTGCGAGCGCGTTATTCGCCTGACATGGTTGGCATTGAGGTTCCGCCCGAGCGCGCGCCCAGCATGATTGACGAATATCCAATTCTGTCGGTTGTCGCCGCCAATGCCAACGGCCCCACGGTGATGCGCGGTGTGAAAGAATTGCGGGTCAAGGAGTGTGACCGCATTGATGCGATGGCGCGCGGGCTTGAGGCCAATGGCGTGGACATCAAAGAGCAACAAGATGTGTTGATCGTGACCGGAAAAGGGACCGGAAATGTGGCCGGTGGCGGCATTTGCAAGACCCATCTGGATCACCGTATTGCCATGAGTTTCATGTGTTTGGGCATGGTCAGCCAGCAGCCGGTTTGCATTGACGATGGTGCCCCGATTACCACCAGTTTTCCGATATTCGAGCCGTTGATGGCCAAGCTGGGTGCGCGGCTGGAGCGGGGCAATAAATAGGGGCTGAAAATGCGGTTGGTTTTCTGGCTATTGTTTGCGCTGATGTCCGGTGTTTATTTGGCCATGATTTTATGGTCCGTTCCAATTATCACCAATGCCAGCCACGGGTTGTTATTGTTTGACGTGCGCCTTTTCGGGTATTCGTTTGAGCAGGCGCAGGCGTTTATGGCGGCTCTGCCCGAAGATGGCCGGCTGTTTTATCTGAATGTGCAGCAGATGCTGGATTCTACATTTCCGGCGTTATTTGCTGTGGTAATGGTGATGGCCTGCGTGCATCTGTTTCGCGGCATTTACCGAAGCATTGCGATTGTGCTTGTGCTGGCCGCAGTGGGGTTTGATTATCTGGAAAATACCGCCGTTGCGGTGATGCTGCGGGCGGGCGCCGGTGGGCTGACACCTGAAATGGTCGCCAGCGCCAGCGGTTGGAGCCAGCTAAAATGGGCCACGCTCACATTGGCGTTGCTGGTGTTGATGGCGGGCTTGGTCATGGCGCTTCTGGCGCGGCGCAAAACAGGGGGAGATGTGGCATGAAGGGAAGCTGTTTATGCGGTGCGGTGCATTATTTGGTCTCGGGTCCATTGCGCGATGTGGTGGCGTGTCATTGCCGCCAATGTCGCAAAAGCAGCGGGCATCATGTGGCCGCAACATCCTGTGCGCGGGGCGATATTGCAGTTACCGGAGAGGTGACGTGGTATCAATCGTCGGCTACGGCGCGGCGCGGGTTTTGCGGTGTTTGTGGGGCCAACCTGTTTTGGGATGGGGCCGGTAAGAACATGTCAATTTTTGCCGGAAGTTTTGACGGCGAAACAGGTTTGAAAATGATCGGCCATATATTTTGCGCCGATAAGGGCGATTATTACGAATTATCCGATAATTTGCCAAAATCAGATGGGTCGGACCCAAGATTAACAACGGTGGTAAAATGAGCATTACAGTAGCAATTGACGGGCCTGCGGCGTCGGGCAAGGGCACGATTTCGCGTGCTGTGGCGGCGCATTTCGGCTTTGAATATCTGGACACGGGGCTTTTGTATCGGGCGGTGGGGCGTAAGGTTATGGACGGGGTTGATCCGCTAAAGGCGGCGCAGAACTTGCAGGCTGTGGATTTGGCGCGGGATGATTTGCGCAATTCTGCGGTGGCTCAGGCGGCCAGCAAGTCGGCGGCGATATCCGAGGTGCGTCAGGCGCTGGTGGATTTTCAGCGTGCTTTTGCGCGGCGCTTGGGTGGAGCGGTGCTGGACGGGCGCGATATTGGCACGGTGATTTGCCCCGAGGCGCAGGTAAAATTATTTGTGACGGCCAGTGATGCTGTGCGGGCCGAGCGGCGTTATCTGGAGCTGGCGGGCAAGGGTCAGGATGTGAGTCGCGAGGGTGTGCTGGCCGATTTGCAGGCGCGTGACAA
>CAYSBD010000052.1:0-15704 GCA_964429175.1 uncultured Marinosulfonomonas sp.
ATGCTGGACATGGGCTTTATCCACGCGCTGCGCAAAATCGCGCCGCTGCTGGGCACCCCGCGCCAAACCATGCTGTTTTCGGCCACCATGCCAAAGCTGATGGCCGAACTGGCCGGCGCTTATCTAAAAGATCCAAAGCGCGTGCAGGTTTCAACACCGGGCAAGGCTGCGGACAAAGTCAAACAGTCGCTTTATTACTCTGCACAGGGCAATAAAACCGAGCTGTTAAAAGAATATCTGAACAAATCCCCTGACGGGTTGTCTTTGGTATTTCTGCGCACCAAACACGGGGCCGAAAAACTTAAACGGTATTTGGAATCAGCCGGTTACAGCGCAGTTTCCATTCACGGCAACAAATCCCAAGGCCAACGCGAACGCGCCATCAAGGCGTTTAAATCCGGCGAGGCACGGGTGCTGGTGGCCACCGATGTGGCGGCGCGCGGCATCGACATTCCGGACGTTAGCCACGTTTACAACTACGACCTGCCCGAGGTTCCGGAAAACTATGTGCACCGCATTGGCCGCACCGCGCGCGCCGGCAAAGGTGGCGAGGCGATTGCCTTTGTTTCGGCCACTGAAATCGGTTATTTGAAGCAGATTGAAAAACTGATGAAATCCGAAATTCCGGTGGCTGGCGGTATTCGCCCGATCGAAGAAAAACCGGCGCCCCGTGGTGGTGGTGGACGTCGCGGCGGTGGCGGTGGTGGTCAACGTAGTGGCCGGGGCAATCCTGGTGGCGGAAGACCACAAGGGCAAAGCAAGCCTGCCGATAAAAACAAGGGCAAACGGCGCAAGCCCAGACATTAAAGGCTAGGGTTTATGCCTAGCGAAACAGCAAAACGGGAACCTGACAGGATTGCACCATCGCGGTGGTTGTTGATCCAATAATCAGGTTCCTGATCCGCGAATGGCCATAAGCGCCCATCACCAAAACATCAATATTTTCGTCGATAGAGCGCTGAGAAATCACGGCTTCGGCCTGACCTTGGGCAATAGCGGTTTCGACGGTGTAACCCGCCGATCGCAACTGCGCCGCCGCTCCTTCAAGGCTACGTTTTACGGCAGGGGTTTCATCGTTAACCGTCAGCAAAACACATTTCAAACCGGCAAAGACCTTGCTTTTTTCAATGTGGTTCACAGCCTTAATCGCCGATTTTCCGCCATCAAAGGCAATCATAAAACGGTCAACTTTTTGAAAATCGCGCGAGGTCACCAGAATTGGCTTTTTGCACGAACGCACCACACGCTCCAGATTGCTGCCCAGATGCTGTTTGGCAAAATCCGCCGCTTCGCCCCGTTTGCCAATAACCACCAGATCGGCATCTGTTTCGGCCGCCAGCAGCTCGGCAACCAGATCGCCATTTCGCAAACGTGTGGTCACGTTTTTCACCCCGGCACCCGTTAACCGCGTTTGGGCGTCCTCCAAAATGGCGCGCCCGCGTTTGGCCGCAAGCCGCGCGCTTTGGGCGTCAAGATCGGCCAGCTCCTCCATCAATTTAGAGCGCGCACCAAGTCCGATATTGCCCGACAAATTTGATTGCGCGGCCTCGTTTCGGCCTAAAATATGCAGCACCTCAACAGCGGATCCTTTGCGCGTGGCAATCCATGCCGCGTGGTCGCAAACGCTTTGCGAATAAATTGAGCCGTCCACCAGTGCGATAATTTTTGACATATCTCAGTGCCCCATCAAGCGTTTAATTGCATCAGGTTTATCATGGATTGCCAACCTGTCCACGATGGTTTCACTGGCCTCGTTCATGCCCAGAATTTCAACCTCGGCACCTTCGCGGCGGAATTTTACCACCACCATATCCAGCGCCTGCACCGATGAAATATCCCAGATGTGCGCTTGGCTCACGTCAATAACGACGCGGTCTAAAACTTCGTGAAAATCAAAAGCGGCGGTAAAATCGGGGGCCGAAGCAAAGAAAAACTGGCCTGTGATTGTATAAACACGTTCGCGGCCATCTTTGGAAATTTCCGAACTTACGCGGAAAACCTGTGAAATTTTAGCCGCAAAGAAAATGCCCGAAAGCAACACGCCGGTCAGCACACCGTAAGCCAAATTGTGGCTGATCACCGTAACAGCCACCGTTGCCAGCATCACGATCGAGGACGAGCGCGGATGGTCGCGCAAGTCGCGCAATGAGGACCAGCTAAATGTGCCGATCGAAACCATGATCATAATCGCCACCAGCGCCGGCATCGGGATTTGTTTGACCCAATCGCCCAGAACCACGATCAAAAACAGCAAAAACACGCCCGCCGCAAATGTTGAAAGCCGTCCGCGCCCGCCGGATTTTACGTTGATCATGGATTGGCCAATCATCGCACAGCCCGCCATGCCGCCGATAAAACCGGTGCAGGTATTGGCAATGCCTTGGCCCACACATTCGCGGTTTTTGTCAGATTCAGTGTCGGTCAGATCATCAACGATAGTGGCTGTCATCATACTTTCGAGCAGTCCAACAGCCGCGACGCCTGCCGAAACCGGAAAGATGATTTTCAGGGTTTCAAAGTTTAGCGGAATATCGGGCAGCAGAAAAATCGGCAGGGTATCGGGCAAATCGCCCATATCCTCGACCGCGCGCACATCAAGCCCGAAATACATCGTCAGCCCCGTCAGCACGACAATCGTGACCAACGGCGAAGGAATGGCCGTGGTGATGTAGGGAAACAGGTAAATAATCGCCAAACCACCGGCCACCATCACATAGGTCAGCCAGCTTACCCCCGTCAGTTCGGGCAGCTGCGCCATGAAAATCAGGATCGCCAGCGCGTTAACAAAGCCGGTGATCACCGAGCGCGAAACGAACCGCATCAGATCACCCAGCTTCAACAGCCCCGCGCCGATTTGCAACAGCCCCGCCAACACGGTTGCCGCCAGCAAATATTGCAAGCCGTGGTCTTTGACCAAGGTCACCATCAGCACCGCAGTTGCCGCAGTTGCCGCCGAGATCATACCCGGCCGGCCGCCAACCATCGCGGTGATCACGGCGATTGAAAATGACGCGTAAAGCCCCACCTTTGGGTCAACGCCCGCGATAATCGAAAAGGCAATTGCCTCGGGGATCAGGGCCAGCGCGACCACGAGACCGGCTAAAAGATCGGCGCGGATATTGCCCAGCCAGTCACGGCGCAGGGTGGTCAGGAAATCGGTTTTCACGGGGTATCTCCGGTGGCAATAGCGTTTTAGGTTTTAATTAAATCAAGCGCCCCTGTTAAAGGGTCGGCGTTCTAATAGCTAGGAAAATTCTCGGCTGCTGGGCTGTTAGCCGTTTTTGCGAATGGATTTTTCGATTTATACGGCAAGGGCTGGTCAAACAAATCGCCCCCCAAACCGGTCCCTGTTTAAACGCGTCGGGATTTCGGGCGCACCCGTTCGCTCGCCGATTTCAACTGCCCGCAAGCCGCCATAATATCCTCGCCCCGGGGTTTGCGCACCGGTGAAGAATAACCTGCGTTAAACACAATATCGGCAAACGCCCTGATGCGATTGTTCGAGGAGCGCTGATAAGGCGAGCCGGGCCATTCGTTAAACGGGATCAGGTTGATTTTGGCCGGAATTCCCTTGATTAGTTGCACCAGCCGGTGCGCGTCTTCGTCGCTGTCATTCACATCCTTGAGCATCACATATTCAAAGGTAATCCGCTCTGAATTAGTGGCCCGGGGGTAATCACGCAGCGCCTGCAACAGCGCCTCGATGTTCCATTTTTTGTTAATCGGCACCAGATTATCGCGCACATCATCGGTGGTAGCGTGAAATGAAATTGCCAACATACAGCCGATTTCATCTGCCGTGCGCAGAATGCCCGGAACCACACCGCTGGTCGAAAGCGTTATCCGGCGGCGCGATAATGAAATGCCTTCGGGGTCCATGGCGATTTTCATCGCATCGCGCACGGCGTCAAAATTATACAAAGGCTCGCCCATGCCCATCAGCACGATATTAGAGAGCAGCCGCGCCTCGGGCGGGTTGGGCACGCCCGGTTTTGGCCATTCGCCCAAATCATCACGCGCCACCAAAACCTGCCCGATAATTTCAGCCGCCGTTAGATTGCGCACCAAACGCTGGGTGCCCGTGTGGCAAAACGAACAAGTCAGCGTGCAACCAACCTGTGACGAAACGCAAAGCGTGCCGCGATCTTTTTCAGGGATGTAGACGATTTCAACCTCGTGGCCGCCCTCGATACGCACCAGATATTTGCGGGTGCCGTCGCTGGAAGCCTGCTTGGTGACAACCTCGGGCACCGTCAGAATGCATTTCTCTGACAGCGTAGCACGAATGTCTTTTGACAGGTTCGTCATATCGGCAAAATCACGCACGCCTTTTTGGTAAATCCATTGCCAAACCTGTTTGCAGCGCATTTTGCCCTGCTTTTCAGGGATGCCAACAGAAATCAGCGCATCACGCAAAGCATCACGCGACAGCCCGACAAGATTGATCAATCCGTCCCTGGCAATTTTGCGCGGGATTGTCACAACATCCTCTGTAATCGGTGCAGGCGCCGTCATTTTATTGCTTTCATTCAGGTTAAACGCGACCCATACAGGATTCGCCCGCCGATTGCCAAACAAAAACACCCCGCAATTTTCAGCGGGGTGTTTTGTAAATTATCAAACCGTTAGCCTATTTGGCGCAGCGCTTGCCGGCCTCGCCAACTGCCGCCGTAAAGCCAAGCAGCGAAAATGTATCCTTGGTGACCGTGCCGCGACCGGAACGACCGGTAAAGGTAACCTCGGCACCGCGTTTCATCGCCGTGATGATTTTTGCGTCCTCGGATTTATCGGCGGGCCATGCATTTTGACCCGAGGTGAAAAATTCATAAGTGTTGCTGCCAATCTGGGCTGTAACGGTCGAACCTTTGGCAAAGGGATAGCCGCCGGTGAATGACAGCTCGGATTTTATGTTGGCGCCGGGCCGGTATGACACAAACAGCAATATTTCACCGCGACGCACCGCGACCACGCGCCCGTCTTTGGTGTTAACGGTTTCTTTCGGGCTTGAAACGGCCCAGCATTCTGTCGGGTCATCCTCGACAAACACGCTCCAATCGGTTTTGGCCGCCACCCGGTTGGTTGATTGCTGGGCCAGCGCACCTGTTGCCAAAACGGCGATAGCCACGCCACCAATACCCGTTGCTAGAAATGATTTCATATTTTCACAGCCTCCAGCTGTTATTGCCTCAATTTACACCGCGCCACTGATCTTTTTAGGTTGATCTTTTATTCAGCGCGGCATGTTCCTTAACTCGATACATACACATTAACGTATTCGCGCCCAATAATTAAAGCCCTGTTGGCAATTTTTCGCGCAAATATGAAAAAACAAGCAAAGACAGAGCTGCTTGAGTGATGAAATATAGCGCGGGCTTGGCTTGGTGACGTGAGGTTTGATTTACTGAGGGCTGCGTTTTGCCAAAATTCGCTGAAGCGTGCGACGGTGCATATTTAAACGCCGGGCTGTTTCGCTGACATTTCGGTCGCACAGCTCGTAAACCCGCTGAATATGTTCCCAACGCACGCGATCGGCCGACATCGGGTTTTCCGGTGGTAAAGGCAGCGCGTCAGGTTTGGCCAAAAGCGCCGCCGTGACGTCATTGGCATCGGCCGGTTTTGACAGGTAATCAACCGCACCAATTTTTACAGCCGCAACCGCCGTGGCAATCGCGCCGTAGCCCGTTAAAATCACAATTTTGCAATCAGGGCGTTTTTCGCGCAGCACTTCGACCACATCCAACCCGTTGCCATCTTCGAGGCGCAAATCGACAACGGCGTAGGCCGGCGGGCGGGCCGTGGCGATGGCCTTGCCGGCCGCAACCGAAGCCGCCATTTCAGGCGCAAATCCGCGCTTTTCCATTGCGCGCGCCAAACTTTTCAGGAACGGCTCGTCATCATCGACAAGCAGCAATGTAACATCGGCACCATTTTTTGACAGACCTTCTACAACCATGCCTGCTCCCCTCGCGCGAATTAACCTGAACGTATCCTATACTTTTCAGAAAGGCAGGTCAATTTCCACGATTACAGCCCGCACATTATAATTTTGACGGTCTTATGAAGCCGCTTCAATAAAACAGGCAACGCTTTCGGCCATTTCCTCGGCTGTGTCATCACGCTGGAAAAAATCGATAAAGCCGTGTTCGGGGAACATCAGATACGTTTGGGTGGAATGATCAACCAGATAAAACTCGGGGTCGCCATCTCTTTCTTTGCGAAAATACGCACGATAAGCTTGTGCGGCGGCCTTTGTCTGCTCTGGTGTTCCGGTCAAGCCAATCATCCGGTCGTGGAATATATCTGTGAATTCGGCCATCATTTCAGGCGTGTCGCGTGCCGGGTCAATCGAGATAAACACCGGTTTTACCATTATGCCTTTTTCTTCCAATATGGCCACGGCATCCGCATTGCGGGCGTTATCAAGCGGGCAGATATCGGGACAGTATCCATAACCGAAATAAATCAGGGTAGGGCCGGTGATTATATCCTTGTCTGTAACGGTTTTGCCGGTCTCGTCCACCAAGGTAAAAGGGCCACCAATTTGGCTGGCACCCAACGCAAGGCTGTTGGTTCGGCAATGTGCAAATTGATCATCTGTATCTTGGCTGCCCGTCATATACCACACACCGGCAAGCAAAACAGCAACAGCCAAAATAGCAGCGGCTGAACTTTTACCCATTGATTTGTTTCCCTTGCATATTGCAGCCATTAATTTGATGCTTTTATTCAGCGTGATTTAGAATTGCATATTATGCCACATAGGTCATTATACAAGATATGTCTGATTTATCCACCACCCCGGAAATAATACATAATCGCAGTGATTCTGTTCAAATAAGAACATTTATTATAATCCGCTGGATTGCAATTGTCGGGCAGGTAATCGCAATCACGGTTGCGGTGCGCCATTTTGATCTGCAGCTAAATTTATTGCTCTGTTTTTCCGCCATTGGGGCCTTAACCATAACCAATCTGGGGGCAATGTATGCCTTTCCACAAATAAGACACCTGAATGAAACCCAATTAACGTTTATGTTTCTGTTTGATATAATCCAGCTTGCGGTTTTGCTCTATTTATCAGGGGGTCTGCACAATCCATTTTCACTGCTTATCCTTGTGCCTGTCGCGATTTCTGCAACGGTTTTACAATCACGCGCAACCGTTGTTTTAGGCACCGTTACTATTGCACTGACGACGTTGATCGGCCTTTATTACATCCCGCTGCATACCAGCGACGGTACAATCCTGGAAATGTCCGATATGTTTTTGTTTGGATTTTGGGTGGCCATCCTGATCGGAACTGTCTTTCTCGGGGTATATGTGCGCCGCGTGACCTCTGAGATTGATTCAATGTCCGAAGCATTACTAGCCACACAAATGGCGCTTTCGCGTGAACAGAAATTAACTGATTTAGGCGGAGTTATCGCCGCGGCAGCCCATGAGTTGGGCACACCGCTGGCGACGATAAAACTGGTTAGTCGGGAACTGATTGATGATCTGAAAAACCAGCCGCAACAAAAAGAAGACGCAGAGCTTATTCATGCGCAAACTGACAGATGCCGTGATATTCTGCACTCGATGGGTCAGACTGGGAAAGATGATTTACTAATCCGATACGCCCCGATTTCTGCCGTCATAGAAGAATCCGCATCGCCGCACACGGATCGCGGCAAGCCTGTTACAATATCCCTGCTTCCCAGTGAAAACACCTTAAAAAACCAACCAAATATACGCCGCCATCCCGAAATCATCCATGGTTTGCGTAATCTTATCCAGAATGCTGTGGATTTTGCCGATCGCCAGATCTGGATTGATATTATCTGGACCGACAGCCAGATTATTATTAAAATTATTGATGACGGTAGCGGTTTTCCTCCGCATATTATTAAACGGATTGGTGATCCTTTTGTCAGCAATCGCAAAAACGCGCCCCAGCAAAAAAACCGCCCGGGTTACAAAGGCATGGGGTTGGGCCTGTTTATCGCCAAAACCTTGCTGGAAAGATCCGGAGGCGAGCTGAGTTTTGCAAATGGCTGTGATCCGTTTTTATCCGGACAAAAGCGCCCGATGCGCAGTGGTGCGATTGTGCAGGTGATTTGGCCGCGCGTCAAAATTAGCCAAAGCCAACAGCCAATTGGCAAAAATCAACCAATAAAATTTTAATTACCATAAGCTTAACCCTGCATTAACCATTTTCAGATCAATTCAAATAATAATTTAGGTTTTCTTTTTTGGGTGATGACGATGCAAGGCTTTGATGCTTACACCATATTGTTGATGGCGACAGTTTCGTTATCTGTGGCAATATTTGCAACTTGGGTTATTGCGCATTTTCAGAAAACTAAAAAGAAATCTCTCCATGCTCTGATGATAGAAGCCGATGCAGAAACCGCGTTTTTATTTGACGGTGATGTTTTGCTCAATGCGACGGAATCAGCCTACAAACTGATTGGCCCGAAAACCAAAGACGTTAACGATTTACAGCGCTTAATATCGGCTTTTAGTTCACGTTTTTCTACGCTTTCCAACGATTTATTAGCGCTTGGGGCCGAAGGCGAACTTACAATTATGCCTGACAATCCAAATGATTCCGCGCGCATCAAGGCTGAGTGGTGGGATGGGTTCGCGCGCTTGGTGTTTATTGACACAGAGGATGATGCAGAAACACCTTTGCTTGAAAATACGAACATAACCGCATTGGAAACCGAACTTGAAATCCTTCGGCGAACGGCTAAATTGGCCCCTTATTTAGTTTGGCAAGAAACCCCTGATGGTGAAATCAATTGGGCAAATGCAGCCTATCTATCTTTGGTTAATTCCGTAAGTTCGAATTTGAACAACAATAGTTGGCCGCCTGCGCGTATTTTTGACATTTCAAAAACCACGATAGACGATCTTAACCCGCAGACAGTGCGCATCGCGGTTAATCTTCACGAATCATCTGAAGAACTCTGGTTTGAATTATCCTGTAAAAAGGTCAATGAATTTATACTTTGCTTTGCAATTCCTGCGGATGCCACGGTAAAGGCAGAAACACGTCAAAAAGAATTTATTCAAACGCTAACAAAAACCTTTGCCCATATTTCAATTGGCTTGGCTATATTTGACAAAAACCGAAAGCTAGCGCTTTTCAACCCCGCACTTACAGATATGACAAGGCTTCCCATTGATTTTCTAAGCTTGCGGCCAACGTTATTTGCCATGCTTGATCGCTTGCGCGAAAATCAAATGATGCCCGAGCCAAAAGATTACAAAAGCTGGCGCGAAAAAATGGCCGCGCTTGAACGGGCGGCCGTTGATGGCACATATGAAGAAATTTGGGACCTGCCCGGGGGGCAGATATACCGGGTTATTGGCCGGCCGCACCCTGATGGCGCTGTTGCGTTAATGTTTGAAGATATCAGCGCGGAAATCTCATTAACCCGAAATTTTCGCCACGAGCTGGAAATTGGCCAATCTGTTCTAGACACGCTTGATGATGCTGTTGTGGTTTTCTCTGCAACCGGCTCGATAATAATGTCCAACACCGCCTATTCCCAGTTGTGGGGCGTTGATCCGGGCACCAGCTTTGGCGAGATTGGAATTTCAGATGCCATCCAGAACTGGCAAGAAATTTGTGACCCAACGCCTTTATGGGCTGAGTTGCAAAATTTTATTGGCAGCTCGGGCCTTCGCACAGAATGGTACGGGGATGCCATTTTAGACGATGGCCGCCCACTCGCCTGTCGTTTCTCACCCCTTTCAAGCGGCACGACCCTTGTGCAGTTTCGCATTTTGCAAGCGCCTGAAAAAACAATTGACACGGCACAAAAACAACAAATCATCACTTAGGGTAGATGAACGGCTTTGCCTCAAGCATTTGTCGCGTTAGTATTGCAAGATGTGCCTCAAATCATGCTCTCTCAAGCTTTCCAGTCAAGAAAACACCCTACTTCTTGCGCAAACGATTGCACCCTTGCTTAAGGCGGGGGACATTATTTTACTCGAAGGGCCTATCGGTGCCGGCAAAAGCTTTTTTGCGCGCTCTTTAATCTTGTCATTATTAACAGAGCCTGAAGATATCCCTTCACCTACATTTACGCTTGTGCAAACATATGACGCCCCAAAATTTGAAATCTGGCACTGCGATCTATACCGGTTAACCACGCCATATGAAGCACAGGAACTGGGTCTGGAGGATGCTTTTGAAACCGCGCTCTGTATTGTGGAATGGCCCGACCGCTTAGGCGATCTAACCCCGCCAAATGCGTTAACAATAAAAATGGAAACTACAAATACTCCCGATGAACGTCTGCTAAATATTTGCACAACAAACCCGCACTGGGCATCTGTTTTGAAGGTTATAAATGACAAATCGTGACGTTCTGGCTGATTGTTTTATAAACAAAAGCGGCTGGGGTGATGCGGCTAAGAAACATCTGGCCGGAGACGCTTCAAATCGCAGATATCTGCGCTTGGAACGGCAAGCCACAAATGAAACGGCAGTGTTAATGGACGCGCCGCCAAATCGCGGCGAAGACATAAAGCCGTTTATCAAAATCACAAACCATTTACGCAGCACAGGTTTTAGTGCTCCAAAAATTTTGGCTACGGGTAAACAGCACGGGTTTTTATTGCTCGAAGATCTAGGTAATAATTTATTCGCACAGCTGATCAGAAATAATCCTGAACTGGAAGAAACATTATATTGCGCTGCCGTTGATGTATTGATCCAACTGCACAAATATCCGCCCCCAAATGATTTACTAAATTATGCACCAAAGATGATGGCCGATTATACCAGCCCCGTATTTGAGTGGTATCAAACAGCAATAACAGGCGCTCCAGCCAGTGGGTTGGCTGAGATAACAGAAGAACTGGAAGCTGTGTTAGTCAAATATTGCGGCGCCCCACCGGTCCTGACTTTGCGCGATTATCACGCTGAAAATTTAATTTGGCTGCCAAAACGTAGCGGCATAAAACGCGTTGGCTTGCTCGATTATCAAGATGCCGTTCTTGCGCATCCATCATATGATCTTGTTTCATTGCTTGAGGATGCCCGCCGTGATGTGCCTGAAAACATTCAGGAAAAAATGTTTCAGCGCTACATAACCGCCACAAACACAAACAGTTCAATTTTCCAGATTGCTTATAATGCTCAGGGTGCGCAACGAAATTTGCGCATCCTTGGTATATTTACCCGCCTGTGTCTTGCTGCAGGAAAGCCCGATTATATTGACCTGATTCCGCGTGTATGGGCACATTTGGAAAACAATCTGTCGCAACCCGCGCTCACGCCTTTAAGGGAACTTGTTTTCAAAACGTTGCCCAAGCCCACACCGAATATTTTACAAAGGCTGAAAGAAAAATGTGCAAGCATCCCGATACAATAATGCTATTCGCCGCAGGGTTTGGAACCCGGATGGGGGGGTTAACGACCACCTGCCCAAAACCCTTGATAAAAGTTTCCGGCGCTCCATTAATTGATCATGCATTAGAAATAATTAACGCCGCAAATATCACAAATACAGTTGTTAATACGCATTATTTGCCAAGGATGCTCACAGATCATTTAGCTGATCGAAATGTCCTTGTTTCACACGAACACGATATTCTGGAAACGGGCGGAGGGCTACGTCACGCACTGCCAATGCTAGGGTCTAATCCTGTTTTCACCCTGAATTCTGATGCCGTTTGGACAGGTCAAAATCCGTTAAACACCCTTGCCGCCGCATGGAATCCCGATCTTATGGATGCACTTTTATTGTTAATTTCACCGGATAATACCCAAAAAGACCCTACAAAAGGCGACTTTGATATCAACAAAAACGGAACCATTACACGCGGCACCGGTTTCATTTATTCTGGCGCACAAATCATTAAAACCGAAATGCTTAAGGATATTTCTGAAACCTGTTTTTCACTTAACTTGCTTTGGGATATGATGATTAAAAACGGCCGCGCTTTCGGCACTGTTCATAATGGAAACTGGTGTGATGTCGGCACGCCCCAAGGCATAATAAACGCCGAAGAAATGCTTGAGGATAACAATGTTTAGCGATCTAAAATCTCCACATGTTTATGGCTTGCCACCCGGTGTCGATTTTCCGGCGGCATTTGTGCAAGGCTTGATAAAACATACATCAAAGCACCCCCCCGAATACCTTTCCACGATCAAAATATTGGTTAACAGCCGCCGTATGCAACGCCGCATTCGTGAAATTTTTGATGCGGGTCCTGCACGGCTTTTGCCTCGATTACAGTTAATTACCGACCTTGGTAACAACACATTAACCGATCTACCCCCGGCCACCCCAAAACTGCAACGCCAGCTAGAATTATCCCAGCTTGTTTCGGCTCTACTGCAAGCCGATCCCGCTTTGGCCCCGCGCTCCGCTGTTTTTGATCTTGCCGATAGTCTTGCCAATCTTATGAGCGAAATGCAAAGCGAAGGCGTGGCGCCAGAGGCATTAAGTAATCTTGACGTTTCAAATCACTCTGGTCATTGGAAACGATCGCTTAAATTCATCGAACTTATTCAGAATTATTTTGGCGATGAAGCCCGTAAACAACCGGATACAGAAAGCCGTCAGCGGTTGGTTGTTGAGCATCTGACCAAAAAATGGGCCGAAACATCCCCGAACCACCCAATAATAATCGCCGGCTCAACAGGGTCGCGTGGTGCAACGCATATGTTAATGGCTGCTGTTGCAAGGTTGCCGCAGGGTGCCGTGATTTTGCCGGGGTATGATTTTGATTTGCGCGATCCGGTCTGGAGCGCGATGGATGACGCAATGACCGCAGCGGATCACCCCCAGTTTCGTTTTCGAGCCTTACAAAAAACATTAAAAATTGCCCCCGGTGGTGTAGAAAAATGGACCTCTGAAATCCCGAATAGCACGGCACGAAACAAGCTTATTTCCTTGGCGTTACGCCCCGCGCCGATTACGGATCAATGGATGTCCGAAGGCGAAAAACTAACAGATATTGATGCTGCCGTTGAAAAAATGGCGCTGGTTCAAGCACCTTCCTTGCGCATCGAGGCCATGGCGATAGCCCTGAAATTACGCGAATGTGCGGAAATTGGCAAAACGGCGGCACTTATTACACCGAACAGAATGCTCACCCGTCAGGTCACAGCCGCGCTTGATCAGTGGGGCATCGAGCCAGATGACAGCGCCGGCTTGCCCCTTCCGATGTCGGCACCCGGTCGATTATTGCTTCAAATCTCTGGCCTGTTTGGTCAGGTTTTAACGTCAGAATCCTTGCTGGCTTTGCTAAAACACCCGTTAACTCACAGCGGTGATTGCGGGCGCGGAGACCATCTGCGCTGGACGCGTGATTTAGAATTGAGCATTCGAAAAAATGGCCCGGCCTTTCCAACCAAGGACAGTCTGAATAAGTGGGCCACGAAAAATACAGATGATGGTCGCCGTGAATGGATGAAATGGCTTGGCGATTTATTGACCGGGTTGGAACAAATCGGCACGCGCAGCCTGACCGAGCATCTCGAGCATCATATTTTTCTGGCAAACTCTCTTGGGGCCGGACCGGACGCGGCTGGAAGCGGTGAAATTTGGGAAAAACCTGCGGGTCATAAGGCGCTTGAGCAGGTAGAAATGCTTAAGGCCTGTGCCGGTTTTGGCGGCGTGCTTTCTGCGTTTGATTATGTAAATTTATTTCGCGGCGTGCTTAACCAAACCGAGGTTCACGACCCCACACGACCACACCCCGGGATTATGATCTGGGGAACACTAGAGGCGCGGGTTCAAGGGGCTGATCTGGTTATTCTGGGCGGGCTAAATGATGGCATCTGGCCCAGCGCGCCCAGCCCTGATCCTTGGATGAACCGGCAGATGCGCCAAGATGTCGGGTTGTTATTACCCGAACGCCAAATTGGGCTTTCCGCGCATGATTTCCAACAGGCTATTGCCGCAAAAGAGGTCTGGCTAACCCGCTCGGTTCGCGATTCCGAGGCGCAAACAGTGCCTTCGCGCTGGCTGAACCGGATGGAAAACCTGTTATCGGGGTTAACGAAAACAGGTGGTAAAAAAGCATATAACGAAATGAAAGCCCGCGGTGATCAATTATTGGCTATGGTTGAGACGTTGGAAAGGGTTACGCAATCAGTCGATCCCGCAAACCGGCCTTCGCCAATTCCACCGCCAGCCGCACAACCTAAATCATTATCCGTAACGGGTATCACAAAATTAATCCGGGATCCTTATGCCGTTTATGCCAGCAAGGTTTTACATCTTTACCCCTTAAATCCGCTGCGCCAAAATCCTGATGCGGCCCTTGCCGGCACTGTTATCCACCGAATAATGGAACGCTTTATTAAAGAACGAGGCGATGAAACTTTGGCAAAAGCAAAGGATCGGTTGCTGTTGATTGCTGACGAAGTTCTTGAATCTGATGCGCCTTGGCCTGCTGCCCGTTGTTTTTGGCGGGCAAAGCTGGAACGTGTTGCCGACTGGTTTTTGGAAGGCGAGGAGCGGCGGCGCAATCTGGCAGAACCCGTTTTCCTGGAAGGGTCTGGAGCTGCCAAAGTAGGAAATCTTGACTTTACCTTGACCGCCAAAGCCGACCGTTTGGATCGATCCAGTGATGGGCTAACGTATATTTACGATTATAAAACCGGCCCTCCGCCAACAGAAAAACAGCAGCTACAATTTGACAAACAGCTTTTATTAACCGCCGCTATGGTCGAGCGGGCCGGCTTTAAAGGGTTGGCAGATACCCGTGTCGAGGCTGCGTCTTTTATTGGGTTGGGCACAAATCCCAAAGTGGTTCCCGCCCCCTTGGATAAAGCGGATATTAATCAAATTTGGGCAGAGTTAGAGACGTTATTGACAGAATATCTGGCTGGAAAAAAAGGTTACACATCACGCAGCGCCATGGAAAAAATGCAGTATTCTTATGGTTATGAGCATCTGGCACGACATGGTGAATGGGATGAAACCAAGGCCCCAACAGAGGTTAAACTGAAATGATGCGTCGTGATGAAGCTACGGAAATGCAAGTGCGGGCCGCCAGCCCTGAAGCGTCCACTTGGTTATCGGCCAACGCAGGATCCGGTAAAACCCGGGTTCTGACAGATCGCGTGGCGCGACTGCTGTTGGATGGGGTGTTGCCTCAGCATATTTTATGCCTGACCTACACCAAGGCAGCGGCCAGTGAAATGCAGAACAGGTTGTTCAAGCGGTTGGGTAAATGGGCCATGCAAGATTCAGATGCGCTTGCGCTTGAGTTAAAAGAGCTGGGTGTCGAGCGTAAAATCAATAAAGAAGAGCTGCGAAAGGCCCGCAGATTATTTGCCCGCGCAATCGAAACCCCGGGCGGTTTAAAAATTCAGACAATCCATTCTTTTTGCGCGTCAATACTGCGCCGTTTTCCGCTGGAGGCAGGCGTTTCACCGCAATTTAAAGAAATGGAAGATCGCGCCGCAAAACTGTTACGCGCAGATATTATAGAAGAAATGGCCAGCGGCGAACATGCTTCCGTGATTAGAGGCTTAACCGCTTACCATTTTGACAGTGATTTAGAAAATTTCACGGCCGAGGTTTCAAGGCATAGAAATCTGCTTGGTGATAAAGCCGATGCTGATGCAGTTTGGCGTATGTTCGGGCTTGAGGCTGGGGTGGATGAGAGTGGTATTTATAACAACCTGGTTTTGGGAAATGAAGAAGCCATGCTTCGATCGGTTTTGCCATTTTTATTTGAAT
>CAYSBD010000053.1:0-15304 GCA_964429175.1 uncultured Marinosulfonomonas sp.
TGCTGGAATGTGTGCTGGCCTATGAGGCAATCAGCACCACGGGCGGGCGCCTGATGTCTTATGCGGGTTTGCGGTATTATCAAAACACCACCGATGCGGACCGGGCACAGTTTATGCAAAATGCGCAGGAAAAGGTTACGGTTTTCACGGCCCCTTTGGTATTTTATTCGCTGGAAATCAATCGGCTGGATGATAACGCGCTCGACGCGATGCTGTCTGAAAATGTTGATCTGGCCCGCTACAAACCGATTTTCAAACAGCTGCGGGCGATGAAACCCTATCAGCTGTCCGACGAGCTGGAAAAATTCTTGCACGATCAATCCAGCGTTGGCGCAGCGGCCTGGAATAAGCTGTTTGACGAAACCATCGCCGGTTTGATGTTTGAAATTGACGGCGACGAAATGACGCTTGAAAGCATTCTGAACCTGTTAACCGAACAAGACCGCAGCAAACGCGAGGCCGCCGCCAAGGAATTGGCCAAGGTTTTTGGCGAGAATATCAAGCTGTTTTCGCGGGTGCATAACACGCTAGCCAAGGAAAAATCCATCGAGGATGAATGGCGCAAAATGCCCAGCCCGCAAACCGGCCGCCATCTGTCAAACCAAGTCGAGCCCGAGGTGGTCGAGGCATTGCGCAGCGCTGTCGTGGCCGCTTATCCAAAACTGTCGCATCGCTATTATGCCTTGAAAGCCAAGTGGTTAGGGCTGGAAACCATGGAGGTTTGGGACCGAAACGCGCCCCTGCCGATGCAAAGTTCCAAGACCATCAGCTGGGAAACCGCCGAAAAAACCGTGCTGCAGGCTTACGGTGCGTTTGATCCGCGCATGGCCGAAATTGCCGCGCCGTTTTTCTCAGATGGCTGGATTGATGCGGGCGTCAAGCCGGGCAAGGCACCGGGCGCATTTGCGCATCCGACGGTCACATCGGTGCATCCTTATGTGATGCTGAATTATTTGGGAAAACCGCGCGATGTGATGACTTTGGCGCATGAATTGGGCCACGGCGTGCATCAGGTTCTCGCCGCCGAGCAGGGCGAATTACTGTCTTCGACCCCGTTAACCTTGGCCGAAACGGCATCCGTGTTTGGCGAAATGCTGACCTTTCGCAAATTACTGGATGAGGCCAAAACCCCCGAGACGCGCAAAACCCTGCTGGCGGGCAAGGTCGAGGATATGATCAACACCGTGGTGCGCCAGATCGCGTTTTACGATTTTGAATGCAAATTGCACGCCGCACGCACCCAAGGCGAGCTGACGCCGGATGATATCAACGCGCTGTGGATGTCGGTTCAGGCTGAAAGTCTGGGGCCGGTATTTAACTTTATGGAGGGCTACGAAACCTTCTGGTCTTATGTTCCCCATTTCGTGCATTCGCCATTTTACGTTTACGCCTACGCTTTTGGCGACGGGTTGGTGAACGCGCTTTATGCGGTTTACGAAGAAGGCGATGCAGGGTTTCAGGATAAATATTTTGAAATGCTCAAGGCGGGCGGATCAAAGCATCACAAGGAATTGCTGGCCCCCTTCGGTCTGGATGCGTCGGATCCCAAATTCTGGGACAAGGGGCTGAGCATAATTTCGGCAATGATTGACGAATTGGAAGCAATGGAAGATTGATGTCAACTATGCGGAGTTAAAAATATGCAGATGAATAAATTGGGGCGCACCGGCTTGATGGTAAGCGAGCTTTGCCTTGGCTCGATGACCTGGGGCACGCAAAACACCAAAGAGCAGGCCCATGCCCAGATTGACATGGCGCTTGAACATGGCGTCAATTTTTTAGACACCGCCGAAATGTATCCGGTTAATCCGGTGACGGCCGAAAATCTTGGCAAAACCGAAAGCATCATCGGGGAATGGTTTGCAAAAACCGGCCGGCGCGCTGATTTGCTGCTGGCCACCAAAATTTCGGGGGTAAACGGCGGATTTGTGCGCCAAGGTCGCGGGATTTCGGCAAAAAGCATCGTCGAGGCGCTTGATGGCTCCTTAAAGCGTCTGCAAACGGATTACATTGATCTTTATCAGCTGCACTGGCCCAATCGCGGATCCTACATGTTTCGTCAAAATTGGGATTTTGATCCATCCGGCCAAAACCGCGATGAAACTGTCGCCCATATGCAGGATGTGCTGGGCGAATTGGGCCGCCAGATCGAGGCCGGAAAAATCCGCCATGTCGGGCTGTCCAACGAAAGCGCTTGGGGGGCGGCGATGTGGCTGCGCGCCAGTGATCAGGGGCACGGGCCGCGAATGGCCGCGATCCAGAACGAATATTCGCTGCTTTGCCGGATGTTTGATACCGATCTGGCCGAAATGAGTGTGAACGAAGATGTCGGGTTATTGGCCTATTCACCGCTGGCCGCCGGATTGCTCTGTAATAAATACAAACGCGATCTGACGCCAAAAGGTTCGCGCCGCGATTTAAACAGTGAGCTGGGTGGCCGGATTACCCAGCGGGTTTGGGCGGCCGCTGCGGCCTATGAAGATATTGCCGCGCGGCATGGGTTGAATGTTGTCCAAATGGCACTGGCCTGGTGCCGAACGCGCCCGTTTATGGCCTCGGCTATTTTTGGCGCAACCAAAATCGAGCAGCTGGAAGTTTCTTTGGCTTCGGTTAATCTTAAATTATCAAACGAGGTGCTGGCCGAAATAAACACCGCTCACAAGGCCCACCCGATGCCTTATTAAACAAGGGTTGCGCCATAATTTAGAGCCATGCGTCAATCCGAACCGGAATGTAATCTTTATGAAAAAACTGATTTTATCCTCGTTGCTGCTGATTTTGGCCTGCACACCGCAGCACACGCCAAGCTATCGGATTCAATCTGCCCCGATAACCTCGATTGCGCTGTTTGATCCCGCAAAATTCGAAGGCTCGTGGCAGGTGGTAGCATCTTACAGCGGCCAGATTTGCGAAATTAAGGTGGCGTTGTTAAAGCCCGATCTGCTTGACTGGAGCGAGCATAAATGCAACGGCAAGGTCCTGCACGGGGTTGCGCCGGTAACCGGTCCGGGGCGTTTTACACCGAAGATTGGCACACACAAAGGGCTGCAACATTGGGTGATGTGGGTGGATCAGGATTATCGCACAGCCGTGATCGGCACCCCGAGCGGTGAATTTGGCATGATTTTAAACCGTGACCGTGATGTTGCCGCCGATAAAATGGCTGCCGCGCGCGAAATCCTAGCATGGAACGGTTATAAATTAGACGGGCTGGCTTTAAATTAGGCTTTATTTTGATAGACTTACCTGACAATCTGCACCCTAATCTGGATCAATCGCCATATCCATGGGCATCGCGGCCATCGGCGGCATTTCCAGATCAACGCTTGGCAGGTCTGGCAAATCCGGTAAATCTTTCATCGGAAGATCGGGCAAGGAATCCATTGCAGGATCGGCCAAATCATTTTCAGGAAATTGTGTTTCGGCCTGCAGCGGATCAGCCGCAACCGGTTCAGGTTGGCTGGGCATTTGCGCTGTATTTATTAGATTTGGCACCGCAGTTTTAGCTGGCGCATTCTCGGCCGGATCCATAATGCGTAAAGCCCGAAATCCATTTTGCTGCCCCAACCGGGCGCGCCCGACACAGCATCCATCAACACCTTCCATCATTATTTCCGATATGGCCGACAGCGGAACCGGCACTAAATCCCCAACCTTGAAATCACGGGCTTGATTTAACGGAACCATCGTCCGGTGAAGTATGGCCCTGATTTCGCCGTGGCTTGCGCAAACCGTTTGCGTCAGATCACTGGCCCAACTTGCAGCACCCGCCCCCCCCGATCCGGCCCCGCAATTACCAGCAGCGGGCAGCACAATCTGTATCTTGCCCTGCTTGGCCCCATCGGCCAAATTCAATGTCGCGCAAAACATTCTGTATTGGATGTCTTCAAGCCGCAAACCCAACAGGCGCAAGCTTTTTACGTGCTCGCCTACCTCAAATCCCGTTGCCCAACTTTCAGCCGTGCTGCCTTGCAAGTAGCTAGCAAATTCACTCAAAATAGCATTCAGCACAGGCTGGATCATCGCGCAATCGGTGTTTGTCGGGCGTCGATCGGCTGCTTTACTGGCGCTGACTTTGCCCATGGTCTGCACCTCGATCACCGCTGCCAGCACCTGAATATTAATCACCCCCAGCCCCAGCGACCCCGCCGGCCCCTGCAATAACAGCAGCAAATTATCCTGACTAACCGCCGCAAGCACGCCGGTCTGATCCAGCAATTGCTCGGATAAATCCAACGCCTGCACCGCCAATGCCAACTCGCCTTGCGCCGCCTTTGACAGCGCCAACCGCAACGATTTTAACGGCGTCATCCCGGCACTATCAGAAGGCGCCCGGCCAGCACCTGCTTTTCGATGCAAGGTTGTGATTTCAGTCTGCTGATTCATCAAATTTTCTCAAAAAGGAGCCGCGGTATTTCCAGTTTTGTAATATTATGGTTTAAATTTGGTTTACACTAAGCAGAAATCGGCAAAATTACCCGAAATGCCGCGCCGCCCTGACCGGGAAGATACGCAACACTGCCCCCCAGATTGCTCATAATTTCACGGCTGATCGCCAAGCCAAGCCCAGCACCGCCCGCCGCGCGCTGATCGCCAAGCCGCGAGAATTTCTCGAAAATCAACTGCTGACTTTTGGCCGCAATACCCGCACCGTTGTCAATGAAATCCACCTCGATTTCACCGGCCCTTTTGCGCACTGTAATCTTCAATTCAGGCGCATCCGCCAGACAATATTTGCCCGCATTGGCAATCAGGTTAATAAATACCTGCGATAAACGGTCCGCATCGGTGATCAGCTCGATTTTTTCATCCGCCGTTTTGCGCCGGATTTTCAAGCCCAGATTCACGCTGGCCGTTTCAACCGAACGTGTGATCACATCATGCAAATTCACCGCCTGTAAATCCAGCGTAACCTGGCCGTTTTCCAGCACGCTCAGATCCAGCAAATTATCCAGTAAACGCGTTAAACGCAGGGTTTCGTCATGAATAATATTGGCGTATTTCCGGCGCTGTTTAACCGACAGGCCCCGATCTTCGCGCAGGATTTCCGAGAACGCCCTGATCGACGTCATCGGGGTGCGTAATTCATGGCTGATCTGGCTTAAAAACGCATCTTTTTGCAGCGAAATACCGGTCAGTTTTTCGTTCACTTCACGCAAAGCGCGCGCAGTTCGGCCCAGCTCGGAGCTCTTTTGCTCAAGCCGGTTCGAATATTCCAGCATCTGCGCGGTTTCATCGGCCACCGCCATCAAATCACCAACCGAAACACTGGCCCCGCCAACGGTCTGGCGCACCATCGCATGCGCCGTGGCGGCCCCGACAGAGCCTGCCAGTTCGCGCTCTAGACGCTGCAAAAAATCCGGCGATGTATCGGGTAAATTGCCAGCCTTGCCTTGATCCGATGCGGCCCTTGTAAACAGGTTTTGGGCCTGTCGCGCACCCAGAATACGCTGCGACATCAACAGCAAATCCTGCGCGCCACTAAAATCACCAACCCAACCCTGACCGGCCGGATTATGCTCGAACGCATTGACAAATTGCGCGCCCTGTAAACGCTCCAGCGGCTTTGGGAAACTCATTAATGAAACCGCGCAAAAAGCGATGCTGTTCAGGGTCAGGCTCCAGAACAGGGACGCGCCCAAAGGGTCTGCGCCGCCAACCCCGAACAGCCCGTGCGGGCGCAGCCAGATCAGCCCCCACGGACCATCGGCCAAAACCGAGGCCGATAATATAAAACTGCCGCCAAAACTGGGCAAAAACAAGGTGTAAGCCCAAAGCACAAACCCCGTCAACAAGCCCGCGGCCGCCCCTGCCTTGGTTGCGCCGCGCCAGAAAATCCCGCCCATAATTACGGGAAAAAACTGCGCCACCCCGACAAAGGAAATCAGCCCGATCGAGGCCAGCGCCGCACCGCCCCCCGTCACCCGGTAATACGCGTATCCCAGCGCCAAAATCAGCGCAATCGAGAAGCGCCGCGCTATTAAAACCACCTGACGCACATCGCCCGAAACCGTGGCGCCCTGTTGGGACATATTCAGCCAAATCGGCATCACGATGTGATTTGAAACCATAGTTGACAGCGCAATCGCCGCCACAATCACCATCGAAGTTGCCGATGAAAACCCGCCCAGAAAGGCCAACATCGCCAGCCCGTTCTGGCCCTGCGACAACGGCACCGTTAACACGAATAAATCGGGGTTTGAGCCGGCCGCCAATAAATCCATCCCGACCACGGCGATCGGCAACACAAACAGGCTGATCAAAAACAAATACAGCGGAAAAGCCCAGCTGGCGGTGGCCAAATGGCGCTCGTCGGTATTTTCGACCACCATGACCTGAAACATCCGCGGCAAGGTTATAAATGCCACCGCCGACAGAAAAATCAAACTGGCCCAACGCCCGGGCCTTAATTCCCAAGCCGCAATCGGCGAGGCATCAATGCGTGCCAAAATATCCGCCGGCCCATCCGCAATGCCCCAGACCACAAAAACACCGACTGCAATCAGCGCAAACAGCTTGACCACCGCCTCGAGCGCGATGGCCATCACCACGCCGTAATGACGCTCGTTTGCATCCAGATTCCGGGTGCCGAACAGCACGGTAAACAGCCCCAAACCAACCGCAACCCAAAACGCCGTTGCATTCAGATTATCGGCCACCCAACTGCCGGATCCGGTTTGCGCAAATACGGCAAATGACATGGTAACTGATTGTAATTGCAGCGCAATATAAGGCGTAGTGCCGATTAATGCCATCAAGGTAACGATCACGCCCAGCGTATTTGATTTGCCATAACGCGACGAAATCAGATCGGCAATCGAGGTAATGCGCTGGCTGCGCCCGATGCGCACCAGTTTGCGCAAAACCCACCACCATCCGACCATAACCAATGTCGGCCCCAGATAGATTGTTAAAAATTCAAGACCCGAGCGTGCCGCATAACCAACTGCGCCGTAAAACGTCCAGGCGGTGCAATAAACCGACAGGCTGAGCGTGTAAACCAGCGGCGATCGCAGCCAACCCAACTGGCCGCGTCTGGCCCGCCGATCCGCCGTAAATGCCACCAAAAACAGCACCGCAACATAGCCCAGAGAAACCACAATCAAGGTGTTGAATGACAGCATCAGCCGCTCTGATCCGGCTCTTGTGTCTTGTTTTTTACGTCCGTCTTGTGCAAACGCCGCGCCAGCATACGCGCCGCCACCATCAGCGCAATCCAGACCCCGAGCAAATAAAGCATCCCGTTTGATGTCAGCCGCTCATCGGCCCATAAAATCGGCAGACACAAAGCCAGAAAGCCCAAAATCGGCAGCAAACGCGCAGCATCGGTAACGCGGCGATGGCGATAGGTTTCGCGCTCTAGAAACAAAGGCTGGCGAGGTTTTGTCATTTCCCCAGTAATTCACGGATGCAGGCCAGAATCTCGGCATTGGAAAACGGCTTGGTCATAAAACGGCTGGCCCCCAAGCGTTCGGCCATTTCGCGGTCTTTGATCTGGCCGCGCGCTGTCAGCATTAACACCGGCAAATCCGCCATGGCCGCATCGCCGCGCACATCCTGCAAAATATCATACCCCGAACGCCCCGGCAACATCACATCAAGCATCACCAAATCGGGCGCATGGCGCATAATCGCCTCAAAGGCGGTGCGCCCGTCTTCGTGGGTTGTAACAGCCCAGCCATCACGCTTTAGAATAAAGCTGAGGGCTTGGGCAATGTTTGGCTCATCCTCGATCAGAAGAATTTTATTGCCCATCTGTCAGGCTCCTTTTTGACAGTTGGCCGCATGGCTTTTTATGCATTATCTACAGATCGGGCGCTTATGTCAAAATATCTGTCAATGTTGCCCGCCGCAGCCGCCTTTTGAGCAAACCCGCTGCAAACCCTGCTGCTGGTCACGGCGCGGCTGTGGTATAATCAACATCGTGGCCTGCATGACAGGCGCGCAGCCAAAACCGCCCTGCCCCACCGGCTGTGCGATTGCATAGGCCAAAAACTGTGGCCCGTCACGCCCGATATGTTCCAGCCTTTGGCGCAAAGGCACGCCGGGACGCGCCAGCGCCTGATAAAGCGGCCAAAGCGGGCAGCCCGAACCAAAGCGCGGCATCGCGAAACCCTCAACCGGTTTTCGCAGCAACAACGTGCCCGAAGCATCGCAAACAAGCAGCCCGACACCCGCCTCGCCTGCATTCTGCCCCATATTTTGTGGCAAGCTGGCAATCCGGCGCAAAACCGTGGCCATATCAACGCCAAATTTTTCGGCCAGCTGCAACGGATCGTCGCCCCCAGCCACCGCAGCGCCAAACGATTCAAGCGGCAAAGCCTGCAGATCGCGGCGGTATTGCTGCACATAATCGTGCAATAAATCACCGGCTTTTGCATCCCTTATATCGCCGCCCTGCTCCAACGCGCTCAGATGGAAACCACGCGCGCCCAGCCAGCTTTCCAGCTCCTCTTGCGGCAGGCTGGGAACCTGATTTTCATCATCCGACACATCCAGATAATTGGCCAACACACCGGCCCCGTCCGCCAGACGTTTGGCGTCTTCGTACAGGTTTTGCTGAAACCGCGCTTGCCATTCAGGCCCGACGGCTTGCGGCCCGACCAAAATCGCCGCGGTTGAACGGATGGCCGTCACCGACGATAATAATTCGTGCAGCGCCTCGGATAATTGCGGATCGTAACTTAAGCGGTCGGTCAGCATCGCCACCCGATGATCCAACCCGCAAATGCGGCTTTGCTGGGCCAGAACCAATGACGCCCAAGCCGGAAAGCGGCTGGCAAATTCGTCGATGCCGGCCAAATTGCCCATCTGCGCGCTGCTGGCGGCCTCTTGCAAACCGGCCACCAAAGCCGCGCCGGCACCTTCGGATAAATCCGGGGCATCCACCCCCAATTGGCGCGCCAGATCCAGCAATAGTTTGCCGCCGATTCTGCGCTTGTTATGCTCGATCAGGTTCAAATAAGCCGGCGAAACTCCTACAGTTTTGGCCAAAGCCGCCTGTTTTACGCCCAGCTCCAGACGTTTTGTGCGAATGCGGCTGCCGGTCAAGGTCAATCGAACCATGCAAATCTCCTTAGTTTTCCTTAATTTCTCAAAGGCTTGGCATTAAGTTTAGCAAATAAATTTACAAAACCGCGCCAGTATCTGTGTAAATATTTACAAGTTTGTTCAATAATTCAAGCTCGTTGTTGCAATATTGACAATTAAAAGGCGAATATATGGCATCCTTGTAAAAGGTATGGCTGCGCCTGAAAGTGCCGCCATTAACTCGGGATTAACCCGAATATGGGAGGAATTACATGTCCAATAAACTTACACGTCGCGGTCTGCTAAAGACTGGCGCAGTGGCTGGTGCGGGTCTTGCGATGCCGACGCTTTTCACCGGAAATGTCTGGGCTGCCAGCAACACGGGCTTTACCAACGCCCCGTCTGGCGGCACTGTTACGCTGGGTTTCAACGTGCCACAATCCGGCCCCTATGCCGATGAGGGTGCCGATCAGTTGCGCGCCTATAAACTGGCCGTCGAGCACCTGAATGGTGAAGGCGATGGCGGCATGATAAACACGTTCAGCTCGAAAACGCTGGATGGTGCCGGGATCATGGGCCACAAGGTTGAATTTGTAACCGGTGACACCCAGACCAAATCGGATGCGGCCCGCGCTTCGGCCAGATCCATGATCGAAAAAGACAACGCAGTGATGATCACCGGCGGCTCTTCTTCGGGTGTTGCCGTGGCCGTTCAGGCGCTGTGCCAAGAAGCTGGCGTCATCTTCATGGCCGGTCTGACCCACTCGAATGATACCACCGGAAAAGATAGAAAAGCCAATGGCTTCCGTCATTTCTTTAACTCTTACATGTCCGGCGCTGCACTGGCGCCCGTGTTGAAAAATGCTTACGGGGCCGATCGCAAGGCGTTCCATCTGACGGCTGATTACAACTGGGGCTACACCACCGAAGAAGCCATCCGCACCTCGACCGAGGCCATCGGCTGGGAAACCGTCAACACCATCTTGACCCCGCTGACCCAAACCGATTTCAGCTCGTATATCGCGCAGGTCCTGCAATCGGATGCCGATGTTCTGGTGCTGAACCATTACGGTGCCAACATGGTTAACTCGCTGACCAACGCGGTGCAGTTTGGCCTGAAAGACAGGGTTGTCAACGGCAAGAACTTTGAAATCATCGTGCCGCTTTACAGCCGTTTGATGGCCAAAGGTGCAGGCGCTGCGGTCAAGGGCATTTATGGCTCGACCAACTGGCACTGGTCGCTGCAAGACGAGGGCAGCCAAGCGTTCGTTAAATCCTTCGGCACCAAATACGGCTTCCCGCCAAGCCAGGCCGCGCACACGGTTTATTGCCAGACGCTGCTTTATGCCGATGCGGTGAACCGTGCCAAATCCTTCAACCCGTGTGCCGTGGTTGAAGCGCTGGAGGGTTACGATTTTGACGGTCTGGGCAATGGCCCGACGCATTACCGTGCCGAAGATCACCAGTGCTTTAAGGATGTGCTGGTTGTGAAGGGTAAAGAAAACCCTGACAGCGATTTCGATCTGCTGGAAATCGTCGAAGTCACACCGGCCGCACAGGTAACTTATCCGCCAAACCACCCAAGCTTTGGTGGCGATGATGTAAGCCTGAAAGGTGCCTGCAACACGGGTGCGTAATATGCCGTAAAAAACTGCTGGCCGTGTCATTGCGGCGCGGCCAGCAAGCTATAATCCCAACATATTTAACTAACCATACAGGTGAGGGCCATGGACGCAATCCTGCTGCAAATTCTGAACGGGCTTGACAAAGGCTCGGCCTATGCGCTGATCGCGCTGGGTTTAACGCTGATTTTCGGCACGCTCGGGGTGGTTAATTTTGCCCATGGTGCGCTGTTTATGATTGGGGCGTTTTGCGCCGTTACCTTTAATCGCATCCTGTCGCTGGGCCATCAGAGCATCCATCCGACCCGGACCGATTTTCTGGGCAATCCGCTCATGGTCGAGACCCCTTATATTTACGACATTTTCGGCCCCGAGATGGGCGCGACCCTGATTGAATGGTCGGTGCCGTTGGCGATTATCGTGACCATTCCGGTGATGATTATCATCGGCGTGATCATGGAGCGCGGACTGATCAAACATTTCTACAAACGCCCCCACGCCGACCAGATTTTGGTGACATTCGGGCTGGCCATCGTTTTGCAGGAAATCATCAAGTATTTTTACGGTGCCAACCCGATTCCGACACCGACACCCAGCGCTTTTGACGGAACATTTGATTTTGGCGCGATGCTGGGCTTTGATCCGCACACGATTATTTACCCCTATTGGCGGATGATGTATTTCGCATTTTCCGTTGTTATCATCAGCGGCATCTTTGCTTTCCTGCGCTTCACGACTTTCGGTATGGTTGTGCGCGCCGGTATGGCTGACCGTGAAACCGTCGGGCTGTTGGGCATTAATATCGACAAACGTTTTACCATAATGTTCGGGCTGGCAGCGGCGGTGACCGGTCTGGCCGGTGTGATGTATGCGCCGATCGTTTCGCCCAATTATCACATGGGAATGGATTTTCTGGTGCTCAGCTTTGTGGTCGTGGTGGTTGGCGGCATGGGCAGTTTGCCCGGTGCGGTGCTGGCCGGGTTTTTGCTGGGAATTCTCGAGAGCTTTGCCTCGATGGCCGTGGTGCTCAATATCATGCCCGGCCTGAACCAGATTATTATCTATCTGGTTGCAATTATCATTTTGCTCACCCGGCCCCGTGGCCTGATGGGCCGCAAAGGTGTGATGGAGGAATAAACCCATGTTTAAACTAGAGAAAAAAGACGCGGTCCTTCTGGGTATTGTGGCGGCAATGTTGGTGTTTGCGCCGCTCTTTCTGAACCCCTTCCCCGAAGGCTCGAACATGGCGCAATTTAACGCGGGCTATCCCGATCTGATGCAGCGTTTTGTGATCTTCGGCATCTTTGCCATCGGTTTCAACATCCTGTTCGGGCTGACCGGTTATCTGTCATTTGGCCACGCGATCTTTCTGGGTGTTGGCAGTTATGCGGCGATCTGGATGATGAAATTGCTGACCATGAACATCGTTCCGGCGATCATTATGGCGGTGATTATTTCGGGCTTGTTTGCACTGTTGATCGGCTGGATTTCATTGCGGCGCTCGGGGATTTATTTCTCGATCATCACGCTGGCCTTTGCGTTAATGTCATTCGCGCTGGCCTATTCGGTGCTGACCCCGCTGACCGGCGGCGAAACCGGGCTTCAACCCAAGGCTGCGGACGCGCGGATTTTTGATGCGGTGCTTGCGCAAGGGGCGATCCCGCGGGCAAATCTGTTTGGATTGCAAATGACCTCGAGTTACGAGTGGAGTATCGGCAGCTGGCTGTTTACCTTCAACGTCGGTTATTATGTGGCCGCGGTGATAATGTTTCTCAGCTTTTTTCTGTCGATCAAGATTTTCCGCTCCCCCTTTGGCCTGATGCTGCGGGCGGTGAAATCCAACCAGCAGCGGATGAATTATACCGGTTTGAATTCAAAACCCTACACTTTGGCCGCCTTTGTTATTTCGGGCATGTATGCCGGTTTGGCCGGTGGTCTGATGGTGGCGATGGACACCCAAGTGGGACCGGAGCGGATGTTCTGGACGGCCAGCGGCGAGGTGGTGATGATGACCATTTTGGGCGGTGCCGGCACTTTGATTGGTCCGGTTCTGGGCGCGGGTCTGATCAAATACATGGAAAATATCATCTCGAAAATCAACGAAACGGTGCTGCACGGCTGGTTTTACTGGCTACCCGACGGGTTTGAAGATTTCGTGGTGGCGATTATTTATCCGTTTATCGGCAAGGGCTGGCATTTAACCTTGGGCATTGTTTTCATGCTGGTGGTGATATTTTTGCCCGGTGGCCTGATTGAGGGCAGCCAGAGGATCGGTAAAATGATCCGTCGCAAAAAGAACGGCGGCACCCAAGACGGTGGCAAGCAAAAACCCGCCAAATCAACTGAACCTGCAGAATAAGGGGGCTGATTTTATGGCCATTCTCGAAATTAAAAACGTCAACAAGCGTTTCGGTGGTTTGCAGGCGCTGGGTGATGTAAACCTGTCGGTGCAGGAAAATACCGTGCATGCGATCATCGGTCCGAACGGGGCCGGAAAATCGACGCTGCTAAATGTGCTGGTCGGAAAACTGATCCCCGATACCGGGTCCGTGATGTTTGACGGCCAATCCGTTTTGGGCAGAAAACCGCATGAAATCAATCAGATGGGGATTTCGCGTGTGTTTCAAACACCTGAAATATTTACTGATCTGACCGTGCTTGAAAACGTGATGATCCCCTGCTTTGCGCATCGTGACGGCGCATTTCGTATGCATGCATTAGAGGCCGTCGAAGAGGAGGGTGGCATTATCGAGCAGGCCGAAGCCATGCTAAATGATGTCAATATGCTGGATAAAAGCGCCATGCAGGCCGCATCATTATCGCGCGGAGACAAGCGGCGCCTGGAAATGGCGATGTGTCTGGTGCAAGAGCCTAAATTGCTGCTGCTGGACGAACCCACGGCCGGCATGTCGCGGGCCGATACCAACAACACGATTGATCTGCTAAAACACATCCGCGATAGCCGCGACATCACGATGGCAATCATCGAGCATGACATGCATGTGGTGTTTTCACTGGCCGAACGCATCACGGTTTTGGCCCAAGGCACCCCGCTGGTCGAGGACATTCCCGAAAACATCAAAGGCCACCCCAAAGTGCAAGAAGCCTATCTGGGCACCGTGGCAGAGGACTAGATTATGAGCAATCCACAAACCGCACCCGCCTTTTTTTCGGTGCGCGACATCCATGCCTATTACGGTGAAAGCTACATCGTGCAGGGCGTTTCGTTCGACGTGAACGAGGGCGAAATTCTGGCCCTGCTGGGGCGCAACGGGGCTGGTAAAACCTCGACTTTGCGCACCATCGCAAGGCTGGCCGACCCCGAGTTGAAACAGGGTGAAATCTGGCTCGACAATCAGCCTTTGCATGAAATGAAATCTTATGAGGCCGCGATTTCCGGCTGTTCTTTGGTGCCCGAAGACCGGCGTATCATTGCCGGTTTAACCGTCGAGGAAAACCTGGAGCTGGCCCAGATTGTCGAGCCGGTCGGCTGGCCGTTAAAGCGGCTTTATGATCTGTTTCCACGTCTAAAAGAGCGGCGCAAGCAAGAGGGCATAACCCTGTCGGGCGGCGAGCAGCAAATGCTGGCCATCGCGCGTGCTTTGGCGCGTGATATCAAGGTTTTACTGCTGGACGAGCCGTTCGAGGGCCTTGCGCCGGTGATTGTGCAGGAAATCGAAAAGACCCTGCGCCTGATCCGCGAGCAGGGCATCACCACCATCATTGTCGAGCAAAATGCGATTGCCGCGTTAAAGCTGTCGGACCGCGCCGTAATTTTGGACACCGGCAAAGTGGTCTTTGACGGGACCGCCGACGAGATGCTGGAAAACGAGAAATTGCGCGCCGAATATCTGGCGATCTAATTAAAACAGGGGGTTCACAAAAATGAGCGCTAAAACCTATCCACCATCGGCCGAATTTGCGGCCAAATCCCATGCCGATGCGGCGAAATATGACGCGATGTATCAGGCCTCGATGGCCGACCCCGAGGCATTCTGGGGCGAACACGGCAAACGTCTGGACTGGATCAAACCCTACAAAAAAGTTAAAAATACCGACTTTACTTTGGGTCAGGTCAACATCGAATGGTTCGCCGATGGCAGCCTGAATGTGGCCGTCAATTGCATCGATCGCCACCTTGCAACCCGTGGCGAGCAAACCGCGATTATATTCGAGCCGGATGACCCCGCAACGCCCGCCCGCCACATCAGCTATAACGAGCTGTCCGACAAGGTGAACCGCATGGCCAACGTGCTGCTGAGCCAAGGCGTGATGCGCGGTGAGCGGGTGATTATTTATATGCCGATGATCCCCGAGGCCGCTTACGCCATGCTGGCCTGTGCGCGCATCGGTGCGATCCACTCTGTTGTTTTTGCAGGGTTTTCCCCCGATGCTTTGGCCAACCGGATCAATGATTGTCAGGCCCGCGTCCTGATCACCGCCGACGAGGCACCGCGTGGCGGGCGCAAAACGGCGCTAAAATCCAATGCCGATGCGGCCCTGCTGCGCTGCTCGGACAAGCTGCGCTGTCTGGTGGTCAAACACACCGGCGGCCAGACCACTTGGATAGAAGACCGTGATGTTGACGTGCTGGCCCTGATGAAAACCGCCAGCCCCGATTGCCCGCCGCGTGAAATGGGGGCCGAGGATCC
>CAYSBD010000054.1:0-15256 GCA_964429175.1 uncultured Marinosulfonomonas sp.
GATAAAGCCGAGTTATTTCGGTTTAACCCCACCCAGAAGATTGTGGGACTTAACATTTAACGATATAAAGTTTATCTATTTAATTAAGGATATGATCGCGGGAACAATGCACGCCAGCCTTGGTGTTGCTGTTTGGCCACGCTTACTGGACTCGGACGAGGAATTATTGTATCCTAGCCCCTGTTTGGGCCTGGGGCTCGATTTCTCTGACACAGAATCGATATGAAAGTTTGATGCCAATGCTGCAAAATACATTACAAAACAGGTCTTCGGGCTGGCTGTTATTGCGGCTTGGAATTGCTGTGTTTATATTTGTTTTGGCGGGGCTTGGCGTTCTGAATTTCGCAGGTTTTGGCAAAACGGTAACATCCGCTGAGATCATTTTAGCGGCTAATCCTCCTGCCGATGTTGCTGTGCTTGCAGCTACGCCCGAGGTTTCGCAGCCCTTTGCCGGTATTTATGCGTTGGTTGAAGATAAAATGCTTGTTGATCCCGTTCGATCTGGTGCGATTAAAACGGCTGATTTGCAAAGCTACCCTAGGCCAGAATCGCGTTCATTGCTTAACCAGGTTCTGGTTGAAAATACGGTGCCTGAAGCGGCCGAAACCCCTGAACTGCAAGTGCGTTTTAGTACATCAAACATCGCAGATATCGCCGCAGATAGCGGTAAAATTGATCCGCATCTTACCAGTCTTTTGGCAGAGGAGCGGCGTGCGTTAAATCTGGTTGGCATTGAGCGTCTGCGCGTTATCACCGCCGCCCCCACCAGCAGCCTGCGCCCTAAAGCGCGCGGGGCAGACCGTAAGATTGTAAACATTGGTTATACTCGCGAATGGCTGAAAAACCAGCCCGTTGCGACCGGCGGGGCCGACTGGTTATGTTTGACCGAAGCCTTGTATTTCGAGGCCCGTGGCGAAAGCATAAAGGGCCAGATTGCAGTGGCCGAGGTGATTTTGAACCGGGTGGATTCGCGTAAATTTCCGAATTCGGTTTGTGCTGTGGTTAATCAGGGCACGGGCAGAATTCACCGCTGTCAGTTTTCATATACCTGCGATGGTATTGCCGAGATTGTGAACGAGCCGGAGGCCTATCGCAACGTGGGTAAAATTGCCCGCGCGTTGCTGGACGGTGCGCCGCGCAATCTGACGCTCGGGGCTAAATTTTACCATAACCATACTGTAAGCCCGAGCTGGTCACGTGTATTTACGCGCACAGCAAGTATTGATGGGCATCTTTTTTACCGTTAGACTGGGCATATCAAACACCCTAATCTGATCGTAGATAATCAATGACATCTGAAATTAAACAAGCGTTTTCGCACCCCGAGCTGCGCAGTTGTGCCACATCGGGCGGCGCGTATCCTGACCGGATATCGGTGCGTGGCCATATTGAAGATGTTGAAATCGGGGCCTTTCAGGCCGAGCGCGACAACACCCAGCGTCTGCAATTTGATCTGGTGGTCGAGGTCGCGGATCCGTCTGCGCCGCTGAATGATGATGTGGATCGTATCCTGTCCTATGACACCCTGACCCAGGCGATTGTAGCTGCGTTGGCCGCCGAGCGCCTGAACCTGCTGGAGACATTGGCCGAGCATATTGCGGCAAGGATATTGCAGGAACCCCAAGCCATCCGCGTCTTTGTAAGGATCCAGAAACTGGACCGTGGCACGGGGGCGCTGGGAGTTGAGATTGTGCGCGGTCGCGATGCCGCAACAGTTAAAGTTACGACAGAAAATCAACCGCGTCCGCTGATTGTGTTTCTGCAAAATATTGCAGTTTTTGGCAATCATATTGATCAGTGGGTTGAGCGGTTTACGCATTATTCGGGATCGGTGGTTTTATGTGTAGATTTGCCGGATAAAGATGTTCCGCAAACCGGTGATGCCACGTCCCAACGCCGTATTGATCTGCTAAAAATTGAACAAACAGCATGGGTTTTGGCGGGCCGCCAACCGCGTCTTGTGGTGGTCGATAGCAAAACAGAGCTGGTTTGGGGCATGAAGCACGATCAGCTAAGCCTTTGGGCACCTTCAAAAATAATTATGGATGCGGTGGACGGACCGGCTGGTTCTGTCAGCGGTTTGAAACTGGCTATCTGGTTGGCAAAAGAGCTGAATGCAGAGCGCATGATTGTGATTGGAGAACCTGACGCCCGTGCTTTGCATCAAACATTTGATCCGGCCAAACCGGCCAAATTTAAGTGAGCGATTATTTCCGCCCGATCGCGATGCAAGACCGCGCGCGTCCTGAAAATGCCTGTGCCATTGCAGGCGGCTGGTGCTGGTTTGATCGCGCCGAGAAAATCTCTAGAAACGGGCAAAAGCAGCTGGTTGGAATTGACGATATCCCCGCCGATATTTTGGACCATATCACGACTCCGCGCGCCAAAATTGCCGGCCTTAGGTTTGATGCGCCGCGCCTGATGGGTGTTTTGAATGTCACGCCAGACAGTTTCTCGGATGGCGGTAAATTCAATGCACCCGATGCTGCGTTACAACATGCCCGCGAGATGGTTGCACAAGGTGCCGATATTTTGGACATAGGCGGCGAATCAACCCGACCGGGCGCCGATTTTGTGCCGGAAGATCTAGAGATTTCCCGCACGGCTCCGGTGATTGCGGCGATCTCTGCCCAAATGCAGACGCCGGTTTCAATTGATACCCGAAAGGCCGCGGTTGCAAGGGCTGCAATTGATGCCGGCGCTGGTTTGATCAATGATGTTGCGGCTTTCTGCCATGATCCGGCACTTGCAAAACTGGCGGCCAAAACCCGAACATCGGTTTGCCTGATGCATGCACAGGGCGACCCAAAAACCATGCAGGATGCGCCGTATTATGACGATGTGTTGTTGGATGTTTACGATTTTTTGGCTCAACGAGTTGCGGTTGCACAAGCGGCAGGGATTTCGCGCGCGGAAATTGTGATTGATCCGGGCATTGGTTTTGGCAAAACGCTTGAGCATAATTTGACCCTGCTGCGAAATATCAGCCTGTTTCACGGGCTGGGCTGCGTTATTTTGCTTGGCGCATCACGAAAATCTTTCATCGGTGACATTTCTGGCGCAACTTCGGCACAAGACCGCGCATTCGGGTCGGTTTCGGTGGCGCAAATGGCCGTCTTGCAGGGTGTTCAGATGCTGCGTGTGCATGATATAGCGGCAACAAGGCAGGCGTTAGCCCTGCAAATGGCCATAACAACAAGGCAGGAACAAAGATGAGCCGGAAACTATTTGGCACCGACGGGGTGCGCGGGCAGGCAAACACATATCCGATGACGGCCGATTTAGCCCTGAAACTGGGGGCTGCTGCCGGGCGCTATTTTCGCACGGACGGGATGAACCGTCACCGCGTTGTAATCGGCAAAGACACACGGCTTTCGGGTTATATGCTGGAAAATGCGCTGACGGCCGGGTTGACCAGCACGGGCATGAATGTGCTGCTTTTGGGTCCGGTTCCGACACCGGCTGTTGGGTTTTTAACCCGCAGTATGCGGGCCGATCTGGGCATCATGATTTCCGCCAGCCATAATCCGCATTACGACAATGGCATCAAATTCTTCGGGCCCGACGGGTTTAAATTGTCAGATGATGCCCAAGACGAAATTGAACGTTTGCTGGCAGGTGTAATCGAGCCTGCCAAGCCACAAAATATTGGCCGTGCCAAACGGATTTATGATGCCAAAGGGCGCTATGTGGAATATGCCAAGACGACATTCCCCAAGCGTGGCGATGTTTCTTGCCTGAAGGTGGTTGTCGATTGCGCCAACGGGGCGGCCTATAAAACCGCGCCCGAAGTGTTGTGGGAATTGGGGGTCGAGGTGATCCCGGTCGGGGTGGATCCAAACGGGTTTAACATCAATCAGGAATGCGGTTCTACCTATCCGCAAACCACCAGCGAGGCCGTGGTGATGCACGGTGCCGATTTGGGTATTTGTCTGGATGGCGATGCGGATCGGGTGATGATTATTGACGAGCACGGCGCGGTTGCCGACGGAGATCAGCTGATGGCTTTGCTGGCCACGCGCTGGGCTGAAAAAGGTATGCTGAAAGGCGCCACATTGGTTGCAACCGTGATGTCTAATCTGGGGTTGGAACGTTATCTGGACGGGCAGGGCCTAAGCCTGCTGCGCACCGGTGTTGGCGATCGTTATGTGGTCGAGGCGATGCGGGCGGGCGGTTTTAATCTGGGGGGCGAGCAGTCGGGCCATATTGTGATGACCGATTATGCCACCACGGGCGATGGGCTGATTGCCGGTTTGCAGTTTATGGCCGCGATGGTGGAAACCGGCAAACGGGCCTCGGAATTGACGCGCAGTTTTGAAACCGTGCCGCAAACGCTGACAAATGTGCGTTACGAATTGGGCCGAGAGCCGTTGAAAAACGATGCCGTAAAAGCCGCGATTGTTGCGGGTGAAGCGCGGCTGGCGGCAAGCGGGCGTTTATTGATCCGAAAATCGGGCACCGAGCCGTTAATCAGGGTCATGGGCGAATGCGAAGATCAGGCGCTGCTTGGCGCGGTGGTTGACGATATTGTTACGGCTGTTCAAGCGGCGGTTTGATGCGTTTCCAGCGTTGGCTGATGGCAAGCCCAAGCAAAATCAGCGCCAAGGCAACGAACAGGCGGGTCGGAAGAATTTCGTTTAAAAACAAGGTGCCGAAAATCACCGACCAGATCGGCACCTGATAATTTACCAGTGAAATAAACGAAGGTCCGGCGCTGCGGATCACCTTGACCAGCAATAAATTGGTAAATGCCGTCGGCAGAACGCCAAGAAAAATGATTGCGGCCAAAGGCAGGTTCGGGGTTAAAATCGGCACGCCTTCTTGCCACAAGGCGATGGGCACAATTGCAAACGCCGCCAGCATCGTTGCCATTGCGGCAAATATCAGCGGGTTAACGACCGGCACAAGCCGCGTGATGATCGAGCCGATCGCATAACACGATACGGCCGCAAAACAGGCCAGCTGTGCCAGCATTTCCTGGCTCATGCCGCTGCTTTTGAAGGCGTCCAGACCAATCAGGATTAGCGCGCCGGCAAGCCCGATGGAAAATCCGAGGCTTTTGCGAAATGTCAGGCGTTCGCCGGGTATCAGAAAATGGGCCAGCGCCAGTGTCAGGATCGGGCCAAAGGACATGGACACGCCGGCAAAACCCGAGGCCACATATTGCTGCCCCCAGCCAAGCAAAAAGAACGGCAGCGCCATTGAAAACACCCCCAGCGCGCAGGCCCCCAGCCAGACCATTCGTATCTCCGGCGTGTTAAATCTTGGCAGCTTAAGCCCGTAAATCCGCATCATTGCCAGTAAAATTACAGCCCCGATTGCAATGCGGATGGCCGCGATGGTGATTGGCCCGAAATCACGCAATGCGATCGTGACCACCATAAATGATGACCCCCAGATCAGCCCGAGCACACCCAAGCGCAGCCAATTAAGCAAGCTGACTTCCACCTGATATTCCTTTGATTACAAATAGGTTTTAGAGTTCTGATATTAAAACCGAACGCATAACTGGACGATTAATAGCAGGCCTTGTCAAGTATTTTACCCGGGGGGCGGCACAATATCATCATGCGCGGATTTTTTTTGCCGCAGGAAAATCGTTTTGTAAAGGGCTGGCCATTGGCTGATGGCAATGCCTGATAAAATCATCACCATGGCAAATAATAGACTGCCCGGAAGTGGCTCGTTCAAAAAATAGGCACCCAGCAAAACAGACCAGATTGGCACCTGATAACCGGTCAGGCTCATGAATGTCGGGCCAGCCGAGCGGATGATGAAAACCCGCAAACTATTGGCCGCGGCCGTGGGGATTAGCCCTAAAATCACAAGATAAGTGATGGTTTTCGGGTCGGGAACGGGTGGCGGTCCTTCGGCAATATATGCGGCCGGGATGACGATTGCTGTGCCGATAATCAATAATAATGCGGCCAAAGATAACGGATCAATCGGCGGCAGGCGGCGGATAATTATCGACGAAACCGCATAACAGATCGCCGCAGCAAGGCAGGCCAAACGCCCCATAGTTTCAAGCGATGCGCCGGTGCTGTTAAATGCTTGTCCGCCAATCAAGACCACAACGCCGGCAAATCCCAGCAAAAAACCCAGCGTTTTTCGTAGGTTCATCTGATCGCCCTGCACCAAAAAATGGGCCAGAGGCAAAACCATCAGCCCGACCGCCGACATCGAGACCCCGGCAAAACCCGAGGTGACATGTTGCAAGCCCCAGCTCAGCAGGATGAAAGGCAGTGCCGATGTTAGCGTGCTTGCCAAAATAATGCTGCCCCACGGGCGCGGGCTGTTATCAAGGAATAAAGGAAATCCGCGCAAGGCCCAGATGAAACCCGTCACAGTCGCCGCAAACCCGATACGGGCGGCGGCCAGCCAATAAGGCGTGATGCCGCGCAATGCGATTTCCATCACTAAAAATGTGCCGCCCCAAACGAAGCCAAGCAAGGCGATCATCAGCCAGTCGCGGGTTTTTACATCTGACATTTTCGTGCCCCCTGAAACGACGTGACCCCGACGCGAGGCCGGGGTCAATCATTAATGTTTTGGTATTTTTGCTTAGTTCTTGTCTTTGTCAACCATTTTACCGGCTGAAATCCAAGGCATCATTGCGCGCAGCTCTTTGCCGACCTGCTCGATCTGGTGCTCGTCATTCAAGCGCCGCGTGGCTTTGAACGATGGCTGGCCAACCGCGTTTTCCAGCATGAAATCACGCACGAATTTACCGTTTTGAATATCGGTCAGCACGGCTTTCATTTTGGCTTTGGTTTCTTCATACGGCAGGATGCGCGGGCCGGAAACATATTCGCCGTATTCCGCAGTGTTGGAAATCGAATAATTCATGTTGGCAATGCCGCCCTCGTAAATCAGATCAACGATCAGTTTTACTTCGTGCAGGCACTCAAAATAGGCCATTTCAGGCGCGTAACCGGCCTCGACCAAGGTTTCAAAACCCATGCGGATCAGCTCGACCAGACCGCCACATAACACGGCTTGCTCACCAAATAGATCGGTTTCGCACTCTTCGCGGAAATTGGTTTCGATGATGCCCGAACGCCCGCCACCGATGGCCGAGCAATACGACAAACCGATTTCCAGCGCCTTGCCGGACGCATCCTGATCGACAGCCACCAAACAAGGCACGCCGCCGCCTTTGACATATTCGCCGCGCACGGTGTGACCGGGGCCTTTGGGGGCCATCATGATCACGTCAAATTCGGCTTTTGGCTCGATCAGGCCGAAATGCACGTTCAAACCGTGGGCAAAGGCAATCGCGGCACCGTCACGCAGATTATCGCGCACATATTTGTTGTAAGTGTCGGCCTGCAGCTCGTCGGGCATGGTGAACATAATCAGATCACACCACGCGGCGGCCTCGGCAATGCCCATAACTTTCAGGCCTTCGCTTGTCGCTTTGGCGGCCGAAGCAGAGCCTTCGCGCAGGGCGACAACCACGTTTTTGGCACCGGAATCGCGCAGGTTTAGCGCGTGGGCGTGGCCCTGTGAGCCATAGCCCAAAATGGCCACTTTCATGTTTTTGATCAGGTTAACATCGCAATCGCGGTCATAATATACGCGCATTTTGGTATCCTTTGTGTTGGTTAATATGCTCTTGCGGGGAAAATACGTTATAATGTCTAAACTTTCAGGCTATAATTTATAAATAAGATGTTTTTTTAGAGTTTATTATTCTCTGAAATTAGATTATTGATCAAAATCATGCTTGATGACACAACCCGACGAATTCTGCGCCATTTACAGAACGATCCTGATTTGTCGATGGCAGAGCTGGCCCAAACGGCAGGGGTGACGCCAGCGGTTTGCGCGCGGCGGCTGGAAAAGCTGCGCAGCCAAGGGGTTTTGCAAGGCCAATGCGCGGTGATCAATTGGCGCGCGCTTGGCTTTAATGTCGAGGTTTCGCTGCGCTTTACGCTGGATAAAACCCAACGCGGTGCGTTTGATGATTTTCTCACCGAGGCCCGAAAAGTGCCGGAGGTTCTGGAAATTCATACCTTCCTTGGCCGCGTTGATGTGCGCCTGACCGTGCTGGCCCGCGACATGGCGCATTATCAGGAAATTTACCGTGATCGCATTCTGACCCTGCCCCATATCAACGATATCGAGGCCCTGATGCAAATCGCCACGATCAAATCCAGCGAGGTTTTGCCCCTATGAATTTGTCTGTGAATCTGTCTGTGAATCTGGATGAAATTGACCGTAAATTGCTGCGTGAACTTAGTGTGGATTCCAGCCAGAGTGCCGGAGCTTTGGGGCGTAAATTCGGGCTGAGCCAACCCGCCACTTGGCGGCGCATCAAACGGTTGCAGGATGGCGGTGTGATTTCCGGACAGCGATTGATGCTAAACAGCGCGGCGCTGGGGTTTGGGGTGACGGTGTTTTTAGGCGTCAAACTGGCCACCAAGGGCCGTGTTTCGCTGGAAGATTTCGAGCGTGCCGTGGCGGCCATCCCCGAGGTGCAATCGGTGCAACATATTTTGGGCATGTATGATTACCGCCTGCGGGTGGTGGCGCGCGACATTTCGGATTTTGAGCGGGTGTTGCGCCGCCGGATCATGACCCTGCCAGGGATCGGCGATGTCGAAGCCAATGTTTTACTGTCCGAGGAGCGCCGCCCCGGACCATTAGGCTGATTTAGCTTGCGCCAGAGGGCTACACGGGTCAGGTTGGCCTAAATATTTACCCCAAGGAGCAGAGCATGAGCGCACTTTTAGATAATATTGATCCGGACGGAATGTTGGAATTTTCCGTGGTTTTCACCGACCGGTCCCTAAACCACATGTCGGCCGATTTCCAAGGTGTGATGCGCGACATTTCGACCACTTTGCAAGATGTTTACAATGCCGATCATGTGGCCGTGGTGCCCGGTGGTGGCACTTATGCAATGGAAGCCGTGGCGCGCCAGTTTGCAACCGACAAGAAAACCTTGGTGATTCGAAACGGTTTCTTTTCATTCCGCTGGAGCCAGATTTTTGAAATGGGCAACATTGTCGCATCGGAAACCGTGATGCTGGCGCGTCGCGTGGGCAATGCCGTGGATGCGCCTTTTGCGCCTGCCCCAATTGCCGATGTGGTGGCCAAAATCGCCGAGGAAAAACCGGATGTGGTGTTCGCCCCGCATGTCGAAACAGCCTCGGGGATTATCCTGCCGGACGATTATTTGAAGGCCGTCAGCGCCGCTGTGCATGAATACGGCGGCTTGTTCGTGCTGGATTGTATTGCCTCGGGTTGCGCGTGGGTTGATATGAAAGACACCGGTGTTGATGTGCTGATTTCGGCCCCGCAAAAGGGCTGGTCGGCGCAGCCATCTGCCGGTTTGGTGATGCTGAATGATGCCGCACATACCCGCCTGAAAGAAACCCAATCCAGCAGTTTTGCGGTTGATCTGGGCAAATGGATGACAATCATGGAGGCCTACACCAACGGTGGCCACGCTTATCACGCCACCATGCCGACGGATGCGCTGAAGGTTTTTCGCGACACCATGTTGGAAACCCGTGATTATGGCTTTGCTAAATTGTGCAATGCCCAGTGGGAACAGGGAAACCGTGTGCGTAAATTATTGGCGGATCGTGGCATTAAATCCGTGGCTGCCGATGGCTTTGGCGCGCCGGGAGTGGTAGTCAGTTATACCGATGATCCCGATGTGCAAACCGGCAAAAAATTCGCCGCATTGGGTATGCAAATTGCCGCCGGTGTGCCGCTGATGTGTGACGAGGGGCCGGATTATAAATCATTCCGGTTGGGCCTGTTCGGGTTGGATAAATTATATGATGTTGACGCCAGTGTGGCGCGTTTGACAGAGGCGCTGGATCAGGTGTTTTAGCCCTGAATGTTTTGCAGGAATTTTGTTAAATTATCGGTTTGGTGATGGATGTGGGCCGCCGGTTTAATGTTGACCGGCGCCACATAAACGCATTTCATTCCCATCGCGTGGGGCACGGCCAGATTGCGGCTGTCGTCTTCGAACATCGCGGCGTTTTCTGTTACGACCCCGTCTATTTCAAACACAGCTTCAAAGGCGCGGCGTTCGGGTTTTGGGTGAAACCCTGCATTTTCCACCCCGTAAATCGCGTCAAATACGCCGTTTAGCCCGCGGGCGTTAACCACCCTTTCGGCGTAAGGGGCAGAGCCGTTGGTGTAAACGATTTTGCGTCCGGGCAGCGCGGTAATGGCGGCGGCCAGATCTGTGTCGGATTGCAAATGGTCCAGCGATATTTCATGCACATGGGTCAGGTAAGGGGCCGGATCCACGTTATGTTCACGCATCAAACCCGACAGGGTGGTGCCGTATTTTTGCCAGTAATGTGTGCGCAAATAATCGGCCTCGGCGCGCCCTACGTTTAGCGAATCCATGACATAATCTATCATCCGCAGCTCGATCTGGTCAAACAGGCGGGCGCTGGGCGGATATAATGTGTTGTCCAGGTCAAAAACCCAGTGGCGGACATGGCTGAATTGGTGTTTCATAGCCGCAACCTAAGATGTCGGCAGGCAGGGAGCAATGCAGCATTTGCTTGATTGCGGCGGCATGCCATGTTTAGGTTTATGTAGACGACACCGGAGAGAGTGATGAGTGAAAACCGCCCCCCCAGCAAAGACGCGTATGAAATGATTCTGCAGGCCATTGACTTGGGGGCATATCAACCCGGTGACCGGCTGGTTGAATCCGAACTGGCCGAGCGGTTCGGGGTGTCACGGACGCCTGTTCGCGAGGCTTTGCAGCGGCTGGAAACCCAGTTGTTGCTAAAGCGCGACGGGCGCAGTTTGATTGTGGCCTCGCTGGATCACAACCAGCTGTCCGAGCTTTATGCAGTGCGCGCCGAGCTTGAGGGCATGGCGGCCCGGTTGGCGGCGCGTCACGGTGCGCCCGAAGAAGTCAGGGTGTTGCGCCAAATGGTTGAAAATGATCGCGCGCTTTTGGATGATCCGGATGCGTTATCAATGGCAAATCGCAGGTTTCATAAACAAATCCATCTGGCCTCGCATAACCGGTATCTGGTGCAGCAGCTGGATCTGGTGCACCGCACGATGGCACTGCTGGCGACAACTTCGCTTGCGGTTGAAGGGCGCAGTGAAGGGGCGCTGAATGAGCATGATGCGATTGTGACAGCGATTGAGGCGGGTGATGGAGAGGCGGCGTATCTGGCATTGAAAACCCATATTTCCAATGCCTTTGAAACGCGTCTAACAATTGATGCAAGGGATCCGGAGTTTTGTAAAACGCTATAGATCGGCGGGTATTTCCGGGGTTTCTTCGGTTCGTGCAAAGATGCCGTGGGCGGTTTTGTCCCAGTAAAAAGGCTGCGTGACCAATTCATAAACGGCCTTGTAGGCTGCCAGCGTTCCCATCGGGAAATAAAAATGCATTGTCGGCACCCAAGGAATTAAAAAACGGTGCTTATTGCCGGAAACCGCAAACGCGCCGACAGCGATGGTAATAATTTCGGAAATTAGAAACATGACGGCGAGACCAAGCAGAACGTTGCTATGAACAATGCTTGTTATCGGGTGATTAAAGCCAAACAGGATCAGCCAAAAAGACCAGAGCAATGGGGCCATAATAAACTGTGAAAGCGTTCCAAAAAACAGGATCTGGATGCCGATAAATTTCTTTATCCCCAAATCTTTCAGTAGCTTGACAGGGGATCTCATATGTACAGCCCAAGTGATGGCAAAGCCTTTCAACCAGCGCGATCGTTGCTTGACCCACGGCAGGAAACGGCAATTTGCTTCCTCTTCGGTGACGGTATGCACGATTTCAGTGCGATAACCATGGCGCGCCAGACGAATGCCCAGATCGGCATCTTCGGTTACGTTATGGGCATCCCAGCCGCCCAGTTTTTCCAAAGCCGCCCGGCGGAAAAACAGCGTGGTTCCCCCCAAAGGAATGACAAATCCCAGCCGCCCCAAGCCCGGTAGAAACAGGCGAAACCAAGTGTTGTATTCGATGGTAAAACACCGCGATAGCCAGTTGGTGCGCGGGTTGTAGAAATCCAGCAAGCCTTGCAAACAGGCTACTTGGGGCCCGCGTTCATGGAACCGGCGCACGATTTGATGAATTTGGTCAGGGTGCGGTGCATCTTCGGCGTCATAAACACCGACAATCGAGCCACGACAAAAATCCAGCGCGAAATTCATCGCCCGCGGTTTGGTGCGCACATTGCCTTTTGGCACTTTGATCACCCGCACCCACCGGGGCAAAATCGTGTGGGAAAGTGTTTCATTCGTGGTCTCGTCGTCTTCTTCTACGACCAAGCATATATCCAGCAGCTCTTTTGGGTAATTCAACCGCTTTAGCCGGCGAATTAAATAGTTTGCGACCTCGCGTTCGCGAAACAGGGGCACCAGGATTGACACTACCGGCAAGCGAAATGTCGAGGTGCGCGCAGGCGGCGGTGTGATGTTGCGATTGCGGCGTAAATGCGGGCCTATTTGGCTGGCAGAAGTGATTATTTTCAAGCCCATGTTTGCCATCAGTATAAAAATGGCAAAACTACATAATATCGTAAATGTAGTGGTCGGGGCAATTACTGCAAAGGCCAGAAAAACAAATACTGCGGCAAGCGAGTTGCGCAACATGCGTTTCGGGTCCCAGCAACGACAGCTTTCGTGGCTTGGCACACGGGTTTCAGCCTGAATAATCAAAGGGTTACGAAACATGCTGATCAACGCGGCCTGAATATCTTGCGTCGGTGCAATTGCCATCAGCACGGTGCCCAACTCTGCTGGCAATTCAGCGCGCACCCTGTCAAATTGGTCAGGTTTCGAGGTGGCAATAACGATCGCACCACCCAGATCCTGCCACGGAATAATATTTTCCCGCATGCATAAACCCATATCAATCAGGCTGCTTAGCCGGGGCAGTGGCGGCTTTGCCTGCAAGTCGGCCAAATCGGCACCGAATTGCATGGACAAGGCACCGTAAAGATCGGCCTCGCTAACCATATCGTGGTTAATCAGGATGTTGCCAAGGCGGGTTTCCTCGCGGTTTCGAAGTGCGAGTGCAGTTAGTAAATCATCTTGGCTTAAAGCACCGGATTTTACCAGAATTTCGCCGATTGGCATACGTGTTGGGCGTTGATTTTTGGCGCGCGAATGCGTTGACCTTCCAGAAACCCTTGGGGTTGGAAAATCAATGATAACGGGCTGTTTTGATGGTTGCATGAATAAGGGCCACAGAGAATTTCGGTTCTCTGCCACCTTTGCCAATCATTGTTAACAGACAGTTAACTTTGCCGAAAATCAGCCGTTTTTTTCGATTGCAGCGACAAATCGGTCAAAAAGATAGGTGCTGTCTTGAGGTCCCGGGCTGGCTTCGGGATGATATTGCACAGAAAACACCGGCCGACCTTGCACACGAATGCCGCAGTTCGAGCCGTCAAACAGCGAAACATGGCTTTCGATCACGCCAGCAGGCAAGGTTTGGGCGTCGACCGTAAAGCCGTGGTTCATCGAGGTGATTTCAACTTTGCCGGTTTCCAAATCCTTAACGGGATGATTGGCACCGTGGTGGCCGTGGTTCATTTTGATAGTTTTGGCACCCAACGCCAGCGCCAGCATTTGGTGCCCCAGACAAATGCCGAAAACGGGTAGCCCCGCGTCTAAAATCCCCTTGATCATTGGCACCGCATATTTACCGGTCGCAGCCGGATCGCCGGGACCGTTTGACAAGAATACGCCGGCAGGATTATGGGCCAGGATATCTTGGGCCGTGGCGGTGGCGGGCAGCACAACCACATCACATCCAGCCGAGGCCAGACAACGTAAAATATTGCGTTTTGCACCGAAATCAACGGCGACAACCTTGTGGCCTGCGCCTTTGCGTTTGGTGTAGCCATCGGGCCAAGCCCACCGCATTTCATCCCATTGGTAAGGTTGATCACAGGTCACGTCTTTGGCCAGATCAAGACCTTCAAGCCCTTGAAATGCGCGGGCTTTTGCCACCAGCGCTTCGATATCAAACACGCCGTCCGGGTTATAGGAAATTGCCACATGCGGCGCGCCTTGCTGACGGATTGCGCGGGTCAGACGGCGCGTATCAAGCCCGCCAATGCCAATGCGCCCGCGGGCCTGCATCCAGTCGCGCAAATCAGCGGTTGAACGCCAGCTTGAAGGTGTGCTCGGATCCCATTTTACCACAATGCCTTCGGCCACCGGATTGGCAGATTCATCATCCTGATCCGTTACGCCGGTGTTGCCGATATGGGGAAAGGTAAAGGTGACAATCTGGCCCGCATAAGACGGATCTGTCATGATTTCCTGATAGCCGGTCATCGCGGTGTTAAAGCAAAGTTCGGCCACACAATCGCCAGTCGCGCCAAAGCCCGTGCCGTAAAATAAAGTGCCATCCGCCAGCGCCAGACAGGCCGTAGGTTTTGTGGTTTTTGCTGGCTCGGGTGTGGGGGCGGCGGCAGACATATGGCGACTCCTTTGCACAAATCTAGCGGAACCTATGGCGGCTATCAAACAGGGTCAAGGGAAAATGGATTTTAACTTATTAATCAAAAACAAAAACTTAGGGATAATTTGTGCAGTTGTCATCAGGTTTTTATCGGGGTAATGTGAATATCGGATAAATTCCAACACCTGTTTTGGCAACCTAGGGGATGAGGATACCAAATGGATTTACGAACCCGACTGAATGATGCCTTAAAGGACGCGATGCGCGCCAAAGAGGCCGACCGTCTATCAACCTTGCGTTTGATCAGCGCCGCCATCAAAGACCGTGACATTGCATTGCGCGCAATCGAGGGGGCCGCGGATGCGATTTCTGATGCCGAAGTGCTTGGAATACTTGGCAAAATGGTAAAGCAGCGCCAAGAAAGCGCCAAAGCCTATGAAGAAGGTGCGCGGCTGGAATTGGCGGAAAAAGAATTGGCCGAGATCGTGGTGATCGAGGATTTTTTGCCGGCGCAATTGTCTAAAGATGAAACCGCCAAGGCCGTGCAGGATGCAATTGCCGAAACGGGCGCAGAATCGATCCGCGATATGGGCAAGGTCATGGGCGTGCTGAAAGGCAAATATATGGGCCGGATGGATTTTGGCAAAACCGGGCCGATGGTTAAAGAATTGCTGGGGTAGGACCGCAATTGGTGGCCGGACCCGCGCGATGCAGATCTGACCACCCTACAGATTAACGGACGAACTTCTTGAACTTCACCCGCTTTGGCTCCAGCGCATCCGCACCCAGACGGCGCTTTTTGTCCTCTTCATAATCCTCGAAATTACC
>CAYSBD010000055.1:0-15243 GCA_964429175.1 uncultured Marinosulfonomonas sp.
AGCCCCCCAGAAAACTTTTTCGAACTTCAGGATCAGCCAAAAGTGCTGCCCCTGTGTCGGTAAACCGGTTGCGCCCCTGCACCATAACATAGCCCTTGTCGGCAATCTCCAGCGCTTGTCGGGCGTTTTGTTCAACCATCAAAATTGAAATTCCACTGCGCGCCACTTGGATAATGCGGTCAAACAGCTCGTCCATCACAATCGGGCTAACCCCGGCCGTTGGCTCGTCCAGCATCAAAACCTGCGGCTGCGTCATCAAAGCGCGCCCCACAGCCACTTGCTGGCGCTGCCCACCCGACAGCTCGCCGGCCGATTGATGCTGTTTTTCACGCAAAATCGGAAACAGCTCGTAAACCTGCTCCATCGTGTGCGAAATATCATCGCGGCGCAAAAACGCACCCATCTCCAGATTTTCTTCAACCGTCAGGCCGGTAAAAATATTCTGGGTTTGCGGCACAAAGGCCATGCCCTTGGCCACACGCGCCTGCGGACTCAAATCTGTGATGTCATCCCCCCCCAGCCGCACCGATCCCGAACGCATGTTCAACATACCAAACACGGCCTTCATGGCGGTGGATTTACCCGCGCCATTTGGCCCAACGATCACAGCAATTTCGCCTTTATTCACCGAAATTGTGCACTCATGCAAAATATCCGGCCCCTTGCCATAACCACCGGTCATGGCCTCGCCGATCAGAAATGGCTCAGACATAAAAACCCACCATTATTGTTCTATAAATATCCGCGCCGCAGGCATAAATACCCTTCATCCCGCCGCCTCCTTTTTCACTTTATTCTTCAAACCGGTCCCCAGATAGGCCTCGATCACCTGCTCGTTGGCCTTGATCTCATCCAGCGTGCCTTGAGCCAAAACCTTGCCCTCGGCCATACAAATCACCGGATCACACAGCCGGCCAATGAAATCCATATCATGTTCGATCACCACAAAAGTATAGCCGCGTTCCTTGTTCAGGCGAATAATCGCATCGCCAATTGTATTTAACAAAGTGCGGTTCACCCCTGCCCCGACCTCGTCCAGAAAAACGATACGCGCATCCACCATCATGGTGCGCCCCAACTCAAGCAGTTTTTTCTGTCCGCCAGACAAATTGCCGGCCTTCTCATCCTTAAGGTGATCAATGGTCAGAAATTCCAGAACCTCGTCGGCCTTTTTCAACAATGCCGCTTCCTCGGCCGCAATACGTCCGCGAGCAAACCATGTATTCCACAGCCGCTCGCCCGATTGCCCGCCCGGAACCATCATCAGGTTTTCGCGAACCGTCATCGATGAAAATTCATGCGCGATCTGAAAGGTGCGCAGTAGTCCCTTGTGAAATAATTCATGTGGCTCAAGACCGGTGATATCTTCGCCATCCATCAAAACACGTCCGCCGGATGGCTTAAGAACGCCAGCTATCACATTGAAAAGGGTCGTTTTTCCAGCCCCGTTCGGCCCGATCAAACCCGTGATTGAACCTTCGGCAATCTCCAGCGTGGCACCGTCGACCGCGCGAAATCCGCCAAACAGCTTCGAGACGTCCTCAACGACGATCATACTATTTCCCCTGCCCTGATCTGTTAGTTTTTTATGCGTCACATTGAAACAGCCCGAAAAACTTATCCGGGCTGTCTGATCTTGTTTAGCTTGACCCTAGCGGAATCCGGCCGTTTCGATCTTGCCATCAATGACGATGATCTGACGATAATTGCCCGCCGATTCACCCGGCCCGATCAGCTCAACGGCTGTGGCACCAACGTAATCAATCTCGCCGCCATCGGCCAGAATCTTCATCGCTTTGGCCAGCTCGCCGGGGAAAATTTGCTCGCCCGGGGCGTTGGCAACATCCATCACCTTGGTTTTGAAATCAGCCGATTCAACCGAACCCGCAGCCTGCATGGCCAACATGATCAGCGCCGCAGCGTCATAGGATTCTGGTGAAAATGGCGAAGTGGCTTCAAATGCGCCGCCAACCAGGGCCTCATATTTGGCAGCACCGGGGCTGTCTGTGCCCGGATGCTGGCCGGTCGATCCGTCGATTTCAGTGCCGAATTTTTCCGCAAGCGCCGAGCCGATCATGCCGTCGGGAAAGTGGAACGTATCAAACGCACCCGAATCAAGCGCCGCGCGCACGATACCGGCACCACCTTGGTCGATGTAGCCCGCAACCACCAGACGATCACCGCCCGCCGATGCCAACGCACCGATTTCGGCAGAATAATCTGCTTTGCCATCTTCATGGGCCGCCGAAATGGTCACCGTGCCGCCAGCCGCTTCAAAGGCGGATTGGAACGCATCGGCCAAACCTTTGCCGTAATCGTTGTTGGTGTAGGTCAGAGCGACCGATTTGATGCCTTCTTCGATCAAAATCTCGGTCATAACCACGCCTTGGCGCGCATCCGATGGTGCTGTGCGAAAAAACAAACCGTTATCTTCAACCGTGGACAGGCCTGGCGATGTGGCCGATGGCGAAATCATCACGATGCCGTTTGGCAGTGCAATATTGGACAAAATCGCGCCGGTAACACCCGAACAATCGGCGCCCATGATGGCCTTGATGCCATCGGATGTGATCAGACGTGTTGCAGCGGCGGTTGCAGCGGCGGCATCAACGCAGGTGGAATCCGCGCGCACCGGAGTGACCTTCATGCCACCCAGCAATGACCCGGCATCGGTGACTTCTTTCATCGCCAGTTCAGCGCCGGCCGCCATGTGTGGTGTCAGTGATTCAATCGGACCGGTAAAGCCCAGAATCACGCCGATTTTAACTTCGTTCATGTGACCGTCTGCAAAAGCCGCGCCAGCCATCAATGCGGTTGCCGCAGTTGCCATTAATAGTTTTTTCATTTTTCTCTCCCAAGTTGGACAATATGCCAGTTTTTCACATTATTCGGATTTCAGGCAAAAGAAAAGCAGTTTGCAAAAAACGGGGAAAATAAGGCTGTGCCGATGCTGGTTGCATCCTGGATTTGCCGCTTAATCCGGCTGTGAGCCATGCGCGCCGCGTTCGCGATAAGGTGTGGTGTTATAATGGGCGCGGTAGCATTTGGAGAAATGCGAGGGCGAGGCAAAACCACAGGCCAGCGCGACATTTATCACGCTCATATCGGTCTGCATCAACAAATTGCGCGCCTTTAGCAAACGCAGGCCCATATAATAACGTTTGGGCGAGCGGTTTAAATAACGGCGAAACAGACGTTCCAGCTGTCGGGTGGACATGCCCACATCGCGCGCCAAAACAGAGGGGCTGACAGGGCATTCAATGTTGCCCTCCATCCGATTGATAACATTTGATAATTTTGGATGTCGCACGCCGATCCGGCTGGGAATGGACAGGCGCTGAATATCCTGATCGGTGCGGATCGCGCTGTAAATCATCAAATCGGCCACCGCATTTGCCAATTCCTCGCCGTGATCATTGGCAATCAGTTTCAGCATCAGATCCAGCGAAGATGTGCCACCGGCCGTGCTAAAACGCGCCCCGTCCAGCACAAATACCGATTTTGTCAGGCTGATTTCGGGGAATTCTTCGGTAAAGCTATCATGGTTTTCCCAATGAATCGTGGCCGTTTTACCTTGTAGCAATCCGGCCTTGGCCAATGTGTAGGCGCCCGTGCAAAGCCCGCCAATCTTAACCCCGCGCCGTGCCTCTCGCCGCAGCCAGTTCAGCAGTTTTGGGCTGCTATATTTCTGCACATTCAGACCGGCGCAAACCAAAATAATATCATCGCGTGACAGCTCGAAAAAACTGCCATCAACCACCAATTGTGCCCCCGTCGAGCTAACCGTGCTTTCACCGGTTTCACTGATAATCTGCCATTCATACAATGGCTTGCCCGACATCCGGTTTGCAATTCGCAAGGCCTCGAGTGCTGCCGTGCAGCTAAGCAAAGTGAATTCCTCAAGCAGAAAAAATACAAACCGGCGCGCGGTTTTCTCTTGATCGCAAGGGGCTATAATCTGACGGGTTTCATCCATTCGCATACTTTCAAGAAAGCGGTGTAATTTCACGCAGAGCAGGTTTTTAGCGCCCGTTCAAGCAAATACCTTTGCCCCGGATAATATTCTTCTGCCGGCCTGTTTCAATATCTGCTGTTACACGGGCCGGATTTATGCTTATAGGGTGGTTCTTGACTTGATTTATCCGGAGCAAAAACGATGACAAATTGGCAAAAATCGGACTGGCGGGCCAAACCGCGGGTGCAGATGCCCGATTATGTGGACCAACCTGCATTAAATAGCGTCGAGGCGCAGCTTGCAAAATATCCACCGCTGGTTTTTGCAGGCGAGGCGCGCAAATTGAAAACCGCCTTGGGCAAGGCCGCCGAGGGCAAGGCATTTTTGCTGCAAGGCGGCGATTGCGCCGAAAGCTTTGCCGAATTTTCTGCCGATACGATTCGCGATACCTTCAAGGTGATGCTGCAAATGGCGATGGTTTTGACCTATGGCGCCAAGGTGCCGGTGGTCAAGGTCGGGCGCATGGCCGGCCAGTTTGCCAAGCCGCGATCCGCCCCCACCGAAACCATCGACGGGGTGCAATTGCCCAGCTATCGCGGCGATATTATCAATGGTCTGGAATTCACGCCCAAATCGCGCATTCCAAACCCGCAAAAGATGTTGCAGGCCTATACGCAAGCCGCCGCCTCGCTTAATCTGGTGCGCGCATTTTCCCAAGGCGGTTATGCCGATGTGCATCAGGTGCATGAGTGGACGCTTGATTTTACCCGTGGTGAAAACGCTGCAAAATTCCGCGAAATGGCCGGCCGGATTTCGGACACGCTGGATTTCATCAAGGCCGCCGGCGTTGACAGCAGCCGCGCCCACACCCTGCAAACCGTTGATTTTTATACCAGTCACGAGGCATTGTTGCTGGAATACGAAGAATCGCTGTGCCGCATCGACAGCACCACCGATTTACCGATTGCCGGCTCGGGCCATCTTTTGTGGATCGGTGATCGCACCCGTCAGGTTGACGGCGCGCATGTCGAGTTTCTGCGCGGGGTGCAAAATCCGATCGGGCTGAAATGCGGGCCATCCATGACCGGGGATGATCTGAAAACCCTGCTGGCCAAATTAAATCCGCAGAACGAGGCCGGGCGTTTGACCCTGATCACCCGTTTTGGCGCCGGATCTGTTGGCAATCATTTGCCGCGCCTGATTAAAACCGTGCAATCTGAGGGCGCGAATGTGCTTTGGTGTTGTGATCCGATGCATGGTAACACGATCAAATCCTCGACCGGTTACAAAACCCGCCCCTTTAATTCGGTGCTGCGAGAAGTGCGCGAATTTTTTGCAGTTCACAGCGCCGAGGGCACCGTGCCCGGCGGCGTGCATTTCGAGATGACCGGCCAAGACGTGACCGAATGCACCGGTGGGGTGCGCGCGGTGACGGACGAAGATCTGTCCAGCCGCTATCACACCTCGTGCGATCCGCGCCTGAATGCGTCGCAATCGCTGGAGCTGGCATTTTTAGTGTCCGAGGAGCTTTCCGCGTTGCGCGCCAGCAAGGCACAAAAGCTGGCCTGAATTAATCGTCGGTTGTGACCAAACGAAGGCCGTGATGTTTTACGTCATGGCCTTTTCTGGGCCGTTCAATGTTTTCAGCAACCGTTTTTGCATCCGGCTTTGCAACCGGCTTTGCCGGCGCGGGCATTTTGCCGGCCTCCAGAATTTTCATCGAAACATCCAACACCTCAAAGCGTCGCGGCGCACGCCCGATTTTGCCATGCGAAACAAAACAGCCTATAATCCGGCTGATTTCGCCCAGATCACTGCGCAGCGGCAGCAAAATCAGCTTGGCATCCAGTGAAGGTTTGCCGATTCTGCGTTCAGCCTGCAATGTCAGCTGCGCAATTTGCGGACCCTCAAAAACCGTTTGAAGCGCATCAGTAACGGCATTTCGCGCAGTCGGGGTGAAAAACGCGGTGAACGGCATGCCGCGCACCTCCATTCCCAGCAGATCATTCAAATGGCTGCCCGCCAAACGCACCCGTCCCATTCCCATCGAAATCCGCTCTAGAATAAAGGTGTTGGCTAAGGCGCGCTCAATGCCGCGCGGATCAATTTCGCTGCGTTGGGGCACGATACGACCCATGCGCAGACCCTGCCAATAGGCCTCGACCTCGTTGATCTCGGGGAACAAAGCCTCGGTTTTATAGCGAAACATCGAAACCACGTTTTCTCCACCACTTATTTTTTGCATCACAAACACCCGTTCAATTATACCCGCACGGCTCAGACATTGTTGTTCACAGGGTTGATCTTGTGTTAACCTTACGAACATAATGCTTACCGCCGGGTTAATATGGCACAGGTTGAAGCAAATTGAGGGGATAAAATTACTAAATGGTTAACCCAAGATGATAAACTCGATGACAGGCTTTGCCGCGCGCAATGCTGAAATGCCCGGCTTTAGCTGGGGTTGGGAGCTTCGCGGCGTTAATGCCAAGGGGCTTGATATCCGCTTGCGCCTGCCGGATTGGATTGAGGGTTTAGAGACGGGCGTGCGCGCGCAAATCGCGAAACCTATCGGTCGGGGCAGCATTCATTTAAGCTTGCGCGTGATGCGCGATGATACCCGCACGGCGCTTAATCTGAACGATGCCCAATTGTTGCGCGTGATCGGTGCGCTGACGAAAATAGAAAGCAAGGCCACCGATAACAACCTGACGCTAACCCCCAGCACTGCGGTTGATATTCTAAACCAGCGCGGCGTGATTGACAGCGCGCCTGCCCAGACCGACACCGCCCCGCTGCTGGCGGCTTTGCTTGCCGATTTGCCCGCGCTGCTGGATGATTTCATGACTATGCGCGCCGGCGAAGGCAAGGCGTTGGATGGTATTATCAAAGGCCAGCTTGGGTTGATTAAAAACCAAACGGCCAAAGCTGTGATCGCGGCCGATGCCCGCAAAGACGATGTGGCAAAAACCCTGCGCAAAAATCTGGCGCTTGTGCTGGATAATTCCGAAGGTGCCGATGCCGGTCGTGTGGCGCAGGAATTGGCGATGCTGGCGGTGAAATCCGATGTGATCGAGGAGATGGACCGCCTTGGTGCCCATGTGGATGCTGCCTTTGATTTGCTGGCAAAAACCGGCCCCGTCGGGCGCAAACTTGATTTTTTAATGCAGGAATTCATGCGCGAGGCCAACACGCTATGCTCCAAGGCGCAGGCCACCGATTTAACCCGAATCGGGCTTGAAATGAAGGCCACGATCGATCAGATGCGCGAGCAAGTGCAAAATGTGGAGTGAAAGATGAATAAACGGTTTAATCGGCGCGGTCTGCTGATCGTGCTATCCTCGCCATCGGGGGCGGGCAAATCGACCTTGGCCAAGCGGCTGATGCTTTGGGATAGTAAAATCAGTTTTTCGGTTTCGGCCACCACCCGCAAGCCGCGCAAAGGCGAAATTAACGGCGCCGATTACCATTTCAAAACCCACGCCGAATTTGAAAATCTGGTCCAAACCGGTGAAATGCTGGAACATGCCGAGGTGTTTGGCAATTATTACGGGTCTCCAAAAGCGGCCGTTCAGGCGGCGATTGATGCGGGGCGCGATGTTTTATTTGATGTGGATTGGCAGGGCGGCCAGCAATTGCGCGCCTCGGATCTTGGCAAACATGTGCTATCGATTTTCATCCTGCCGCCCTCGATTGCCGAACTTGAGCGCCGCCTGCAATCGCGCGCACAAGATAGCGACGAAGTGATTGTCGCCCGGATGCACAAAAGCCGCGATGAAATCAGCCACTGGTCGGAATATGATTTTGTGCTGGTGAATGATGATCTGGATGAAACTGAAAACCGGCTGAAATCGATCATCACGGCCGAGCGCCTGCGTCAATCGCAACAGCCGGATTTGGTGGAACGCGTGCGGGATTTAAATGCAGAATTCGAGGGCCGATCATGACCATTTACACATTGGGTGCCAACACCCCTACCCTGCCCTCTGATGGTGATTTCTGGGTTGCGCCCGACGCCAACCTGATTGGCAAAGTTAGCTTGCAAACCGGCGTATCGGTCTGGTTCGGGGCCACGCTGCGGGGCGATAACGAGCTGATTTTTATTGGCGCGGGCAGCAACATTCAGGAAAACTCTGTGCTGCACACCGATATGGGATTCCCGCTAACTATCGGGAAAAACTGCACAATCGGGCACAAAGCCATGCTGCACGGCTGCACCATTGGCAGCAATTCACTGATCGGTATGGGGGCCACGGTTTTGAACGGGGCGCGCATCGGTAAAAACTGTCTGATCGGGGCGGGTGCGCTGATTACCGAGGGCAAGGAAATCCCGGATGGCAGTTTGGTGATGGGAATGCCGGGCAAACTGGTGCGTGAGCTGAGCCAGTCCGAAATTCAGGGGTTGACGGCCAGCGCGCTACATTACCAAGAAAACATGCGTCGTTTTCGTGATGGCTTGACTGTTTAATGGTTTTTGTTCTGGCCACTATTTGGGGCATATTCGCCGGGGTTGTGTTTTCATCCGTTGGCGCAGCTGGGGGCTTGCTCCCTTCTTTTGCGTTGATCAGTTTTTTTGGTATTGAAAACCCTAATGATGTAAAATTAATGAGCCAAATCATTGTTTTAGGCGTCGCTTTGTTCTTTGTGCCCGGCTATTTCAGCAAATCATCGCTGGTTATTCCGCTTGGGTTTCTGTTGGGTTTTGGCGGGCTGTTCGGGGCCTGGAGCGGTAGCAGTTTATCGGCGAAATACCTGAATGATATGGGTGCCTTCCTTCCGTTATTTGGTGCCTTTACCTTTCTGATTGCGCTGCAAATCATCTGGAAAGTTCACCAAAGCCGCAATCTTCTTGAGCAAAACACATCTCAGAGCTGCGTGCAAAATATGATGTTTTCCAGTTTTAAATTGCAGTTTTTTTACGGGATGAACCAGTATAAGATCGCCATTTACTCCCCTGTAATTGCAGGGTTTTTTATTGCATTCATTGCCTCAATCTTTGGGGTTGGCGGCGGTTTTCTACTGGTTCCCTACATGGTGTCTATCTTGCGTCTACCTATGCATATCATCCCCGGAACGGCCGCCATCGCCATCATCATGAGCACCTCTGTATCGTTAACTAATTATGCGTCACTTGGCGCAAAAACAGAGCCCTCGCTGCTAATTCCGATGCTGGCCGGTGCATTGTTCGGGGCTTATATCGGGCCAAAGATAAACCGGCGCGCCAAGAATAGCTGGCTGCAAATCGCGCTGGTTGTGATCTTGATTGTGATAGCTGCGAAATATACGATTTTCTAAATCGGCATAAATCAAAAGAGTTACCGCAATCGTTGCCACCAGTTTAGAATCATAATAAAACTTTGCAAGGACAGAACCGAATCTTTTAAAAAGGAATATGCGATGAAAACCGGCGTTACCCTACCCCAGATCACTTTTCACACCCGCGTGCGCGACGAAAGCATTGGCGGCGACAACCCGTTTAAATGGGAAGACAAAACCACCGATGATTATTTCAAAGGCAAGCGTGTGGTGCTGTTTTCATTGCCCGGCGCCTTTACTCCGACATGTTCCACCTACCAGCTGCCCGGCTTTGAAAACAACGCCAAAGAATTTGCCGGCCTTGGCATTGATGAGATTTATTGCATGTCGGTGAACGACAGCTTTGTGATGAATAAATGGGCCCAAGGTCAAGAGCTGAGCAACGTCAAAGTTATCCCCGATGGCGCCGGTGAGTTCACCCGTCAAATCGGCATGGTGGTTGATAAATCCAACATCGGTTTTGGCATGCGCTCTTGGCGTTATGCGGCCGTAATTAATGATGGCGTGGTTGAGGCATGGTTTGAAGAGCCGGGCCGCACAGATAACCACGGCGAGGATCCTTATGGTGAATCTTCACCGGAAACCGTAATGGCGTGGTTGAAAAATAATTCTTAAATATTATTAATTACAATGGATTAGGGCCTGATGCTAATCCCATCAGGCCCTTTTTTGATTACCCGATCAACGGGCCATGCGGGCCATAACGCGCATCATAATGGCTCTTCAGCCGCTGCAAAGCGATCCGCAGCACGATTTTACCCGATCTTGCCGACCAGCCCATGCGCCGCTCGGCCGCCTCCATTCCTTCCAGATAACAACAACGCAAAACCACATCACCCAAACCCGGTCCCAAATCCTTCAAGGCCTCCGAAACCCGGCTGCGCGCACCCGTGGGGCCATCGCCGATGCCGCTGTCATTGGCAAAACCGCCCCTGCCGCCGCCGGTTAAAAACCGCTCCCAGTTTTGGGCCACGCGCGGCCCCATTTGGGCTAGCTCGAAATCTTCGCGAAGACGCTCGCCCGCAGCCACCAGATCATCGGTCAAAAATGGCTGCCCTTTTTTGTCTTTGCGCCGGGCCAGCGACGCAAGCGGGGATTCGGCCACATTATAGCGCACCGCACGGTGCCGCCCGCCATCGGCCACCATTTTTTCACCAAATTCACGATGCTGATCCCCAAACTGTGCCTGACTTTCGGCAAAGCCCGAATTGGTATTTTCCACCTCGGCCAACAAACGTTTCAAGGCCGATCGCCCCGCCGAAGTTATCGAGTAGCGCGAAATGCGGCCCGGTTTTCCGCATGAAATCCAATCCTTTAGCGCCAATGCTTGCGCAATATGTTGATCGACAACAGCCGTTCGCGCAACCTTGCCACTGGGCATTTCGCGCACCACTACGGCCTTTTCCATATCCGGCGCAATGGCCAAAACAGCGCCACTTTCAGACAAACGGCGCAAAATACGCCGCGCCTCCCGTTTCAAAGTGCTATCATCCGTTTTTATTTCAGAATGGCGAATTGCTACAGTCATATTGCTTTGATCCTTCTGATCCAGTTGTAAGTTTTTGCTAAAATGCTGCTGGCCCAAATTGCGTAAAGCTTCGTCAACCAAGGGGTCATCGCGCAGGTTTTCAAACCGCCTGATCTGGCGCAACACGGTCGAAGCGTGACAGCCGGCGTCGCGTGCCACCGCACGGATTGATAAGCCCTGCAATGTATGGCGCAAATAACGCAACGCCTCTTGCGGCACCCAGTTTGGCACCGGATTGGTCGGTCGAGCTAACGGCAACCCCATTAAATATCTCCTTTTTTAGCAGTTCGGTATTGTTTCCAGTAGCCGCAGCTTTGTTAATAATTGTTTCCAGATAGTTAACAAAAGCCGCAATGTTAATAATTGTTTCTAAAAGGTAAACAATCCTGAAGGTTGCGAACGCCATTAACTATTTTGCGCAACACCCGTTTCAGTTGTGTAATTGTTACGGATACACGCTTTAGGAGATGCCAAATGACTGACTTGCTAAGCCTGCTTAAATCCTTACAACGCCCCCGCCTTTTGATACGCGCTGCCCGCTTTGGCGTATCCGACTACAACCGCAGCCGTGATTTGCGCCGCCTGTTGCGCATATCAGTGCCGCCATCACCGGGTCAGGCCATCGTGAAATTAATGTCCGAGGAATGCCAGCTTGAGGATCGTCGAAAAACCGGCGACGCCAATTACAGCATCACCCGGCATGTTTCAGTTTTAATCGCAATGATGGGAGAAGTGCGCCTGTTGCAGGCCGCAACCAAAAGACCTCAATAAAGCGAATCTGGCAAAGACGCTTTCTTGTCCCTGATATATTCTTCAAGTTTTGTAGCAATTTCAGGGGCAAGAGCAGGTTGTTGATAATCCGCCAACAGCTTGGCAACCCGAAGGCTGGCCAGAAATTGGGTATCATGCGCACCATCTTCTTGCCATGTCTCAAAGGGTTTATAATCCAGCAAATCGGTGCGCCAGAACGAATCCTTGAAATTTTTCTGCGTGTGCTCACAGCCCAGATAATGCCCGCCAGGCCCCACCTCACGGATCGCATCCATGGCTTGGGCGTTTTCATCGGTTGCCACACCAGCGGCCAATCTGTGCAAAATCCCCAGCTGATCGGCGTCCATCACAAATTTCTCAAAACCGGCAACCAGCCCGCCTTCCAGCCAGCCACAAGCGTGTAACATAAAATTAACGCCGCCAAACAGCGCCGCGTTATGGGTGTGGGCGGTTTCATAGGCGGCTTGCGCATCGGGCAGTTTCGAGCCGCAAAGCCCGCCACCGGATCGAAACGGAAGGTTAAGACGTCGGGCCAGCTGCCCTGCCCCGTTAAGGATTTGGCTGGCTTCGGGGGTGCCAAAGGTAGGTGCGCCCGAATTCATATCAATCGAGGTCACAAAACAGCCGAAAATCACCGGCGCACCGGGGCGGATCAGCTGATTATAGGCAATCCCGGCCATCACTTCGGCCAAAACCTGGGTCAGCGTTCCCATCACCGAAACCGGCGCCATCGCCCCGCCAACAATAAAGGGCGACACAATACAGGCCTGTCCCGCACGGGCGTAAATTTCCATTGCGCCCATCATAATGCTATCAAATGTCAGCGGTGAATTGATGTTGATCAACGAAGTCATCACACAATTATTGGCCACAAATTCCCGACCAAACAGGATTTCGCACATTTCCACCGAATCCTGGGCGCGCGATGGCTCGGTCACCGAACCCATAAACGGCTTGTCGGAATAGACCATATGGGCGTGCAACATATCCAGATGGCGCTTGTTGACGGCAACATCGGTCGGCTCACACACGGTGCCGCCGGAATGGTGCAAATATTTTGACATATAGCCCAATTTAACGAATTTGATGAAATCATCCATCACCGCATAACGCCGCCCACCAGCGCCATCGCGCACAAAAGGCGGGCCATAAACCGGCGCGGTGACCAGCGTATTGCCGCCAATTTCAACGTTTCGCGCGGGGTTTCTGGCATGCTGGGTGAATTTTGCAGGCGCGGTTTTGCATAATTCACGCGCCAAACCACGCGGAATTTTTACTCGTTCGCCTTCAATCACCGCACCGGCTTTGCGCCAAATTTCCAGCGCCTCGGGGTTATCGACAAAGTTAACGCCAATTTCGGCCAGCACGGTTTCGGCATTGCGTTCGATGATTTCCAGCGCCGCATCATCCAGCATCTCGTAATTGGGGATTTTACGCTCGATATATTTAGCGGTTTCGATTTTCACGGCTGTGCGTTTTGCACGCCGCGCAGCACCGCCCCCGCCACGCGTCCGCCGTTTTGCAGGCTCTGTCATCACATAATCCCCGAAAATTTCCTGTGCTGTCTTTATAGGTCACAAATTTGCAGCGCCACAGATGAAATCCGGCCATTCAGAGGCAAAAGCGACATTGCAACGCTTGATCATTTCGCCTTTGCGCCCTATTGCCGGAATATGACAGAAAAATCACACGCCCGCCTTTTGATTATCGACTTTGGTTCCCAAGTGACGCAATTGATTGCGCGCCGCTTGCGAGAGTTAAATGTTTATTGCGAAATCCACCCTTTTAATAAAGTCGATTCCAGCTTTCTGGCCGAATTTGCGCCACAGGCCGTGATTCTGTCGGGGGGGCCGGCCAGCGTGATTGATGCGGGATCGCCACGGCCGCCAGAGTCTGTTTTTGATCTGGGCGTGCCGATTTTAGGCATTTGTTATGGTCAGCAGGTTATGATGCAAATGCTGGGCGGATTGGTTGATCGCGGGCATGGGACGGCCGAATTTGGCCGCGCTTATGTGTCGCCAACACCGGCAAATCTGGATTTGTTGGATGGCTGGTTTGCAAATGACGACGAACAGGTCTGGATGAGCCACGGCGATCACGTTTCAGCCATCGCGCCGGGTTTTGAGGTTTACGGAACGTCGCCCAATGCGCCTTTTGCCATTACGGCCGATGTTGCGCGCCATTTTTACGCTGTGCAATTTCATCCCGAGGTGCATCACACACCCAACGGTGCCAAATTATACGAAAACTTTGTGCGTATCGCGGGCTTCACCGGGGACTGGACCATGGGGGCTTATCGCGAAGAAGCCATTCGCAAAATCCGCGATCAGGTTGGTGATGAAAAGGTGATTTGCGGACTTTCGGGCGGGGTTGATAGCTCGGTTGCGGCCGTTTTGTTATACGAGGCCATTGGCGATCAGCTCACTTGCGTTTTTGTCGATAATGGTTTGTTGCGCCAAAACGAGGCCGAAGAAGTGGTCGAAATGTTCCGCGACGAGTATAATATGCCACTCATTCATGCCGATGAAAAAGAGCTGTTTTTAGGGCAGTTGGATGGCCAAAGCGACCCTGAAACCAAACGCAAAATTATTGGCAAGCTGTTTATTGATGTGTTTCAAAAACATGCCGCCGAGGTTGGCGGGGCCAAATTTTTAGCCCAAGGTACGCTTTACCCCGATGTGATTGAAAGTGTTTCATTTTCTGGTGGTCCGTCGGTAACAATTAAAAGCCATCACAATGTTGGCGGTTTACCCGAAAAAATGGGCCTGAAACTGGTTGAGCCTTTGCGCGAGCTGTTCAAAGACGAAGTGCGCGCGCTTGGGGTTGAGCTGGGCCTGCCCAAATCATTTATCGGCCGTCATCCGTTCCCCGGCCCGGGTCTGGCCATCCGCTGCCCCGGTGAAATAACCCGCGAAAAACTGGATATTTTGCGCAAAGCCGATGCGGTTTACATTGATCAAATCCGCAAACACGGGCTTTATGATGAAATCTGGCAGGCTTTTGTTGCCATCCTGCCGGTGCGCACCGTTGGTGTTATGGGCGATGGTCGCACCTATGATTTTGCCTGCGCTTTACGCGCTGTGACCTCGGTTGATGGCATGACGGCCGATTATTATCCCTTTTCCCACGCGTTTCTGGGCGAAACCGCGACAAGGATCATTAACGAAGTCGAGGGCATTAACCGCGTCACTTACGACATTACTAGCAAACCCCCCGGCACCATTGAGTGGGAATAAAACACCCTGCCCCAATTTTAGGGACAGAGTGTCATTACTGTTCACGGCCATCGGCGTCCCCGCCTGTACCGCAAGACCATCATGAATGATCATAGTTACCAATTGCTTAATTATTGTTCCATAAATATCCCCGCCGGAGGCATAATAGTTTTGGCGCTCCAGAAAAGATTATATGCCTTTGGCGAGGATACTTAACTGTTTAGTCCCACAATCTTCCGGGTAGGATCAAGCCGAAATAGCTAGGCTTTTCCTCCATATATCGCGATCATTTTGTCATAGGGAGACATATATTTCAACACTTTTAGAGGCCGCTGGAAATTGTATGCCAGCAGATGCTTCTTCAGGCTCTCAACGCTCTCGTAGTGGTATTTTTTCGTCGCGCGTGCCTTGATTTTCTTATTCATTATTTCAACCTGACCGTTGGTCCACGGGTGCCT
>CAYSBD010000056.1:0-11299 GCA_964429175.1 uncultured Marinosulfonomonas sp.
ATCGACACACCGCCAACCACAAGGTTCACTTTCAGGTGGGTTTTACGCACATATTGGCGCAGGTTTTCGGCGATTTGATTCACCAGCTCGCGGGTTGGCGCAAGGATCAGCGACTTGGTGTTTTTGGGCGGGGCCTTAAAGCCGTCGCTCATTAGTTTTTCGATCAGCGGCAGGCCAAAGGCGGCGGTTTTACCGGTGCCGGTTTGGGCAAGACCCATGATATCATGGCCGGCAAGCGCCAGCGGAATAGCCTGTTCTTGAATCGGTGACGGGTTTTTATAACCCGCCTCGTCAATGGCTTTTAGAATGTTGGGCGACAGGCCCAGATCAGCAAATGTGGTCATAAATGACCCTTTCATAAAAAATGGCAAGGCGCATTGCCCTGCGTGAATCCGTTTTTGACCGTAAGCCGGCCAACGTCAAAGGTTGCGACCCGTTCGGGCCGTCAGAACCCCGCGTGAATGGGAACTTGGGTGAAAGGTTCTCGCACCTTGGGGCGCCCTGACTGCCTTCGTAAATTTAGGCGGGTTGCTCACGCGGCCACCGCTCAGGGATGGGGGCGTATGACCTTTGGGCAAACATAAGTCAACAACAATCCCTTTCCCCTGCGCCAATGTTGCGTTATAGCGCCAAGAATACGAAAGAACCTATCAAAGGAGACCCGCGTTATGGGCTATAAAATCGCCGTCGTTGGGGCCACTGGAAATGTGGGCCGCGAAATGCTGAATATTCTGGACGAACGCAAATTCGATGTGGACAAGATTGCCGTTCTTGCCTCGCGCCGTTCACTGGGAACCGAAATCAGCTTTGGTGATCGCACGCTTAAAACCCAGGATCTGGACGGGTTTGATTTTACCGGCTGGGATATTGCGCTGTTTGCCGTGGGATCCGAGGCCACTAAAAAATACGCGCCAATCGCGGCCAAATCGGGTTGTTTGGTAATCGATAATTCATCGCTTTACCGTTATGATCCGGCGATCCCGTTGATTGTGCCCGAGGTAAATGCCGATGCGATCGAGGGTTATAAGAACAAAATGATCATCGCCAACCCCAATTGTTCAACCGCGCAGATGGTTGTGGCGTTGAAACCATTGCATGATCGTGCCACGATTAAACGGGTGGTGGTTTCGACGTATCAATCTGTGTCGGGCGGCGGCAAAGAAGCGGTGGACGAGCTGTGGAACCAGACCAAAGGCATTTATGTGCCCGGTCAGGAGGTTGCGCCGAACAAATTCACCAAGCAGATCGCCTTTAATGTGATCCCGCATATTGATGATTTTATGGAGGACGGCAGCACCAAAGAAGAATGGAAAATGGTGGTGGAAACCAAAAAGATCATTGATAAAAGTATCAAAGTCACCGCAACCTGTGTGCGTGTGCCGGTGTTTGTTGGCCACTCTGAATCCATAAATATCGAGTTCGAGGATTTCCTGGACGAAGACGAAGCCCGCGATATTTTGCGCGAGGCACCCGGCATTATGGTGATCGATAAACGCGAGGATGGCGGTTATGTTTCGCCGGTTGAATGCGTTGGCGATTACGCGACTTTCATTTCGCGCATCCGTCAGGACAGCACGATTGATAACGGTATTAACCTGTGGTGTGTGTCGGATAATTTGCGCAAAGGTGCGGCACTTAATGCGGTGCAGATCGCCGAGGTTTATGTGAATAGGGTGCTGAGCAAATAGGGCAGCACCCATTCTGTCACATTGACGAACGTGCAAATCCGTGAAACTAGTAAGCGCATTCCCGCGTTGGGATAAGTTGATGTAAATCAACGACAGACATTGCGGTTTTAATTATTGAATCGTGTAGGTATCGACACTTTACGGAGGACACCCAATGTTACGACTGACACTTGTTATGTATTCATTCATCTCGTCAACCCTTGCGGGCATTGCCATTATTGTCGTTCTGGTTTTGGGCTATGACACCTTGATGCCAATCATTTATGCGGCAGCTTTCGGGTTTATTACGGCTTTTCCAGTTTCGTGGTGGGTTGCCAAAAAAGTGGATGCACTGCGCTAAAACCTAGTCCGAGCTGTTAAGAAACACCCGCGCCGTTGCCCCGAATTCGCGCGGTTTTTCGGCGTGGAGCCAATGGCCGGCACCCGGAATGCGTGCAAAGCGGGCCTTTGGAAACAGGGTTTTGATACGGTCCCGGTGTTGGGGTAAAACGTAATCGGAATTAGCGCCGGACAGAAATAATGTCGGCCTCGAAAATGGCCCGTCCAGATCGGGAAACCCCATAATATTCGGCATTTCGGCCTCTAACACATCCAGATTTAGTCGCCAGCGTTTCTCTTTTAAATCAAGCGATTGCAACAAAAACGCGCGGGTTCCTGCATCGTTTATATGGCTGCTAAGTAACGCATCGGCTTGCGAGCGTTTGTTGATTTTCTCTAAATCCAGACCACGCAGCGCATCAATAATTAGCATCTGCGTGCGATCATAAATAACAGGGGCGATATCGGCAACAATCAAACGCCGCAACATTTGTGGGTGATTTAACGCCAGAACCATCGCTGCCTTGCCGCCCATTGAATGACCGATCAGATCCGCGACACCGCCATGGGCCGATATTACGGTGGCTAAATCAGCGGCCAAATCGGTATAACTGTGGCTGTTAAACCAATCACTTGCACCGTGATTGCGCATATCAACGCTGATAATCTGGCGCTCGTTTGACAGGGTTTTGGCAATCGCACCCCAGTTGCGGGCCGAACCAAATAGGCCGTGGGAAATTAGCAGCGGCGGCTGATCTGTGGGGGTGCCTGAAATAATTGTGTTCAACATACAGGTGATTTAACGAGGTTGCATAGATTGCGCCAGAGGCTGTTGAATCTTGGACGCCCCGTTGCTATTATTTCGGCGTTGTAAGGGGTGGCGTTTAGTATGACAGAAAAAGTTCAGCAGAAAGCGTCCGAGGTGGCCGATCTGATGAAAGAGCGCCTTGGGGTAGGTGGAAAAGATTTGGCAACCAAACTGCGCCGCGCCGGTCGTTTGATGCCAAAGTGGCTAAAACAAGAGGCAACTTATCTGGCGCAAACCGCGGCATTCGCGCAAAATCCTAAATTGCAAAAACGGATTGATTTTGACAGGGTGGATGCGGCGCATAAATCATGTGTTGATTTTCTAAAATCGGTTGACCCTGTGGATCGACGCAAAGGTGTATTTCTAAACCTGCTGGGCAGTTTGGCCATGATATTTATTGTGGTGTCGGCCCTGATTATTTCAGTGCTGCGCTGGCGCGAATTTATATAAAATATACCGATAACCCCGCCGCATTCTACGGCGACGGGGGCATGTATTTTGCGAAAATATCAGAGGGTCGGGTATAGTGGAAACCCTGCGCAAAGCGCTTCAACCTTGGCTTTTACATCTACCTCAATCGCCGCGTTATCCTCGGGGCCATTTGCGGCCAAACCGTCAACAACCTCGACAATCCAGTCGGCAATCTGACGGAACTCGGCCTCTTTGAAACCGCGTGTTGTGCCTGCGGGCGTGCCCAAACGGATGCCCGAAGTTACAAACGGTTTTTCAGGGTCAAACGGCACGCCATTTTTATTGGTTGTGATATTTGCACGGCCCAATGCGGCCTCGGCGGCTTTGCCGGTTACGCCTTTTGGGCGCAGATCGGCCAGCATCAGATGGTTGTCGGTGCCACCGGAAACCACGTTGATGCCACCCTTGATCAGCTGGTCCGCCATGGCGCGGGCGTTGGCCACTACTTGGGCCGCGTAATCCTTGAATTCGGGTTTTAGTGCCTCGCCAAAAGCCACCGCTTTGGCCGCGATCACATGCATTAACGGGCCACCTTGCAGGCCGGGAAAAACGGCAGAATTGATTTTCTTGGCAATGGCGGCGTCATTTGTCAGCACCATACCGCCGCGCGGACCGCGCAAGGATTTATGCGTAGTCGTCGTTGTCACATGGGCATGCGGCAGCGGCGAAGGATGCACTCCACCGGCAACCAGACCGGCAATATGGGCCATGTCGACCATGAAATACGCGCCAATTTCGTCGGCAATTGCACGGAACGCTTCCCAATCCCAAACGCGCGAATAAGCGGTGCCGCCAGCGATAATCAACTTGGGTTTATGTTCCAGCGCGGCTTTGCGCACGGCATCCATATCCAGCAGATTATTATCTTCGCGCACGCCATAAGAAACGACGTTAAACCATTTTCCCGACATATTCACGGGTGATCCATGCGTCAGATGCCCGCCCGAATTCAGATCAAGCCCCATGAATGTATCACCGGGTTGCAGCAGGGCCAGAAACACCGCCTGATTCATTTGGCTGCCCGAATTGGGTTGCACATTGGCAAAATCACAACCAAACAATTCCTTGGCGCGCTCGATCGCCAGCGTTTCGGTTACATCGACATGTTGGCAGCCACCGTAATAACGACGGCCCGGATAGCCTTCGGCGTATTTATTGGTTAACACGGTGCCTTGGGCCTGCATCACGGCCAATGAAACGATGTTTTCCGAGGCAATCAGCTCGATTTCGGTCCGTTGACGGTGTAATTCGTTGGTGATGGTTTCAAATATATCCGCATCGCGCGACGCAAGGCTTTGGGTGAAAAAATCATTGGTATCTGTGGTGTTCATTACAAAGGCTCCTTTGGGTGTCATTTGTTTTGCCGACTTCTTAGCCCAGATAAGCCAATAGCAAAAGCCTGTAAAGCGACACAGAAAAGCGACAAAGAATACGGATTTGTCGTCAATACGGGCTTGCGTTTTGCCTTTTGCTGGGCAAAGCATTTAGCCAAGCAAAAGGAAACCCGATGACCAATCATCTGAAAATCGCATTTGTGGCAAGTGATGTCGATAGCGCGCAAATTGCGCTGGCGCGGCTGGCGGCCCGTTACGGCAATGAGCAGCTGGAAAAATCCGACCTGATTGTTGCGCTGGGCGGTGATGGGTTTATGCTGCAAATCATGCATGGCGCGCAGAAATTGCAACTGCCGGTTTATGGCATGAATCGGGGCACTGTCGGATTTTTGATGAATACCTACGAGGAAGACGGGCTGATCAAACGGTTGCAGGATGCCGAGGAAGAGGTGATAAATCCGCTGTCCATGCGGGCTGAATGCCGCGATGGAACCATCCATAATGCGCTTGCAATTAACGAAGTATCGCTGTTGCGGGCGGGCCAGCAGGCGGCAAAACTGCGTATTTCTGTGGATGGAAGGCTGCGGCTTGGCGAACTTTCTTGCGACGGTGTTATGGTGTCTACACCGGCCGGATCCACGGCTTATAATTACTCGGCGCATGGCCCGATCCTGCCGATTGGATCCGAGGTTTTGGCCTTAACTGCCGTAGCGCCGTTTCGCCCCAGACGTTGGCGCGGGGCGTTGTTGCCCAAATCATCAGTCGTGCGCATTGATGTTCTAGAGTCAGAAAAGCGCCCCGTGATGGCCGGCGCCGACAGCCAGCCGGTGCGCGATGTGGTGGCGGTGGAAATCCGCAGCGAGGCGACTGTTTCGCACCGGATTTTATTTGATCCCGGTCACGGATTAGAAGAACGCCTGATCCGCGAGCAGTTTAGCTAAGAAGATCCGCAGCACTAGTTCTTTGGGCTGCCTCCTGCATTTTTTCACTTTTAGCTACTTTTAGCCGGGTCCGAATTTCCGTGACCGCCTATGTTAAAGTGTTTTCGGGCTTTACTTGAGAAATTCGATTTGCTAGTCGTATTCAGTGTTGTGAATACGACAATAGATTCCTTGTAAAGCCATCATGTTTATAGCAACATAAAATAACCCGCTCTGGTTGATAACTAAAGGACGCCTGATATGAAATTTATGCTGCCACTTGTCATCGCATTGCTGGGCGCAAATATTGCCCAGTCAGAAACGCTTACAGTTTCCCCGCAACCGATAACCGAATGGAAGGCCGTTTTCGGCGTGGTTGAAACCCGTGATCGTGTGCCTGCACGGGCGCGCACCGGCGGCACGATTGTCGAGCTGGATGTCAATGAAGGCGATCAGGTCGTGGCCGGTCAGCGCATTGCGTTGATCAGGGATGATAAACTGGCCTTTCAGTTGGCGGCGATGGATGCGCAAATCGCAACCTTGCAACCGCGCCTGACCGCCGCGCAGATTGATTTGGGGCGCGGCGAGGCATTGTTCAAGCGCGGTGTGATTACCAAGCAGAGGTTCGAGCAACTGGCCACGCAGGTTGATGTGTTGCGGGGCGAAATTAACACAATCCAATCCAATCAGGCCGTGGTTAATCAGCGCGTTTCCGAGGGCGAAGTGATCGCGCCGGGTGACGGGGTGGTGTTGTCGGTTCCAACATCCAAGGGGGCGGTTGCGACCCCGGGCGAAAGCATCGCAGTGATCGGTGGCGGCGGGGTTTTCTTGCGTCTGGCCATTCCCGAACGCCACGCGGCGACGCTAAAAACCGGTGAGAAAATTGAAATTGGCGATGGTCAAACCGGCCTGTTGGTCAAGATTTATCCGCAAATCGAAGGCGGCCGCGTGCTGGCCGATGTCGAGGTTACCGATCTGGATGACCGGTTTATTGGCCGGCGGGTTCCGGTGCTTCTTCCGGTTGGCACGCGTCAGGCTTTGCTGGTGCCTGAGGATGCAATTTCGATGCGAGGCGGCATTGATTTTGTCACAGTTCAGAGCGCGGCGGGGCCGATCCGGCGTGCAATCGTGCTGGGCGCGAAAATTAACCGCGATGGCGAAATCTGGCACGAAGTCCTGACAGGTCTTGTCGCCGGTGATGAATTGGTGACAGAACAATGAGCGATAACACAGAACAGAAACTTGGGCTGGCCGGCTGGCTGACCAAAGCCTTTATCGCGTCGCCCCTTACACCGTTGATATTGCTGACATCTTTTGCTGTTGGTATGCTTGCATTGGCCAGTTTGCCGCGCGAAGAAGAACCGCAGATTTCGGTGCCTTTGGTTAACATTCACGTTCAGGCCGCTGGCCTAAAGGCTGATGATGCGGTCAGATTGATCACCAAACCCTTGGAAAATATCGTCAAAGCCATTGATCAGGTCGAGCATGTTTATTCCTCGACGCGCGACAATCAGGTGCTGGTCACGGCCCGTTTTATGGTCGGTGTTCAATCCGAAATTGCGATTTTGCGTGTGCATGACAAAATCCGCGCCAATATGAACCGCATTCCGGTTGGCATTCCCGAACCGCTTGTGATCGGGCGCGGCATTAACGATGTGGCGATTGTGGCGCTTACATTTTCGCCGATTCCCGGTCAGGACGGCATGAACGCCAATGATTTAACCCGCATCGTGCGCGAGGTTGAATTTGAAATGGCCAAGGTTGACGAGGTGGGCCTGACCTATATCGTTGGCGAAACCCGCGAAGCCTTGCGCGTGGCGCCGGACCCTGAAAAACTTGCGCTTTACGGCATCACCCTGCAACAATTGGTGGGCAAGGTTCAGGGGGCCAACAGCTCGATTCCGGTCGGAACCGTGCGTAGCGAGGGCCAGCAAACCGCCTTTATTTTAGGCAAAACCCTGGCAACGCCCAGCGAGATCGGCAACCTGAAACTGACCTCGCGCGATGGCCGGCCGGTTTATGTGCGCGATGTTGCCGAGGTTGCTTTTGTTTCCGATCTGGATGACGTGCATGCTGCAAGTTTGCACAAAGATCAGCACGGCGTGGTTCAACGTGCGCCTGCGGTTACGCTTGCGATTGCCAAGCGCGCCGGTGCCAATGCCGTGGTTGTCTCCGAGAGTATTTTGCGCAAGCTCGAGAGCCTGAAAGGCAATCTGATTCCGGATAGCATCGCGGTAGAAGTGACGCGCGATTACGGCCAAACCGCAGATGAAAAGGCCAGTAAACTGCTGGTCAAGATTGCCATAGTGACCGTGTCCATCATTGCATTAATCCTGTTTACAATCGGTTGGCGCGAAGCAATCGTGGTGGCTGTGGTTATTCCGGTGACCATTTTGTTAACGCTGTTTGCGGCGTGGATCATGGGCTACACGCTAAACCGTGTTTCGTTGTTTGCGCTGATTTTCTCGATCGGGATTTTGGTGGATGATGCGATTGTGGTGATCGAAAATATCGCCAGACATTGGGGCATGAAGGGGCAAAGGAAAAGCCGGATGGGGGCTGCGATTGCCGCGGTTGCCGAGGTCGGAAACCCGACGATTGTTGCGACCCTGACCGTGGTTGTGGCCTTGATGCCGATGATGTTTGTGTCGGGTCTGATGGGTCCATACATGAGCCCGATTCCGGCCAATGCCTCGGCCGCGATGATATTTTCGTTCTTTGTGGCCGTTATGCTCACCCCGTGGTTGATGATAAAAGTCGCGGGCAAAGCCGAATTGCACCACGATGAAGATGGGGAAGCAGGCGGCAGGTTGGGTAAAGTATTTACATTCGTTGCCCGCCCGTTGTTGCGTTCAAAATTTGTCAGCGCAGTGTTTTTGGCGGTCGTGATTGTTATTTCATTCGGCTCATTAGCGGCGTTTTACACCAAAGATGTAACCGTTAAATTACTGCCGTTTGACAACAAAAGCGAATTGAGCGTGGTGATTGATTTGCCCGAAGGTTCCTCGGTCGAGGCCACAGATGCGGTCGCTCAACAGGCCGGCCGGATCGCGCTGGGACTTGCAGAGGTTGTTTCGGTGCAAACCTATGCCGGCACGGCTTCTCCCTTTAATTTCAACGGCTTGGTGCGGCATTATTTTCTGCGTCAATTGCCTGAAATGGGCGATGTTCAAATTAAACTGCTGCCCAAAAACGAGCGGGAGCGCTCTAGCCACGAGGTTGCGCTGGAGTTGCGCGAGCTGCTGAAAGAAATGGATATGCCGCCGGGCACCAACATCAAAACGGTCGAGCCACCCCCCGGCCCGCCCGTGATCGCAACCCTGCTGGCCGAGGTTTACGGACCCGATGCCGATACCCGCCGTCTGGCCGCGAAAAAAATCCGCAAAGCCTTTGAGGCCGTGCCTTATGTGGTGGATGTCGACGATAGTTTCGGGGTTCCTCCACGGCGTTTGCGCGCCATATTATCACCCGATGATCTAGAGTTTTATCAGGTTCAGGAACGCGACGCGCTGGACACTCTGCGCCTGCTGAACAGCAACATTACCGTGGGGTATTCGCACCGTGGCGATGGCCGTCAGCCGATCCCGATTGTGGTCGGGCGTGATCGCAGTGACCGCGTAATTGACGAGCGGATGATGGCAACACCCGTGCCTGCCAATGTGCTGCCCGGTGGTCGCGGTGTGGTTGAATTGGGCGATGTCGTGCAAACTATCGAAGAGCGTGCATCCTTTCCGATTTTCCGCCATAACGGGCGTTACGCTGAAATGGTTATGGGCGAAATGGCCGGAGAATTCGAGGCACCGCTTTATGGCATGATTGCGGTTGCCAATGAACTGGACAAGATGGATTGGGATGCAATTGGCATCGAGCAGCCCAGAATAATTCTGCACGGCCAACCCGATGACGAAAGCACACCGGCCCTGCTGTGGGATGGCGAATGGGAGGTCACTTGGGTGACTTTCCGCGATATGGGTGCGGCTTTTGCTGTGGCGCTGTTGGGGATTTACATTCTTGTGGTGGCGCAATTTGGCTCATTTCGTTTGCCGTTGGTGGTGCTGACGCCGGTGCCGCTGACCTTCCTTGGTATCGTCTATGGCCACTGGCTGTTTGACGCGCCGTTTTCGGCCACTTCGATGATCGGCTTTATTGCGCTTGCCGGGATTATTGTGCGAAATTCGATCCTGCTGGTGGATTTTATCATCCACGAAGGCAAGGGCAAAGTTGATCTGGATATCCTGATTGCCGCCGGTGCCACCCGTTTTAAACCCATCCTGCTGACGGCGGTTGCGGCGATGATCGGGGCGATTATTATTCTGCCCGATCCAATCTTTCAGGGCTTGGCTATTTCGCTGCTATTCGGGCTGGCCACCTCGACAATCCTGACGGTTCTGGTGATCCCGGCGATTTACCGCATCTTTAAAATGTAGGCTAAAATAAAAAGGGAGCGTTGTTGGCCCACCGCTCCCTTTTTTCTATCCTGACGCGCCGTTACGGTTTGGCAGGATATTCCTGTTAGCGGTAACGTAATTGGATAATCTATATTGGACAAGCGCCAAATAGCCTGTAACAATGACTAATCGTTAAATACAGGATTGCCGCCAGTGTCACCACAACATAACCCCGCCAAACGCCCCTTAACATTACGCGATGTTTCCGAAGTGGCGGGCGTTAGCGAAATGACGGTTAGCCGGGTTTTGCGCGGGCGCGACGATGTATCGGAAACAACCCGCATCAAGGTCGTGGCGGCGGCAAAACAGCTGGGTTATGTGCCCAATAAAATCGCTGGTGCGCTGGCCTCGCAACGGGTTAATCTGGTGGCGGTGATTATCCCGTCGCTCTCGAATATGGTGTTCCCCGAGGTCATGAGCGCGATCTCCAAAGTGCTGGACGAAACCCCGTTGCAGCCGGTGATTGGCGTTACAAATTATCTGCCGGAAAAAGAAGAATCCGTGCTATTTGAAATGCTGTCGTGGCGCCCCTCGGGGGTGATTATTGCGGGGCTGGAACATACCGATGCGGCGCGGGCGATGATGCGCAGCGCCGATATTCCGGTCGTTGAAATTATGGATCTGGATGGCGATCCGGTTGATGCGGTTGTCGGGTTGTCGCAACGCCGTGCGGGTCGCAAAATGGCCAAGGCGATTATCAAACAGGGCTATCGTAAAATCGGATTTATGGGCACAAATATGCCGCTGGATCATCGGGCGCGCAAACGCTTTGAAGGCTTTACCGAAGCCTTGGCCAAAGCCGGTATTGAGGTTGCCGATCAGGAATTTTATTCTGGTGGCTCCGCGCTGGTCAAAGGGCGTGAAATGACAAAGGCGATTTTAAACCGTTCGCCGGATCTGGATTTTCTGTATTATTCCAATGACATGATTGGCGCGGGCGGGTTGCTTTATTGTCTGGAGCAGGGCATTGATGTGCCTGGAAAGGTCGGTCTGGCCGGATTTAACGGGGTTGAGTTGCTGGACGGTTTACCAAAACATCTGGCGACAATGGACGCTGGGCGCCATGAAATCGGCCGTATTGCTGCCGAAATAATCGCGGCCCGCGCTGCTGGAGAAGACGCTACGCAGCGCGTAGAGCTGGCACCAAAACTGCAATTTGGCGATACTTTAAAACGTAAGGTTTAAGTAAATGTCTGATCTGAAAACGGTCTCGTTGCAAATCGAGGGCCTGAGCTGTGCCGCCTGCTCGGGGCGCGCCGAAAAGGCTTTGAATGCGGTTGAAGGCGTGGAACTCGCCGCGGTTAATCTGGCC
>CAYSBD010000056.1:11399-14910 GCA_964429175.1 uncultured Marinosulfonomonas sp.
GTTAATCTGGCCACCGAAACCGCCACCGTGCGCTTTGCCGCCAACGCCATCAGCCCCGCCCAAATCATGGCCGTCGCGACCGATGCGGGCTATCCCGCCAAAATAAAATCATCGGCGACCTCGGATAACGATGGCAAAGCGCAGCGCAAGGCCGATGAAATCAGCAAGCTTGGCCGCCTGACCCTGATTGCCGCGATTTTGGCCCTGCCGGTGTTTGCCATTGAAATGGGCGGGCATTTTATTCCCGGCGTGCATCACTGGGTCAACAATACGATCGGCGCGCAAAACAGCCGATTGTTGCAATTCTTCCTGACCACGCTGGTGTTGTTTGGTCCCGGTTTGCGGTTTTACAAACTGGGGATTCCGGCGTTGTTAAAGGGCGCGCCTGAAATGAATTCTCTGGTCGCGCTGGGCACGGGGGCGGCGTATTGTTTTTCGCTGGTTTCCACTTTTGCGCCGCAAATTTTGCCCAAAGGCACCGCGCATGTTTATTACGAGGCCGCGGCCGTGATCGTCGTTCTGATCCTGCTTGGCCGCTATCTTGAGGCCCGCGCCAAGGGCCGCACCGGCGAGGCCATTCGCAAGCTGGTTGGCCTGCAAGCCAAAACCGCGCGGGTTGAACGCGGCGCTGATGTGATTGAGCTGCCAATTGATGAAATTGTTCAAGGCGATGTGATCCATGTGCGCCCGGGCGAAAAAATTGCCACGGATGGCGTGGTGCTAAGTGGCAGCTCTTTTGTCGAGGAAAGCATGATCACCGGCGAGCCGGCTGCGGTTGAAAAGGCCGTTGGTGCAAAGCTGGTTGGCAGCACGATTAACGGCGCGGGGGCGTTAACCTTTCGGGCCACTCACGTCGGGGCGGATACGGTGCTGGCGCAGATCATTCTGATGGTCGAGCAGGCGCAAGGGGCCAAACTGCCGATTCAGGCTATGGTTGATAAAATCACCTCTATTTTTGTGCCGATTATTTTGATCATTTTTGTTGTTACCGTTTTAGTCTGGCTTGTTTTCGGGCCTGATCCGGTGCTTAGTTTTGCCTTGGTGGCCGGGGTTTCTGTGCTAATTATCGCGTGTCCTTGCGCCATGGGCTTGGCCACGCCGACCTCGATCATGGTGGGCACCGGGCGCGCGGCTGAAATGGGGGTGCTGTTTCGCAAAGGTGACGCGCTGCAAATGCTGCAAGAAACCGGTATCGTAGCGCTGGATAAAACCGGCACCTTGACCGAGGGTCGCCCCGAATTGACCGATTACACCATCGCCAAGGGCTTTCATTACGACGATGTTCTGCGCCTTGCCGCGGCGGTTGAATCCAGCTCCGAGCATCCGATTGCCAAGGCGATTATACGCGCGGCAAAAGACAAGAATATGACATTGCCGATGATGACGGATTTTAGCTCGATCACCGGATATGGTGTGCGCGCGATTGTAGACAGCAAGGCTATTTTGATCGGCGCAGACCGGTTAATGCTGCGCGAGAATATTGATTTGGGCGGGTTTCATCAGCAAGGAACCGAGTTGGGAAAAACCGGAAAAACCCCGCTTTATATAGCCATTGACGGGATTGTGGCTGCGGTTTTGGCTGTGTCGGACCCGATTAAGACAACCACACCCGCAGCGATCAAGGCCTTGCATGATTTGGGGTTCAAAGTGGCGATGATAACCGGGGATAATCAGGGCACGGCCGACGCAATCGCCTTTGAATTGGGCATTGATCATGTGGTGGCCGAAGTGTTGCCCGATGGCAAGGTTGCCGCGCTGAATGATCTGCGCAAATCCGGCAGCAAACTGGCCTATGTTGGCGATGGCATCAATGACGCACCGGCCTTGGCCACAGCGGACGTTGGCATCGCCATTGGCACCGGCACCGATGTTGCGATTGAGGCGGCCGATGTGGTGTTGATGTCGGGCGATCTGAACGGGGTGGTGAACGCCTTTGATATTTCCCAGCGCAGCATGAAAAACATCAAACAGAACCTGTTTTGGGCCTTTGGTTATAACGTGCTTTTGGTGCCGGTGGCGGCGGGGGTTTTATTTCCTTTTTTCGGCATTTTATTATCACCGATGCTGGCGGCTGGCGCGATGTCGCTGTCCAGCGTTTTTGTGCTGAGCAACGCCTTGCGGTTGCGCTGGATGAGGCCGGCGCAGCACAGCTGATTAAAACCCGAAAGGTTAAAAGAACGCCTGCAATCCCGTCTGCGCCCGACCCAAAATTAACGCATGCACATCGTGGGTGCCCTCGTAGGTGTTCACCGTTTCAAGGTTAACCATATGGCGGATCACCTGAAATTCCAGGCTGATACCGTTGCCGCCATGCATATCGCGGGCATGGCGGGCAATCTCCAGCGCCTTGCCGCAGTTGTTGCGCTTGATCAGCGAAACCATTTCCGGTGCGGCCTTGGCCTCGTCCATCAGGCGCCCGACCCGCAGACACGCCTGCAAACCAAGGCTGATTTCCGTCTGCATATTGGCCAGTTTCAACTGAAATAACTGCGTGCCGGCCAGAGGTTTATTAAACTGCTTGCGGTCCAGACCGTATTGCAGCGCGCCGTGCCAACAGGCCTCGGCCGCGCCCATCACCCCCCACGCAATGCCGTAACGCGCACGGTTCAGGCAGCCAAATGGTCCCTTTAATCCCTCGACATGTGGCAGCAGCGCGTCTTGGCCAACCTCGACATTCTGCATTACAATTTCACCGGTGATCGAGGCGCGCAGGCTCATTTTGCCTTCGATTTTCGGTGCCGTCAGGCCTTTGGTGCCTTTGTCCAGAACAAAGCCGCGAATTTTGCCGCCGTGGGCCTCGGATTTTGCCCAAACCACAAAAACATCGGCAATCGGGCTGTTGGAGATCCACATCTTTGTGCCGTTCAACAGATAACCCGCGTCGGTTTTTTTGGCCACGGTTTTTAGCGACCCCGGATCGGATCCCGCGTCAGGTTCGGTCAGACCGAAACAGCCGATAAATTCGCCGCTGGCCAGTTTGGGCAGGTATTTTTCGCGCTGCGAATCACTGCCGTAAGCATAGATCGGATACATCACCAAAGATGATTGCACCGACATCATCGAGCGATAACCGCTGTCGACGCGCTCAACTTCACGCGCCACCAGACCATAGGCCACATAGCCGGCATCAATGCCGCCGTATTCTTCGGGGATGGTGACGCCCAGCAGGCCCATTTCACCCATTTCACGGAAGATTTCGGGGTCGGTGGTTTCGTTTGCAAAGGCTTTGGTAATGCGCGGTTGCAATTTTTCCTGCGCATAAGATTTGGCGGAATCGCGGATCATGCGTTCTTCTTCAGTTAATTGATCATCCAGCATCAAGGCGTCTTGCCAGTTGAAACCGGATAATTCAGGGCGGCTTTGCGGCGCAAGTTTGCGGGTCATTTTACAGGTTCCTTTATGCGCTGGGCGCAATGGCAGGTTTGATTCTGCCAGAGTATTGCGCAATATATTGGGTAATTGTTAAGTCCCACAATCTTCTGGGTGGGATCAAACCGAAATAACTCGGCTT
>CAYSBD010000057.1:0-11061 GCA_964429175.1 uncultured Marinosulfonomonas sp.
TAACTTCCGCATAATCTCAAACCAAAACTTTCGGGTTTTGGAGTGAATGGGGTATTATGTGTTTTATTATGGAATTTATCGCCGTGCCGACCAACTAAGCGAAGCATATTTGCGCGTGTAGAATTCGCCCATCAAACCGATCATCAATAAGACGATGCCAAGGATCAGCGGATAGCTGATAGATGTATAATGAGGGCTGTAGTTTAAAAAGGTAAAGCCACGGGATTGATCAATACTGTGAAATAACGGGTTCCAGTCAAATAATGCGCGACGTTCCGCAGGCAATGAATTGGCCAAAAACATTTTCCCCGAGGCAATCATATTCGCGCGGGAATAAATCACTGTGATAATGCTGATAAATTCGGGCATCCAAGGTTTGGCCGCCAAAAGCACCATGCCAATTGCCGCACCGGTAAACCAGGCCAGTAGAAACATACCCATAGCAGCCACCGGATCGTATATTTCTACCGGCGTAAATGCAACGTGATAGACAAATAAAACCACGGCCAGCGACAATACCTGGATATAAAGAGCGCCCAGTGCTGCTGCGCTGATTGCAATCAATGTGTTCATCGGCGCGTGCTTCATCATCGGCGAGGCCGGCCCCTCGGAGCCAACCACAGCGCCGAGGGCTTTGATATGGGTTAGAAACAGAAAGATTCCGGTCATGATATAAAGCAGGAAATCGCCCCTGACAGCCAAAGCCTTTAGGCCCAGAATTGAAAACATGATGTAAAATGCCATCACAAAAATCACGGTCTGCAAAATATTCATAAACAGACCGACAAAGGCATTCCCGTGGCTTTGCCGCACGCTGCGCACAGTGGCATGGTAAATTAATTCCAGCAATCTAATGCCGGAGGAAAAGCCGCTTTGATTGGTTTTATGTTGAAACATAACCGCAAAATACCTGCTGCTCGAGCCATGAACGCCTATTATTGCAAGGAATTCTTGCTGTTCCTTTACCAGAGCACCATAAAAGGATGGTAAACAGAATACAACAACTGTGCGAATACCGCAAATATCAGGAGATAAACGTGAATTATAACCAGATGAGCCGCGTTTTCAGGCGTCTTGCCCTAGAGGCCGGTGACAAGATCATGGAAATATACGGGCGTGATGATTTTCAGGTTAAGACCAAATCAGACGATAGCCCTGTTACAGTTGCCGACGAGGCCGCGGATGCCATTATTTCGGCCGGGTTGCGCAAGGCGTTCCCGGATGTGGTGCTGGTCACAGAGGAGCAGGCCGAATCCCACAGCATGAAAGCCAGCTGTTTTATCATTGTCGATCCATTGGATGGCACCAAAGAATTCATCAAAAGGCGCGGTGATTTCACGGTGAATATCGCTTATGTTGAAAACGGTGTTCCGGTTCGGGGCGTGGTTTATGCCCCTGCCCGCGGGCGGCTGTTTTACACGGATGAAACGGGGAAGTCGGTTGAAGAAACCGGCGCTTTTCCAAAGGATATGGCTGGGCCGACCACACCGGTTTGTGTTTCCAAACCGGACAATAGCGCGCTGATGGTTGTGGCTTCGAAATCGCATCGGGACCAGGCAACCGAGGATTACATTAACAAATACTCTGTGCAGGATTCAAAAAGTGCGGGATCGTCCTTGAAATTCTGTCTGGTTGCGACAGGCGAAGCCGATATTTACCCACGCGTGGGGCGAACGATGGAGTGGGACACGGCGGCTGGCCACGCGGTTTTGGCTGGCGCTGGCGGGCATGTTGTGCGGTTTGATGACCACAGCCCCTTGCTCTACGGCAAAGCGGATTATGCCAATCCGTTTTTCATTGCCTACGCGCCCGGCGTCCGTCTGGAACCGGTTTAAGTGCTATAAAACCACGTTCTAGCCGGTACGAATATTGTCTAGTTTTTACGGCGCTTATGCCACATATTTTTCTTTAAGAATGGTATATGTTTAGGTGTTCTTGTGTAATTAATGTTTTAGGTGCTAATATAAAAAGACCATTTCGGCTTAACAATTTATACAACAATGAGTGTTCGCAATGAAACGTAAAGTTACAAAAGCAATATTTCCCGTGGCGGGGATGGGAACGCGGTTCTTACCCGCCACAAAATCCGTTCCAAAAGAAATTATGACACTGGTTGATCGCCCGTTGATTCAATATGCAATCGATGAGGCGCGGGCGGCGGGCATCAAGGAATTTATCTTTGTGACCTCGCGTGGAAAAGGCGCGCTTGAGGATTATTTCGATATTGCCCCAACGCTTGAGGCAATTCTGCGCAAAGCCGGGAAAACCGAGTTGCTGGAGGTTCTAAAAGACACCAACATGGAAAGCGGCGCAATTGCCTATATTCGCCAACACAAGGCATTGGGTTTGGGTCACGCGGTGTGGTGCGCTCGGCGCTTGATCACGAATGAACCTTTTGCGGTTATTTTGCCTGACGACGTGATCGCGGCGGAAAAGCCGTGTTTGCAACAAATGGTGGAAGCGTATGAAGAAAGCGGCGGCTGCATCGTCGCCGCAATGGAGGTTTCACATGAAAAGGCATCTGCCTATGGCGTGCTGGACATCAAAGAAGATATGGGTGCGCTGGTGTCGGTAAAAGGCATGGTTGAAAAACCCCCGACCGGAACCGAGCCGTCGAATCTGGCTGTGATTGGTCGCTATATTCTTACACCGCATGTGTTGCGTAATTTGAACAAGATCAAGCAGGGCGCGGGTGGTGAAATTCAATTAACGGATGCGATTGCAAAAGAGATTGATCAGGGGCGCAATGTTTATGGGCTGCGTTTCCGTGGGCAGCGGTTTGATTGTGGCTCAAAGGCCGGTTTTTTGCAGGCAACGGTTGCCTTTGCCTTGGCCCGCGAAGATTTGCGCGACGAATTCTCGCAATATTTAAACGAAATGGTAGCGCTACAGCAGGCAGCGCAATAAATCAGGTGAAAGCTTCGATAAATGTATTGGCTGCAAGCAGGATAGCTTTCGTTAAATTCGAGATATTTGAGTGAGTAGTGCTGTTGTCAGGGTCTCTCAAACGGTTTTGGATCGCTTGGTGATGGCATTAAAACAGGCATTACCAAGGATAAAAAACTGCGTTATGCTAATTTTGAGTGGCTGAATTAATTACTGATCAGGATAATGCAAGAACTTTGGACAGCTTATAAATTGCGCTTGCGGCGGCGAAGGCTTCTTTATCGGGCTTTGCGCAAACGCCGTCAATTACGGGGCGTTGTAAATAGAACCGATCAAATTTTGCCAAGCTCTATTCTTGCGTTTACGACCTTGCGAAACGAGATTATCCGCCTGCCATATTTTCTGGACTATTACCGTAAGCTGGGTGTGAACCACTTTATCGTTGTAGATAATGACAGCGACGATGGCTCACGGGAATACCTTGAAAAGCAGCCAGACGTATCTATCTGGAGCACCAATTACAGTTATAAACTGTCGCGTTTCGGGGTGGATTGGCTGACTTGGTTACAAATGAAATACGGCCATAAACACTGGTGCTTGACGGTGGATGCGGATGAAATTCTGGTTTATCCTTATTGCGATCAGCGCTCGCTAAGAGCGTTAACAAATTGGCTGGATCAGCAATCGATACAATCATTCGGCACGCTAATGCTGGATATGTACCCCAAAGGCGCGCTGGCTGCACAGCACTACCGGCCCGGTCAAGATCCGTTTGAGCTGCTCGGCTGGTTTGACGCCGATAATTACCGCAGCACAAAACAGCCGAAATTTCAAAATCTGTGGGTGCAAGGCGGCGTTCGCGAGCGCGTGTTTTTTGCCGATAACCCCAGACGCGCCCCGACGATGAATAAAACGCCTTTGGTGAAATGGCATTGGCGCTATGCCTATATAAATTCGACGCATACCCTGTTGCCACGCAGATTAAACAGGGTGTTTGACGAGCGCGCGCAGAGCTTGACCACCGGCGTTTTGCTGCACAGTAAATTCCTGCATATAGTTGTTGAAAAATCTGCCGAAGAACAAACGCGCCAAGAGCATTTTGCAAATAGTGAACTTTATGACATATATTATGAAAGCATCATGAAAAATCCGGATTTATGGTGTGAGGATTCGGTTGAATATCGGGGTTGGCAACAGCTTGAGGATTTGAAACTGTTATCAAAAGGGAAATGGAAATAGGGTTGGCTATCTGTTACGCGTATTATCGGGGCGTGATTGGGTTTTTTATTTACCTGCGGGCAATCAAAGGCTATTTATACAAGGACTAAAAATTAAAAAACCTCGCGCTCGCCTAAAGTTTGTTTGATCCTTCAATGTCACATTAAAGATGACCTGATATCAAATAACCGGCTATAAGGTTTGCAAACGGTAAGGGCAGATTTAAATTGGGTATATTTTCGTCATATCGGCTTCGGTTAAAACGCCAGCGCTGGCGTGCGCGTGCATTCAGAAAGCGCCGCGAACTGAAACCCGTTGTGATGCGCACCCGCCAGATTAAATCCGATGATATAATCCTGTTTTCTACCCTGCGGAACGAACGGGTGCGGCTGGATTATTTTTTGCGTTATTATCGTGATTTAGGTGTGAACCACTTTATTTTTGTCGATAATAACAGCGATGATGGATCGCGCGAATTTCTTGCAGAGCAGCCGGATGTTTCGCTTTGGGGCACAAATAAAAGCTATAAAAAAGCTCGGTTCGGTGTGGATTGGCTGAATTGGCTGCAAATGAAATACGGCCATAAACACTGGTGCCTGACTGTCGATGTCGATGAATTTCTAGTCTATCCCTTTAGTGACACGCGGCCATTGCGCGCGTTGACCGATTGGCTTGATGCCTCCTCGATCCCGTCATTTGGCACGATGCTGCTGGATATGTATCCAAAGGGGCGTCTGGATGCATCGCCCTATCGTTCAGGGCAGAACCCGTTTGAAATTGCATCGTGGTTTGACAGCGGCAATTACACAATTTCCAAAAATAAAGAATACGCCAACCTCTGGATTCAGGGGGGGCCGCGGTTACGCGAATTTTTCAAGGATAACCCTAAAAAAGCACCGGCAATGAATAAAATACCTTTGGTGAAATGGGACCGTAAATACACATATGTAAGCTCGACTCACATGCTTTTGCCGCGCAGGCTGAATAAGGTTTATCAGGAATGGGGCGGCGAGGAAGTATCGGGCTGTTTGCTGCACGCAAAATTTCTAGACACCTTTGAGGCCAAGGCAAAAGAAGAGCTGGAGCGCGCTGAGCATTATGCCAACAGCCATGAATATAAAGCCTATCATGCCGCGCTGCAGGAAAATCCCGATCTGTGGTGCAAATGGAGCGAAAAACATATTAACTGGCGCCAGTTGGAAATTCTGGGTTTGATGTCAAAAGGAAACTGGGCATGAGCGGTTCCGTCGGCATTGTTATGATGGTGCATAACGCACTGGATCGCGCCGCACAGGTGGCCCGCCATTGGGCTGAAAATGGTTGCCCGGTTGTCATTCATGTCGATAAACAGGTGGGCCGTCAGGATTATAATAACTTTGCGGACGGGCTGTCGGATCTGAAAAACCTGCTGTTTTCTGATCGTCATCACTGTGAATGGGGCACGTGGTCTTTGGTGCAGGCTTCGCAAACAGCCTCTGCATTGATGCTAAAAGAATTCGCTAATGTCCGCCATGTCTATCTTGCATCCGGATCCTGCCTGCCGCTTCGGCCGGTGCCTGAGCTGATTGATTATCTGGATCAACGGCCACGCACGGATTTCATTGAATCCGCCACCACCGATGATGTTTCCTGGGCCATGGGCGGCCTGGATGTTGAGCGCTTCACGCTAAGTTTCCCGTTTTCATGGAAACGGCATCGCAAATTATTTGACCGTTATGTCAGGTTGCAACGCGGCCTAGCCCTTAAGCGAAAAATCCCTATGGGTTTGGTGCCGCATCTGGGATCACAATGGTGGTGCCTGACGCGGCGCAGTCTGCTGGCCATTCTGGAAGATGAGCGGCGCGAGATTTTTGACGCATATTTCAAGCGCGTCTGGATCCCCGATGAATCTTATTACCAAACGCTGGTCCGCTCATTTTCAACCAATATAGAAAGCCGCTCATTGACGCTTTCCAAGTTTGACCATCAGGGTAAACCGCACACATTTTATGATGATCATTTGCAACTTTTGCGCCGGTCTGACTGTTTTGTTGCGCGTAAAATATGGCCCCGTGCCGATCGTTTATACGATGCATTTCTTGGCAATGACGGGGTGGAAATAAAAAAATCCGAACCAAATCCGGGCAGAATTGACCGTATTTTCACAAAAGCAATCGAGCGGCGCACCCGTGGGCGTGCCGGTTTATATATGCAAAGCCGCTTTCCGTGTGAGGATTGGGAAAACGGGACGACGCCATCTGCTTATTCAATGTTTCAGGGGTTTTCCGAATTATTTGAGGATTTTGAGCCTTGGCTGGCAAGGGAAACGGGCGCAACGGTGCATGGCCATTTGTTTGGACCTGACAGGGTCGCGTTTTCTGCTGATGAAAGCGCCTATAGCGGGTGTCTGACGGATTCCGCAAAAATAAGAGATTATGATCTGAAGGGGTTTTTAACAAACCTGATCTGGAACACACGCGGCCAGCGACAATGTTTTCAATTCGGCCCAAATGACGCGCAAGGGTTAAACTGGTTTATTGCCAAGGATACCAACGCCCATATTTCTGTAATTACAGGTGCCTGGGTCGTGCCTCTTTTTCACTCGAACCTGAGCTTTTCAGAAATCCGAAAAGAGGCCGCGAGATTGCAAAAAATCGAGAGCGATCACATGGGGGTGTTACGGTCGCGTTATACCAAGGCACGTTTAAAAATCATGACAATGGCTGAATTTATCGAATCCCCGATGGAGCCGTTACAGGAAATATTGGATACAATTGGACCACGAAAATCACACGCTCTTTCAGAGGCACCCAAGATGGTTGATTTAACCGGATTCGGAAAATTTTTACAAAACCTGAAAAATGAGGGAATGCATCCACATATGATGGGTGATTTTCCACATAACGATCATATTACGCAGGTTACTTCAAAACCGCGCAAACCATATTTGGTGAAAAAGTAGGGCTTTATGGCTAATAAGTTTGAATATTTTGTGATGTTTGCGGAAATGCGCACAGGCTCTAATTTTCTGGAAACCAACATCAACAGCATCGACGGGCTAACCTGTTATGGCGAGGCATATAACCCTGCTTTTATTGGCTATCCTAACAAAGATAATTTGCTGGGTGTCACGCAGGAAATGCGCGATGCTGATCCGTTGGCCCTGATTGATATTATGAAAGACAAGACCAAAGGCTTGCCCGGATTTCGGTGTTTTAACAATCATGATGCGCGCGCTGTCGAGCATTGTCTGGCCGATGAGCGCTGTGCAAAAATCATCCTTACGCGCAATCCGTTGGACAGTTATGTGTCATGGAAAATTGCCAAAGCCACAGATCAGTGGAAATTGACAGAGTTCAAAAACCAGCGCACAGTAAAAGTTGATTTTAACAAGACCGAGTTCGAGGTGCATTTGGCTAAACTGCAAGCCTTTCAGCTGCGTTTGATGAAGGGGTTGCAAGCGACTGGCCAAACCGCATTTTATATTACTTATGACGATATTCCGGATGTTGATGCGCTAAACGGGTTGGCCAAATACTTAGGGGCTGATGGCCGGCTAGGGCAGATATCCAAATCCTTGAAGCGGCAAAACCCGGCATCATTGCGCGATAAGGTTCTGAATTACGATGAAATGCTGGCTGCTTTGGCCGAGATCGATCATTTTAATCTGAATCAAACGCCAAATTTTGAGCCGCGCCGAGGTCCGGTTGTGCCCGGTTATGTGGCCGCGGCCCAAGCGCCCTTGATCTATTTACCGATAAAAGGCGGGCCGGATAAACAGGTTCGCAACTGGCTGTCGTCCTTTACTAAGGATGCAAATCTGATTGGTGAATTCAGCCAGAAAACCTTGCGAAAATGGAAACGAAACAATCCCGGCCATCGCAGCTTTACGGTAATCCGCCATCCCGTTGTGCGGGCCCATGCCGCATTTTGCGAATATATTCTGGATACTGGGCCGGATAGTTACCTTGAAATCCGTGAGACATTGCGCAAGGTTTACAAGCTGCCGATCCCGGCTGGTGCTGTTGATGATAGCTATGATCAACACACGCATAGAAAAGCGTTTCTGGGGTTTCTTGATTTTTTGAAGGATAATCTGAAAGGTCAAACCAGCATTCGCATTGACCCTGCCTGGGGCAGCCAATCACAGGTTTTGCAAGGCTTCGGAAAGTTTATGTTTCCAGATATGGTGTTGCGCGAAGATCAGCTGAAAAGCACTCTGCCACAGCTGGCACAACAAGTCGGGCTGGAATCCCCAAGTTTACCCAAAGCCACCAATTTACACCCGATAGCCTTAAACGATATTTACGATGCAGAAATAGAGGCTGCGGCGCGTGAGGTTTATCAACGCGATTATATGATGTTTGGTTACAAGGCTTTGAGAAGGATTTAGACGGCTTCTGTTGTTTCCACATTGGTAAGCAATGCGTGCAGTGTTGCAGGGTCGGAATTTGCGCGCAATTTCGCACAGATTTCTTTATTTCGCATGGTTCTTGATACCAAGGCCAATGCCTTTAGGTGATCGACACCTGAATCAAGCGGCGCAAATAAAGTAAAGACCAGATCAACGGACTGTCGATCAACAGAATCAAAATCCAGTGGCCGTTCAATGCGCAAAAAACCACCGACAACCGTATCGATACCGGATATTCGGGCATGGGGCAAAGCCACCCCATGGCCAACACCGGTCGAGCCCAGCTTTTCACGCTCTTGCAAAGCAGCCACAGCTGCTGTGGCATCGATGTTGTGGAGCGATGCCATCATCTCTCCCAATTTCTGGAAGAGCCGCTTTTTACTGGAAACCTGACCGATGACGCGCACGGATTCGGGCATTAGAATATCTGAAAGTTCCATTTACCTTCACTTTACTCTTGCCCGAATTTGGGGCTTAGGATGTATTTTTAGGATCAACCCAGCCAATATTACCGTCTTCACGGCGATAAACCACATTGATCCCGCTATGACCTTCATTTCGAAAAACCAAAACCGGCGCCGCCTCCAATTCCATTTGCATGACAGCCTCGCCGACTGAAAGAGACAGAATTTTTGCTTCCATCTCGGCAATAATCATTGGTTGAAGCGTTTCAGGCTCTGATTCCTCTACATTTTCTGATCCGGCCAAAATATACGATGAAGCGCCGCTGAGTTCAACCGGTTGTGCGCGCTCGCGATGGTGATCCTTTAAGCGGCGCTTATACCGCCTTAGTTGTTTTTCAAGCTTCGCGCTACATTGATTGAATGCGGCATAAATTTCATGGGCGCGCCCCTTTGCCGATGCCGTAAGGCCTGTTGATAAATGTATCGTTGCTTCGCAGACAAATTCACTGGAACTGCGCGAAAAAGTTATCATCGCATCTGTCGGGCGTTCTGCATATTTCCGCGCAACACTGTCAAATTCTTCTTTAACATGGGTTTGCAGGGCCTCACCTATATCAATCTGTTTTCCGCTGATCTGATACTGCATCATGTCTCCTTTGTGTTAACAAAATTTAGCACCCCACAACACTAGTGTTGCAAGGGCCTTGCGCGGCAATGGTTTACATATTTTTCATGGCCCGGCAAAGACTGGGGCGCTTGCTGTGCAGCCGTTATTTTGGCGGCACGAATGATGATAATGGTTTTATTCATCATCCCTATTTGGCGATATTTTAGCCTGCCTTGTCAATACAAACTGAAAATAATTACATCAATTTCTAGTAGTTTTTAAAGAAGAGTTAAGCTTTCGGATGCCCATAAATCTGCGGCTGTTTAAGCATCCGGCGACAAAGAAACCCTACCTAGGATAGATTGAAACCTTGGCCTAAATAGACACGGCGCACGTTTTCATCCTGGATAACTTCTTTGGTGGTGCCGCTCATCAAAACTATGCCGTCGTGCAAAATATAGGCCCGATCAACGATTTCCAGTGTTTCGCGCACATTATGATCGGTGATCAAAACGCCGATGCCACGGTTTTTCAAATCGGCAACAAGAGAACGGATTTCACCAACCGCAATTGGGTCAACACCGGCAAACGGCTCATCAAGCAGCAGGTATTTCGGGTTTGCTGCAAGACAGCGGGCAATCTCGACACGGCGCCTCTCGCCACCTGACAGCGACAGGGCCGACGCACGGCGCAAATGCTCAATCGAAAAATCGCTCAGCAATTCCTCCAACCGCTCGCGGCGTTTGTGGCGATCTGTTTCGGCAATTTCCAGGATGGCAAGAATATTGTCTTCAACATTCATCCCGCGAAAAATCGAGACCTCTTGGGGCAAATACCCGATCCCCATTTTAGCGCGGCGATACATCGGCAGCAGCGTCACATCGCGCCCGTCAATAATAACCTGCCCGCTGTCGGCCGGAATTAAACCGGCAATCGCATAAAAACAGGTGGTCTTACCCGAGCCATTCGGGCCCAATAACGCCACAACTTCGCCGCGCCCCAGATCAATACTGACATCACGCAACACCGGACGTTTACGGTAACTTTTACGCAGATTGCGGATTTGCAGGCCGGCATTTCCATCAGAAACCGTTAGATTGGGCTTGGCGGCCATTGTTTAATTTCCGCCCGTTTGCAGAATTGTTTTTACCCGGCCTTCAAGCGTAGCTTTTCCTGTATTCAAATCCACGATCATGCGCTCTGCCGACAAAGCGTTTTGGCCTTGGGTCAAAATGACCCCCCCTGTCATGATAATACTGCTGTTGTCGATAGAATATATGGCCTCGTTGGCTTGGGCGGCCTCGGCCCCGTTTACCAACACAACATTGCCAGTCGCGTGCATTTTTGAAATCCGGCGATCGGCACCTTGGCTGTATTTAACCGCAACGCGATTTGCAGACAAACGCATTGTGCCTTGGCCGATGACAACATTTCCGCTGAAAACCGCCGCGCCATCGTCTTGGTTAATTTGCAACTGGTCAGACGATACTTCTACGGGCAAATTGGAATCATGCTTTAGGCCACCAAAGGCGATTTCGGTGCCTTGGGCCATG
>CAYSBD010000057.1:11161-14751 GCA_964429175.1 uncultured Marinosulfonomonas sp.
TGCCTTGGGCCATGGTGATGGTTGGTATCGTTGCAAACACCAGCGCCAGAAATATTGCGCAAAATCTGATTAACATATTATTTTCCTCAATACGCAGCTTAGCGGTCTTTTGGGTTGTATACCATCTTAACCCCGTCCTTGAAAACCAGAAGATGCGGGCCATTTTCGCCCTTTTGCGCCTGTAGCACCATTTTTCCGGCATTTAACACACCCAACGGCCCGTGCGCGGTAATTTCACCATCCGAGATCACCGATGTTTTGTCGAGCAATGCGATGATGCCGGCGGTGTTGATGGTGAAACCGCTTGAGGCAATAATCTGAACACCGCCACCCAAGGTAACATATTTCTGCGCACTATTTATCACGCCGCGTGTAGCCGTGATATCAATGCGCCCGCCGCTCGGATCTTCTATAATTGTTGTTAATTCTGTTGCTTTTATTTCCCTGTAATTTTCAGGGTGGGGTCGCGCCGATTTGGCCGTGATTGAAATGGCCGACCCATCCCGGGTGACACCTGCAAAATTCGGGGCACCAATGCGTTGCTCTTGCGCCAGGCTTTCGATGTCGACTTCGGCATAGGGTATCGATTGTGAGGTGTCGATATTGCGCGAAAATAAAAACAGGGTCGAAAGCAAACCAAGTGCCACAATAGGCAGGATCACCTTTGTCCAGGCCACAAAACGTGAATAATTGTTATCATATGTCGTCATCTGCGGACCGTGCCAGATTATGTGCGCCACGCCAAGGGTGGCGGCGGAATTTTCAGCGGGGCTTTGCCTATTGCCGCCGTAAAACCGGCAAAATCCGGCGCATTACGAATGGGCGAAAATATCAATGTCAGGCCAGCCAACCAGATCAAGATTGGCGCGCATCGGTAGAAAATCAAAACAGGATTGGGCAATTTCCATACGCCCCTCGCGCGCCAGCATGATGTTCAGCGCCTCGCGCAAACGGTGCAGGTATAAAACATCCGAAGCGGCATAGGCTATTTGCGCTTTGCTCAATTCATCGGCACCCCAATCCGAACTTTGCTGCTGTTTGGAAACATCTATATCCAATAATTCATGCAGCAGGTTTTTCAGCCCGTGCCGGTCCGTATAAGTGCGGATCAGCCGCGAAGCGATTTTGGTGCAATAAACCGGCGCCGTCACCGTGCCAAAGGCATTTTGCAGCGCCGCAATATCAAACCGGCCAAAATGAAACAGCTTTAGCACCTCGGGATCCGCCAGCATCCGGCATAAATTTGGGGCCTCGCTCTGGCCTTTGGCAATCTGAACCAGATGCGCATTGCCATCGCCCCCCGACATTTGCACCACACAAAGCCGGTCGCGTGCAGGTTTCAGCCCCATGGTTTCACAGTCAATTGCCACCACTGGCCCAAGGTTTAAATCATCGGGAAGATCATTTTTATAAAGGTAATTTGTCATGGAATATCCTTTTGGTTGCTGGTTTCTACACAGAAAAAATTGCGTCGCATAGGGTGCATTTACGCAAATATTTGTCTTTAGGCGCAAAATCTGCTTGGCCGCAGCGCCGCAATGGCCCATCACGGGGGTATGGAAAATCAAGTGATCATCGTTATCCCCGCCCGTTATGCTTCCAGCCGTTATCCCGGCAAACCTCTGGCGCAAATTACCGGCGCAACCGGCCAAACAAAATCGCTGATTGAACGCAGTTGGCTGGCCGCCAAACAGGTTGGCGGTGTGGCCGAGGTTTACATCGCAACCGATGATAAACGCATTGCCGACGCCGCGCAGGGGTTTGGAGCCAAGGTTTTGATGACTGCCGAAAACTGCGCCAACGGAACCGAACGCGTTGCCGACAGCCTGCGCAACCTTGATCAGATACCTGATATTGTGGTGAACCTGCAAGGCGATGCACCGCTTACTCCGCCTTGGTTTTTAACGGCCCTGATTGATGAAATGCGCCGCGATCCCACCGTTCAGATGGCGACACCTGTTTTGCGTTGTGACGGCCAAACGCTGGCCAATTTACGCGAAGACCGGCGCGGCGGACGGGTTGGCGGAACCACGGCTGTGTTTGACGATAACCACGATGCGCTGTATTTCTCCAAGGAAGTCGTGCCCTACACCAATCGCGATTACGACGCGGATGCGCCCACTCCGGTGTTCCACCATGTTGGCGCTTATGCCTACCGGCCGGCCACGTTAAAGGCGTATCAAAGCTGGGGTGCGTGTTCGCTGGAACTGCTTGAGGGGCTGGAACAAATGCGGTTTTTGCAACGTGGAATCAAGGTGCGCTGCGTCGAAGTGCAGGCCCGCGGAACGGTGTTTTGGGAGTTGAACAATCCGGTCGATATGGCGCGGATTGAAGCCGAATTGCTAAAAAGGGGCCAAAAATGAAAACTGTTAACGTCGGAAATGTAGGCTTTGCCAATGATGCGCCTTTTGTGTTGATCGCGGGGCCTTGCCAGCTGGAGGGGCTGGAACACAGCCGCCAGATTGCCCAAAGCCTTGCCGAAACTTGCGCAGAGCTTGAAATCCCGTTTATTTTCAAAGGCAGTTTTGATAAGGCCAACCGCACCAGCCTGTCTGGAAAACGCGGGTTGGGCATTGACGAGGGGCTGACAATTCTGTCTAAAATCAGCGCCGAGCTGGGCTGTCCGACATTGACCGATGTTCATAATAACGCGCAATGCGCCGTCGCCGCCGAGGCCGTGGACATCATCCAGATCCCTGCCTTTTTGTGCCGCCAAACCGATCTGTTGCTGGCGGCCGGTGAAACAGGGGCGGCGATCAACGTTAAAAAAGGGCAGTTTTTAGCCCCGAATGATATGGGCAATGTGGCCGCTAAAATCGCCAGCACCGGAAACGAGCGGATTTTATTAACCGATCGCGGCACATCCTTTGGTTACAACATGTTGGTCAGCGATTTTCGCAGCTTGCCGATAATGGCCGAAACCGGATATCCGGTGATCTTTGACGCCACGCATTCGGTGCAATTTCCCGGCGGCCAAGGCGGATCAAGCGGCGGCAAGCGCGAATATGTGCCACCCTTGGCGCGCGCGGCTGTGGCTGTTGGCTGTGCGGCGGTGTTTATCGAAACCCACCCCGAGCCGGATAATGCGCCCAGTGACGGGCCGAATATGATGCCGCTTGCTGAGATGGCAAAGATGCTAAAACGGTTGAAACAAATTGACCGGCTGATGAAAAGATAATGTCGAATGCATAGTAATGTCACCTTTAATTTTATGAAAAAACAGTAGGTTAGCGAATTTTGGTTAAGCTCGATTTGCCTTTTGTTCCAAGGGGGGATTACCCATCATTTATAAACACTACGCAAGCCATCAAGATTAAACCTCACAATTACCCGATGGCTTTGGAAAGCTCTTTTTTCAGAACGCTATACCCCTCGGTGGCCCGCCTAAACAGGTTGCCGCGGACAGTTGATGAATCGGCGCTGGATACATCGTTAGGCGGTCTTTCAGTTTTGGTTCAGTATAGCTGGTCAGCATCTCGGCACGATCAATCATTTTCAGAAAGTTCCGGTTTTTAGGCGTCACTGACATGGCAATTGGTCTTGTCACGGTTTAGTTCCGGTCTCTTTTGAGCAATGTTTGCTATGAAGGA
>CAYSBD010000058.1:0-14439 GCA_964429175.1 uncultured Marinosulfonomonas sp.
CCGCTTTCGCTTGAAGATGAACAAAAAGCCTTGGCGGGTTTAGGATTGAATTAATGGTCTTGCACAGGCTTTCATTATACGCAGGCTAGGCCGTCACACGATATTGCTTCTTCACAAATTTGTGGTGCCGGTTGGAATTTAATTTATGCGCCATTATGCGTATCCGTAGCCGGCGCAATGACTTGTTTCACGGCACAAACAACAAATTGTATTTGAAAGGAAATCGCATGCGTACACGTGCAGCAGTGGCAATTAAAGCCGGTGAACCACTTCAGGTAATGGAGGTGAACCTTGAGGGGCCAAAAGCTGGCGAGGTTTTGGTTGAAATCAAGGCCACAGGCCTGTGTCACACCGATGAATTCACCCGCTCCGGTGCCGATCCCGAGGGGCTGTTTCCCGCCATCCTTGGCCATGAAGGCGCCGGCGTTGTGCTGGAGGTTGGCGCAGGTGTAACCAGCCTTGTGCCGGGCGATCATGTGATCCCGCTTTACACGCCCGAATGCCGGACTTGCGATTATTGTCTGAACCCGAAAACCAACCTGTGCCAATCTATTCGCAGCACACAAGGCGCGGGGTTGATGCCTGACGGGACCAGCCGGTTTTCGATGCTGGATGGCACGCCGATCTTGCATTATATGGGCTGCTCGACCTTTTCCAATCACACGGTTTTACCGGAAATCGCGCTGGCCAAGGTGCGCAAAGACGCGCCGTTCGATAAAATTTGCTATATCGGTTGCGGTGTGACCACCGGCATTGGTGCAGTGATAAACACGGCCAAAGTTGAAATCGGCAGCACCGCGATTGTGTTCGGGCTGGGCGGGATTGGCCTGAATGTTGTGCAGGGTTTGCGCATGGCGGGGGCGGATCAGATTGTCGGGGTTGACCTGAATAATGACCGCATTTCAATGGCCACAAGATTTGGCATGACCGATTTTGTTAATCCAAAGGATGTGACGGGCGATATGGTCGGGCATCTGGTTGAGCTAACCGGCGGCGGGGCCGATTACACCTTTGATGCCACCGGAAATGTTGACGTGATGCGCACCGCACTTGAGGCGGCTCACAAGGGCTGGGGTGAAAGCATCATTATCGGCGTTGCGCCTGCGGGCGCCGAGATTTCGACCCGTCCGTTCCAATTGGTAACAGGGCGCAGCTGGCGCGGCACGGCCTTTGGCGGGGCGCGCGGACGCACGGATGTGCCCAAAATTGTGGACTGGTACATGGATGGAAAAATCGAGATCGATCCGATGATCACCCACACCATGGGGCTGGATGACATCAACAAAGGGTTTGATCTGATGCACGCGGGCGAAAGCATTCGCGGCGTGGTGGTTTATTGATGAAAATCATTTCTGAAAATACCAGCTTTGGCGGCACCCAAGGCGTTTATCAGCACACCTCAAAATCGTGCAATTGTGACATGACCTTTGCGGTTTATTTGCCGCCTCAGGCCAAAACAGGTCCGGTTCCGGCGCTATGGTATCTGTCGGGCCTGACCTGCACCCATGAAAACGCCATGACCAAAGCCGCCTTGCAGGAACATGCGGCGCAGCGCGGGGTTGCGGTGATTTATCCCGATACCTCGCCCCGGGGCAAAGGCGTGGCCGATGACGCGGATTACGCGCTGGGCCAAGGTGCCGGTTTTTATCTGAACGCTACTGAAAAACCGTGGGCTGCGCATTTTCAGATGTATGATTATGTGTTGAACGAGCTGCCCGCGCTGATTGCTGAAAACTTCCCGATCAATAATTCTCGTGGCATCACCGGCCATTCGATGGGCGGCCACGGGGCGCTGACATTGGCGCTGAACAACCCCGAGGTTTATCAATCGGTTTCTGCTTTTGCCCCCATCGCCAACCCCACGGTTTCGGATTGGGGCCGGATGCAACTGCGCGCTTACCTTGGCGATGACGAATCCGCTTGGGGCGCCCATGACGCGGCTCTGTTGGTGGCCCAAAAAGGCTGGCCGCGCGATATGTTGATTGATCAGGGGTCTGCGGATCAGTTTCTGGATTTACTAAAACCTGAAGCCCTGTCAGCCGCTTTAGCCACAGCGCGAATTCCCAGTGTGTTCCGGATGCAGAAAGGATACGATCACAGTTATTATTTTGTATCGACATTTGCGGCAGATCACATGAATTGGCACGCGGATAGATTGCTGGTGTGATCCTGGTTTTCATACCGGACCAAGCAAAACGAGCAACCTAAATGAAATTCTGACCCATCTTAAAAAGTCTGTAAAATAAAGTTAAAGGATGCGTAATTTGCTTTGATTTTGGTGCCCTTGATTTGCTGATCAGCTCTTGCCTTTCTGGCGTGCCGCACGCATTGCCCGACGCTTGGACATCGCATCACTTCGAGCCTGCAGTTTTGCGCCTTTGTTTTCGGCAAGGACCACATCATCTATCGGCAGATCCCCCATTAATTTTGCGATCCGCTTTGATAAAGTTGCAAGAACGGGAAAACGGAAAATATCTGTAATGTTCAATTTTTTTACGCCCAAAGCCTGACGGATTTCCCGATGCGCCTGCACCGCCAGCAATGAATGCCCGCCAAGATCAAAAAAATTATCGCTTAAGCTAATATTTTCAACACCCAGAATATGGCTCCAGATATTGGCAATCTTTGCGTCGCGCCCCTCGGATGGCGCAACATAACCTTGCGCCGATGCTTTGTTGATTTCTGGGGCAGGCAACGCATTTCGGTCAATTTTCTTGTTCGGCGTCAAAGGGAATTCATCCAGCCGCACATAATGCGCGGGGATCATATAATCCGGCAGCAAGGTCTTGAGATGTGCACTCAGAACTTTGTCATCCATTGCACCGGCAGCTTTAAGATACGCCACCAAACGCAGATCATCCGGCGTGTCTTCGCGGGCAATAACAACAGCCTGCACAACGCCATTGATTGCCTCAAGCCTGGCCTCGATTTCGCCGGTTTCAATCCGGTAGCCACGCAGTTTTATCTGATGATCGCTGCGGCCGATAAAATCAATCTTGCCATCTGCGCGCCAACGCACCAGATCACCCGTGCAATACATTTTAGCACCCGCGATAAACGGATTATCGACAAACCGTTCTGCCGTTAAATCCGGCCGCTGCCAATAACCGCGCGCGACACCACTGCCGCCGATGTAAAGCGCGCCAGTCGTGCCAACGGGCACCGGCACCAGATCATCATCCAGCACATACATTTGGGTGTTGGCAATTGGGCGGCCGATATTAACCAACCCTTCGCTGGTTTGCGCAAGCTCTGTAGACGACCAGATTGTGGTTTCGGTCGGGCCATACATATTTTCAATCGGCGCTTTGGTCAGCTGCTTTAAGTTGCGCACCAAAGCACCGGATAAAGCCTCGCCGCCAATGATCAGCTGATCAAGCCTGCGCAACGCTTGGCCGGCTTCTTGGTTCATTGTAAACATCCGCGCCATGCTGGGGGTGCTTTGTAAATGCGTCACTTTATGGCGTATTATCTGGGCCGCAATCGAGAAATCCCCGGGGTCGATTTCTTGGGTCAGGTTAGATAATTTCAGCACCTTGGCCAAAGGCTTCAAGCCCTCCAGCACAATTTCCGGCGCAATGCCGTAATCAATCAGACAGGCAACCTCGTCAACGCCGATCCGTTTCAATTGCTCAACCCGGTCCAGACAATCCTCAACAGTGCCAAACATGCCGGAATCTTCAAAATAACGCTCAAAGGCAAACTCTAAAATCGCATCAAGCTCATCGGGTTCAACCAAAGAAAGGTTCAGCTCAAACGAATTTTCAACACCCTTGGGCCGCTTGAACGCCGGAAAATCCCAAGCGCTTTTTTTGATCAAACCGGCCGCCGAAGCCATATATTCTTTCATCGGACCACGGGCAATTTCACGCGCTTTTTCGCGGTCTTCGTTCACATAACTGTGCAACATTAAGGTGACGGTAAAATCTTTCGGATCATGGCCCGCCTTGCGCAAAGCATCGTGGTAAAGCTTGATCTTGCCCTCGACTTCTTCAATGCTTTGCCCCAATAAATGCGTTAAAACATGCGCGCCCAGCGCACCTGCCTCGACCCATGTTTCAGGATTTCCGGCAATTGTTACCCAAATCGGCAGCTCTTTGGAAACCGGCCTTGGCTGGGTCACCACCGCATGCATGCTGCCGTCTTGGCGCGGAAACTCGACGGCTTCACCAACCCATAATTTACGCAAAATCCTGATCGTGTCATACATTGATTTTTTGTTGTCTGGTGGCGTATTTTCAGGCCGCAAAACAAAATCATCCGGTTGCCACCCTGCGGCTATCCCAATGCCCGCGCGCCCATCTGTCAGGTTATCAATCACGGCCCATTCTTCGGCAATCCGCGCGGGGTGATGCAAAGGTGCGACGCAACTTCCTGCGCGCACCCCGATATTTTTTGTCACCGCAGCAACCGCGGCACCGGTCAACGAAGGGTTGGGGTAAGGTCCGCCAAAAGCATGGAAATGGCGCTCGGGTGTCCAGACGGCGCAAAATCCGTTTTCATCGGCAAAGCGCGCGCCATCCAGCAACATCTGGTATTTTTTAGGCCCGGGACCATCATCATTGCCCCAGAAAAACAGGCTAAACTGCATGCCGCGGCCGGTTGTTTGAAGGCGTCCCGATGAAACCAATGCGCGGCTTTCATCCCCGCTGATCACCAACTTAAAGCCGCGCGCCAAGGTGTAAAACAGCTCAAGCACCGAAATATCAAAGGACAGGCTGGTGACGGACAGCCAAACGCTGTTGTCATCACGGCTGATGCGCGCGTCCATTCCGGCAAAGAAATTTGCAACATTGCGATGCTCAAGCATCACGCCTTTTGGGGTGCCGGTAGAGCCTGATGTGTAAATCATATAGGCAAGGTTTTGGCCTGTAACCTTGCTGTCGATATTGTCGGCAGAAGCGGTTTCTATGCGCTTATCCGTATCTATTTCCAGAACAGCAGCGTTATGATCAGGCAAGTTGGCCACACCATTAGACCGGCTTAAAATTATCGACGCAGCGCTATCGTTAATATAATGCGCAATACGGTTTTTGGGGTAACCGGGATCAAGCGGCACATAGGCCCCGCCCGCCTTTTGAATGGCAAGCGCGCCCACAAGCAGATCCATCGAGCGCTCGATATAAAGCCCAACCAGCGAATCCGGTTTGACCCCCATTTCAACCAAAATATGCGCGACACGGTTTGCTCTTGCGTTCAACTGGGCGTAGGTCAGGCTTTCGTTTTCAAATATGACCGCAGTTTTTTCAGGTGTGCGCGCGGCCTGTGTTTCAAATTGTTGGTGCACACAAGACAGATCAATCGTGGTCTTGGTGTCATTCCATTTCTCCAGAACCAAAAAGCGTTCGGCATCTGGAAAAATTGGCAAAGCATCAACGGATTTCGAGCCATCTTGGGAGGCCTTGGCAAATAATTGCAGGCGGGCAATTAGCAAATCAACGGCGTCTTTCGAAATACGTGTATTGTCATAAAATAATGTCAGCCCGTCAGAGGCATCAAAAGTAAGCGCGCTTCCCGTCAGTTCTTTGCCAGAATTCCCCAAGCCAACGACAGGAATTTTTGCTGTTACGTCAGGCTCGCGAATGATTAAATCACGGGCAAATCCATTGGCTAAACCGGCCTCTTTCAGGGTGTTGTTAAAGGATTTATACGCACTCGAAACAGTCTCTAATCCGGCTGAAACACGCACGGGAACCCAAGGATTAAGATATAAATGCTCTGTTTTTGCAAATGCCAGATCCACATGTTTTTGCCCTGTCAGGCGCGCGATAAACAGGCCGACAGTTGCCAGATCAATTGCTCCGGGTATTTTCTGGCTTGAATATTTTGCCACACTATTTTGTGGCCCAACCAAAGGCATTTCAAACGCGCGCATGGCTTTCAGTTTTTTTAACCATTTATTTTCATCGCGAACACAAGCGGCCATTTCATCGGTCAGAGCCTTGGCTTGGGCATCGGTTAAAGACGCCAGAACATCGTCTTTTTTTATCTTCGAGAATGCAGAAACACCTTCAAAATCTTTTACCCCCAGCAACTTTATTGCGCCGGTTTTTGTGGCTACGGTCAGGTCGCTGATATTATTCTCAAGCACAGTTCCGGGTTTGGATTCGTTATTAAACGAAGCCATCTCGGCACCCGTAATTAGCAACACTTCGTTGCCGGCCATAATTTTGGGGCAGGCCAGAGGATTGCGATAATCCCCATGATCCAGCGCGCGTATCAATGCTAAAATATTTTCGGAGCTATGGTTAAAATCAATCCGTGCCGCAGCAGCCGGGCGATCGGTTCCGGCGCAATAGTTACGCTGGGATAAATCCTGTTTCAGGCGGTTTAAATTACCTGTTTCAAGCTGTTCAAGCACAGCACCAAAGCTATCAATCGCCGCTGAATAACAGGCCATATTTACGGTCAGCGCTGTGTCATTTCCGGCCAGATCAAACAGGCGTTGCTCAATCACATCGCCCTCGTCAACGCCGCGCTCAATCATGTGCCACGAAATTCCGTGCTGCGGTTCGCGCGCCATCAAGGCCCATAACGGTGCATTCAAACCCGCATAACGCGGCAGCGGGCCATCGTGAAAATTGACCGCTCCGTTTTTGGCTTTGTCCAGCACGGCATCCGGGATTAATGACAGGTTTGAAATGCTTAATAACCAATCCACACTCACCGCGTTTAAACGCGTCGCTAAATCCTTGCCCGATGGTTCGGTCGCAATGTCACGTTTTGCAGCCCAGTTAATAATTTCGGGATTATCCGTGACCACACAAGCAATCGAATTTCCTGTTTCAAGCAGGCGCTCTGCACATTGAATTAGCAACGATCCATCACCAATAATCAGGCTTGAAAATTTTGTCATCTTATACACCTAGCTACTTATGTTTAGGAATTTCAGGGATGTTCGCGCTGTTTTTATTTGGGAAGTTTCGCATGTCATAGGCCATCAGATCGCGTAAAAAATAATCGGGGTCGACTTGGGGTTTGCGTTGAATTAAGCGCCGTAATCGCCACAGTAAACCACCCGTAAAATGGGCAAATGTAACAAGCATAGCGTAACCGGACCCGTAGGCTTTGCTGAAATAATAGTTTCTCGAGGCAAACCAGTATTCGGGCATACGCTTCCACGTTTTCATACCCGTCGAAACCGAGCCAATATGCGTGACTCTGCTTTCGGGCACATATAGCATCGGATGCCCTGCTTTTGTGGCGCGGCGGCATAGGTCGGTTTCCTCGAAATAAAGGAAAAACTGTTCGTCAAACAGGCCGATTTCCTGCAACACGCTACGCCGCATCATCATGCTGGCACCGGCAAGCCAATCAACGGTTTTCGCTGTCTCGGGAGCAGGTAAACATACGGCATAATTAGATAATAATTTGCTGATCGGGCCAAATCGGATAGCCCCCTCAAACTCGCTCAGAATGCCGGGGAAACGAAATGCCGAAATATGCGGCTCTGCGTTTTGGCCGTGAATATAGCTGCCCGCAAATCCGGTTTCCCGGTTGTTTTCTAGCGCATTTATCAAGGCATGGATCGCGCCTTCATCCGGAAATGCATCCGAATTTAGAATGTAAATATAATCGACCGCTGGATTATCTGTAAGACCGGCCAGAATACCAAAATTATTCCCTGCACCAAAGCCGCCATTATGGCCGGACTGAACAACTTTAACGCGCCCGTCCTGATCCCAACCTTTATGCGTGATTTCTTGCTGCATCGCCTCAAACGATCCATCTTGTGAATCATTATCGACTACAATTATCTGCCCATTTATCCCCTCCATTTCACGCAGCGCGGCCTGAACCGATTGCAAGGTCATATCGGGTGTTTTGTAATTTAGAATTACCGTCAATAGTGTGGGTTCTGTGTTCATGATTTTTTCGCCGCACTGATCACTTGTTTTAGACTGGCTGCCAAGACACGCACATTTGGCTCAAGCACCATCGAATCATGATCTCCCGGCACTTCGATAACCTGAATTTCCGGCATCCAGCCCCCCCAATCATTATCATCTTCTACATAGCGGCGCTCACAATTAACCATGCGGCCGTTTCCAACCTGCCAATGCCCGCTCAACGGTGGGCGGAATAATACGGCATTACCTTGCCATGGCTTCAATTTATAGCTTTTCACCGCGCCCAAAAATGCGGCTTTGATCTCGGCGTTATGAAAGTTTTGCCCTGCGGTTTCGGTTGCCTGAACCCCGCGACGTTTGGATATCTCCCAGCCGATACGGTTCTTCAGCCAGACAAACGGATAACCAAAGCCCTTTTTATTCAATTCTTGCCACTGGATCATCATCCGGTCCGCGCCCGACAACGGTTTGGGTATCGGCAACGGCGTATCAAGCAGCACCAAAAGCGCAACTTTTTCGTCCATTGCTTCAAGCTGATGCACGATTTCATACGCCGTTAACCCGCCGCCAGAGAACCCCCCGAGCAGGTAAGGGCCCTCTGGCTGCACTTGCCGCATTTCCGCGATATAATCGGCGGCTGCCTCTGCAAACGTATTATGTGGCTTGTTATTGCCATAAAGACCGCGCGCCTGAAGTCCGTAGAATGGCCGCTCGTCGCTGACAAGTTGCGCAAGATGGCGCAGGTTTAAAACATTGCCAAACATTCCGGCAACAAGAAAGAACGGGGTTTTATTTCCACCCTCGCCCTGATGCATCGGCACAAGATGTTGAAACCGTTTTTTGGCCGGCGTTGTTTTTTTCGACGCGGTATCAAGCCCACCAGTATCTGTAGCACCGCCGATCTGCTCAGAAATCAAGGCGGCGCATTTTTTAATAGTCGGGGCCTCGAACAATATCGAGATCGGGAATTCGATCCGGTAGGATTTTTTAACCATCGCAAACAGGCGCACCGCGATTAACGAATGCCCGCCAAGATCAAAGAAATCATCCTCGACACCAACCTGTTCAACACCCAGCAATGTTTGCCAAAACCCTGCTAAATTGCGCTCGATGTCATTAGAAGGCTTAATAAAATCAGTCTCTAACGCAGGCCTTTCAAATGATGGGCTGTTGATTTCAGCAGAGTTTGCACTGGCCTCGGATTGTTGAACCAATGTGTCCAGATTCATTGACGATACAAATATTTGCGAATGCTTCTGCCGCGAATCCTTCTGCCCAAGTGCGCGCAAGAACATATCCGCGCCCTCATCGGGCAATATCCCTTGTGAAAGATTGTGGCGCAAACGCTCCTCGGCGGCGGATAATACTGGCTTTTTACCCTGAATAGGGTCGATTTCTATTTCGTTTAATGTCAGCCTAACAGTGGTTGCAAAGCCTTTTTCCTGATCCAGTCGCTGGATCGAAAAGCCATTAATTTTAATGCAAACATTGCCGTTCTCATCACAAATAATCACATCAAACACAGCCGTTTCGCCATCTTGCCGGTTTTCACAAGCATTCTGAACCCAACTAATAATCTTGGCCGGCAGCGGATTGATTACCTGAATCGAGCTATAAGAAACCGGCACCCAAAGATGGCTGGACCGATAACCGGATATCAATTTCATTGCCCAACCCGTTGCCAAATCAAGCAATGCAGGGTGCAAAATATAGCCATCCTTCAGGTCGTCATTTGCAATTTCGGGCAATGCCAAATGCGCGATACCTTCATTCACACCAAATACCGTTTTTGACAGTAAACGCCAGCGTGGCCCAAAGACAAGATGCGCTTCTTGTGGCGAATGCAGGGGCGCGCCATTCTTCTGGGTTACATCATCGCAACGGGCAGAAATTTCTTCGAGGTTAAGCCTGTCAGATTCTATCTGGCCACCCAGAACAATCATAGCCTCGGCATGAAGTTGGTAGCCCTTTTGACCATCCACAACGCAGGCACTTTGAGCCTCGAATTTATAGCCTTCGTCAGATCGTGTCAGGCGCACACGGATATCGCGATCTTCGTCATCATCAATCTGTAGAGGGCGTAAAAATAACAAATCCCTAACCTCAAACGGGGCGGTTTCACCATGGGCCATCAAGGCCTCTGCAACCAGCTCAATAAATCCTGTGCCGGGCAGCAGTGCGGCACCCGATTTGGTGCGGTGATCATTTAGAACCCAGCGGCTTGTGCGATAATTGGCCGTAAGAATCCGGTTTCCGACCGCATCAAAACCGGCCTGGTCCAACATTGGTTGTTTGACCGGTTTCGGCTCATCAATAATATTTTTACTGTCTTGCGCGGCAACGGCATCAGCGGCCATGCCGACTTTGTTCCAGATGCCCCAATTAATCGCCATAACGCGGGTTTTGCTGTTGCTGCGCGACTTGGCATAGGCATTTAAAAATTCATTCGCGGCAACATAATCAATCTGCCCGATCGGGGCCGTAACCGTGCTGGTAGATGAAAACAGCACGAGCCAATCCAGATCACCATCAGGAAACACCACTTCCAGCACTTCGGTCCCGTGGAGTTTGGGCGTGAATATACCCTCGATATCTGCCGTAGATTTCGCCAGCAAAGGCGCGTCATCAATCACACCGGCCCCGTGGATCACACCGTTAATTTGGCCAAATTCATGCTCGGCTTTGGTGCGCAAATCCTGCATTTGGGTAATATTACTAACATCGGCGGCACTGACCATAACCTTGCCGCCAAGCGTTTCCAGATGCTGAACGGCACGAATGCGTTGGCTGGTTTTGTCGGTTTTCCTGTGGTTGTTCAGGTGATGATTCCAGTCTGCACGCGCAGGCAATTTAGTGCGCGACAACAAGATGATAGTCGCCGAGTAGTCGCGAATAAGCTTGGCGGCAATCGTTTGGCCAATGCCGCCAAACCCGCCGGTAATCATGTAAACGCCTTGGGGTTTTATCTGCGGGGATGATGTGATTTCAGTTAACTTAACGGGCCGCAGCTCTTGCTCGAAACGTTTTTCGCCCCTTAAGGCGGCCACATAATTAGCTGGCGGCGCAACCAAATCCTCTAAAATTCGCAATGCCAGCCGATCCAGATTGCGCTCATGGTCCTTGCCTGATGTTGCCGTTTCAACATCTAAAATTGCACAGCTCAGCCCCGATAATTCACGCGGAATTACCCGCACAGGGCCGATAACCGTCGCTTTTTCGGGGTGCGGCAAAGCCTCATTGCGAACCTGAGTAGCGCCAGAAGTAATCGTCGTAATATGCAGCGGGGTTGGCAGATTCTGATCAGCGATAGCCTGTGCAAGAAACAGTAGACTGTAAAAACCTTGCTCTAGATTGCGATGGGAAAAGCTGCTTCCGGGGCGAAAATTACTCTGTTCCGTGTAAAGCCAAAGATGCAGAATACGGGTAGGAACAGCGTTATTTGAAACGAGATCCTGCAACAGTAAATCGTAGCCTTCACGGCCATGTTCGGCACTAATCGTGTAGTGGTTGGCAGATGTTTTTGCATAACCGTCGCCGCTGCGAACCTCGACTACCGGATGGCCTTGGTGGCGCAGCCGATCTGCAATATTTGCACCCAAACCGGCATGGTCCATAAAGATAAGCCAGCTTTGTTTTTCTACCTGATCCAGTTCGGTTTCAGGCTCGAATTCATAGTCAGCCAGACGCGGACGCCAATGGATACGCGCGCCCCAATCCGATAGGTTTTCATTGCGGCTTAAGTGGGTCGGAATCGGCGTTTGCGCAGGTTTTCCCGGCTCGATAAAATAGCTTGCACGCTGAAATGCGTATGTGGGCAACGGCACCCGGTGGCGTTTTTGCGCGCCCCAAATTTGTTGCCAATCGGCCTCGTATCCAACGGCCCAAAGGCGCGCGATAATGCCCAGAAAATACCGATCATCCTCGATGTTTTCGTCGGCGTGGCGCAACACAGACATCACTTGTTGAGCAGACACAGAACCGTGCATTCGAGTTAGTGATCCAAGCGCCTTGCCCGGCCCCATTTCCAGATAAATTCGCCGGGGTTTCTTTGAAAGCGTGGTGATGCAATCGGCAAAATTTACCGTATTTCGTAGATGTTGAACCCAATAATCAGGGTCTGTGGCTTGTGCGTCTGTGATTAATTTTCCGGTCCTGTTCGATAAAAACGGCATGGTCGGGGTATTCAGCTTTATTGACCGTAAATAGTCACCAAACTTCGCCAAAACAGGCTCTAACATGCGGGAATGGGCCGCAATATCAATCGCAATCCGTTGACATGATATATCTTTCCCCAACAATTTTTCTTCTAATTTATCCAGTGCAGATTGCGGGCCCGAAACGGCCGTTAGCTGGGGTGCGTTCAGGCTGGCAATATCCAGATCATCACCCAGCATCGGCTGCAAATCAGCCAGTGACAAACCCACACTTAACATTCCGCCCGCAGGCACGGTGTCAAATAGTTGACCGCGCAATAAAACCAGCCCGATACAATCCTCAAAGCTGATGACCCCTGCCAGACATGCGGCCGTATTTTCACCCATGCTATGACCAACCAGAACAGAAGGCCGCACGCCCCAAGCCATCCATAATTGCGCCAAAGCGTATTCCACAATCATGATCAAAGGCAATTGCACGGACGGGCGCTTTAACTGCTTTTCTGCATTGGCAGCAGCATCACCTTCGGCCAACCAAACCGCGCGAATATCATAATCAATTTTGCCCTGTAAAATCTCGAGACCACGGTCCATCCATTCCTGAAAAACCGGCTCGGTCTGATATAAATCGCGCGCCATCCCGACATATTGGGCACCACCACCGGGAAACATGAACACGACCTCGGGATCATCGCCAACCGGCGTGTGGTCAAACACCCTGCGCGTATCGCCATTTTCCAGCAATTGCGCGGCTTCTTCATGGCTTTCGGCCACCAAAACCCGGCGGTTTTTAAAGGCGCGGCGCCCCTGCTTTAAAGTCCAGGAAACATCGGCAAGCGGCTGATCCGGGTTGGCGCGCAGATGTTTGGCAAGTGCTGCCGAGTTGGCATCAAGTGCTGCCTTGCTGCGGCCGGAAATAGTTAGAATATGAAACGGCCAATCGCTTTCATCGGACGGCGGGCGGATCGGCGCTTCTTCCAATATCACATGCGCATTCGTGCCGCCAACACCCAGCGAATTAATTCCGGCGCGGCGCGGGCCTTTGTGTGAGACCCAGTCCCTTAGCGCTGTGTTCACCCGAAACGGGCTGGTTTCAAAATCTATCTCGGGGTTTGGGGTTTCAAATCCGAGGCTGGCAGGAATTTTCCGGTGATGCAGCGAGAGCGCCGTTTTAATAGTGCCGGCCACACCTGCCGCCGTATCCAGATGCCCGATATTGGTTTTCACCGACCCGACACGGCAAAACCCGATCTCTTGTGTGGTTTCATTAAAGGCTTCGGTCAGGGCGGCCATTTCGATCGGGTCACCCAAATAAGTGCCGGTGCCGTGACATTCTATGTAGTCAATCGTATCGGCCGGGGTTGCGGCCATCGCGTGGGCCTCGGATATTGCCGCAGCCTGACCACCAACACTGGGCGCCAGATAACCGGCCTTATCCGAGCCATCGTTGTTAATTGCAGTGCCTTTGATGACAGCCCAAATGTGATCGCCATCGGCAATCGCATCCTTCAGGCGGCGCAGCACAACCGCACCTGCACCGCTGCCAAAAACCGTGCCTTTTGCACGCGCATCAAAGGCATGACAATGGCCATCGGGCGACAGGTTTTCACCGTCTTTAAAAATATAGCCGCGCCCATGCGGAATTTCGATCGTAACCCCGCCGGCAATGGCCATATCGCATTCGCCATTTTGCACGGCCTGACAGGCATAATGGATCGCAACCAAAGAGGTGGAGCAAGCTGTTTGCAGATTAATACTTGGGCCGGTCAAGTTAAATATCTGGCTAACGCGGGTGGACAGGAAATCCTTGTCATTACCGGTATGGCGCAGCAGGAACATACCCACATCGTCAACCAGATCCGGGTTTGAGCAGAGGTTGAAATAGAAATAACTGCCCATGCCACAACCGGCAAAAACCCCGACAGGGCCATCAAAATTTTCCGGCGGGTGCCCCGCATTTTCCAAAGCCTCCCAAGATACTTCAAGAAATTTGCGGTGCTGCGGGTCCATAATGGCGGCTTCTTTTGGGCTAAACCCGAAAAAATCCGCATCAAACTTTTTAATATCATCAAGCGTTGCGGCGACGCGCACATAATTTTTATGCTGAATTTTTCCCATATCTTCGCCGGCATTTCGCAGCTCGTCATCGCTAAGCACACGAATGGATTTAACGCCAGCTTGCAGGTTGCTCCAATATTCTTCGATTGTGCCCGCGCCCGGAAGATGTGCAGCCATGCCAATAATAGCGATGTCATTATCGCTTATGGCATCTTGATCTTGTGCATTGCGCATCTTTATCAACCTCAGGGCCGCATCGAATTTCAGCCGCACCTAAACCAACATCCGTGTAGCCGTATAAAAAACATCCGGTTCTTAATAACTAATTGTTAAGTCCCACAATCTTCTGGGTGGGATCAAACCGAAATAACTCGGCT
>CAYSBD010000059.1:0-14374 GCA_964429175.1 uncultured Marinosulfonomonas sp.
CTCAATAAATGAACTCTTCAAAATTGAATCATTTTATCTGACGTAGGCTATAACCGACTCAATTCGCCATACGACATTGCTTCTTGGCAAACTTGTAGCGACAACTGGCATTGAGTTAAACTCCAGGAAAAACGCTTGCTAACATTTTCTGTTGGTAGGTTTTTTGAAAGCCGGCGGCAGAATTCATGTGCTAGGTAGACAAGCCAAAATTTTGCGACAAACCCACAAAAAAGGCCGCCCAATCAGGCGACCCCTTTGATTTTCCTAAACGGCATAAAGCCCGTCAGAAATTATCCGTTTACGCTTTCTTTCAGCGCTTTGGCGATGGTCATTTTTACGACCTTGTCGGCCGCTTTCTTGATCTGCTCGCCAGTTGCAGGGTTGCGCACCATGCGCTCTGGGCGCTCGCGGCAATAGATTTTGCCGACGCCCGGCAGGGTCACTGCGCCACCAGCCGAAACTTCGCGGGTGATGATTGCAATAATTGCTTCCAGTGCGCCGCCTGCGGATTTTTTATCTGTGCCCATTTCTTCTGCCAGCGCGGCTACAAGTTGGGTCTTTGTCATTGGTTTCGTCGCCATTTTACAGGTCTCCTTGTTCTGCCCGCGTTATCTTGGGCCTCATTGGGCATATTTAACTGAATGTTGCGGGCAGACACAACAATTAGCTGCGCTATTTATCCATTTTCCGCCTATTTTTTAGCATTTATGGCCAAATTACAGGATTATTACAGAAATGCGGTCTCTTCAAAGCTGCGCAATTTACGCGAATGGATCCGTTCCAGCGGCATTTCACGCAAATATTCCATCGCAGAAATGCCGATATGCAAATGGCGCGCGACCTGCGTGGTGTAAAATTCACTGGCCATTCCGGGCAGTTTCAATTCGCCGTGCAGGGGTTTATCGCTGACGCATAACAGGGTTCCGTAAGGCACGCGAAACCGAAAACCGTTGGCCGCAATTGTTGCGCTTTCCATATCCAGCGCAATGGCCCGCGATTGCGACAGGCGCTGAACCGGACCGGATTGGTCGCGCAATTCCCAGTTGCGATTGTCAAGCGAGGCAACGGTGCCGGTGCGCATCAACTGCTTTAAATCATAGCCCTGCAATTTGGTCACACCTGCCACGGCTTTCTCTAACGCAATCTGGATCTCGGCCAGCGCCGGGATTGGCACCCAGACCGGTAAATCATCATCCAGCACATGGTCTTCGCGCAAGTAAGCATGCGCCAGCACGAAATCCCCCAGCGATTGCGAATTGCGCAAACCCGCGCAATGACCCACCATAATCCAGGCGTGCGGGCGCAAAACCGCGATGTGATCGGTGGCGGTTTTGGCGTTTGACGGCCCCACGCCAATGTTGACCAAAGTAATGCCGCCCCCGCCTTTTCGTTTCAGATGAAAGGTCGGCATTTGCGGCTGTTTGGCGGGCAATGGCATGGCGGCATCGGCATCGGTGATTTCGACATTTCCGGTGCCGATAAAACTGGTGTAGCCGCTGTCAGGGTCGGCCAGCTGCGCGCGGGCGTAGGTCTCGAATTCCTCAAAATAAAACTGGTAGTTGGTGAACAGAATATGGTTCTGAAAATGTTCGGGCATGGTGGCTGTATAATGCGACAAACGCGCCAGAGAATAATCCACCCGCTGCGCCGTAAACAGGGCCAGCGGGCCGGAGCCATCGGGGTTTTCAAAGCCAAAACCGTTCACAATATCATCGTTGGTGGTTGCAAGGTCCGGCACATCAAAAATATCGCGCAGCGGAAAATCCAGCGCGCCGTCATGGGGCACGGTCATATTTTCCTGATTTGCTACCGCAAAATGCACCGGCATCGGGGTTTGCGACAAGCCAATCGTCACCGGCACACCGTGGTTTTCCAAGAGCAGGGAAATTTGCTGTTTCAGATAGTTTTGAAACAAATCAGGGCGCGTAATTGTGGTGGCAAAGGTGCCGGGCTGATGCACATGGCCAAAACTAAGCGGGGAATCGGTTTTGGCATAACTGGTCGTGGTGATGCGGATTTCGGGGTAAAACGCCCTGATGCGATGCTCTGGCCGCTGGCCGTTAATGGTAGCGGTAAAATGCTGGCACAGAAATTCTGTGGCCGCGGTATAAATCTCGCAAAGCCGCGCAACAGCCGCCGCCGCATCACTGAATTCTGTAGCGGTCACGGTGGGCGGAGTCAGAGTGTCGGCATTTATTTTTACCATGCTCATTTGTTTTCCTCGAATAGCTCTGTCAGTTTAAATTTTGTCACATCCACCAGCCCCAAATCGGAAATCCGTAATTCGGGGATCACCACAAGGGCCAGCAGAGAATGCTGCATATAGGCGTTGTTCACGGTGCAACCACAGGTCGCCATGGCCTCGACCATTTTTTGCGCAGCCCGTGCCATTTCCTTTGCCGGCGCGTCCGACATCAGGCCCGCAATCGGCAGCTTCACCAGCGCCAATTCGCGGCCATCTTGCCAAACGGTGATACCGCCGCCAACTTCGCCCAGCCTGTTTGCGGCCAACGCCATATCCGCGCGGCTGGTGCCAACCACGATCATGTGGTGGCTGTCATGGGCAACCGAACTTGCCATCGCCATTTTGCCCTTGTAGCCAAAACCCGACACAAAACCGTTCACCACATCCCCCGTGGCGCGGTGGCGTTCAACCAGCGCGATCTGGCAAATATCGTTGTCCTCATCAGATAAAACCAGCCCGTCCTGCACAACCAGATCGGCGGTTAATGCCTTGGTCGGTGCCTGATTTTCAACCACGCCAATCACCTTGGCCTTGACTGCATTTGCGCCTTCGGGTGCCTTGATTTCGAAATCACACGCTTGCAATTTTTTACCCAAATGCACCGTGCCGCGCGTATCAGCGGGCCAATCCAGATGCGGGCAGTCTACTTTTATTTCACCGGCCTCGGCCACAACAACCCCGCGCGCAATCACGGTTTCAATCGGCAGAGTTTTCAAATCGGACGTCAGGATCATATCGGCACGCCGCCCCGGCGCAATTGATCCCAGCTCGCGTTCCAGCCCGAAATGGGTGGCGGTGTTGATCGTGGCCATTTGCAGCGCAATCAGCGGATCACAACCGCAGTCAATCGCGTGACGCACTACGCGGTTCATGTGGCCGTCATTAACCAAGGTGCCCGAATGGCTGTCATCGGTGCACAGAATGAAATTGCGCGGATCCAGACCCTTTTCGGTGATCGCCGTAATCTGGCTTTGCACGTCATACCACGCAGACCCCAGCCGCATCATGGAACGCATCCCCAACCGGGCGCGCGCAATCGCATCGGCTTCGCAAACGCCTTCGTGCTCGTCCGCCGGACCACCGGCAACATAGGCATGAAAATCCGGACCAAGATCAGGGCTGGCATAATGGCCACCGACAGTTTTACCAGCGTTTTGGGTGGCGGCAATTTCGGCCAGCATTTTAGGGTCGGCATTGATCACACCGGGGAAATTCATCATCTCGCCCAGACCGATAATGCCGGGCCACGTCATTGCCTCGGCCACATCTTCGGGGGTTATTTCGTAACCCGTGGTCTCTAGCCCCGGCGCGGAGGGGGCGCAGGATGGCATCTGGGTGAAAATATTAATGGGTTGCAACATGGCTTCGTCATGCATCAGGCGCACACCGCGCAGGCCCAAAACATTGGCGATCTCATGCGGATCGGTGAACATCGAAGTGGTGCCATGCACGATGACCGCGCGGGCGAATTCGGCCGGAATCAACATGCCGGATTCAATGTGCATATGGGCGTCACACAGGCCGGGGATCATGTAGCGGCCAGCCGCTTTGATCACTTTGGTTTCGTCGCCAATGCAATGGCTGGCATCAGGTCCGCAATAGGCAAAGCGCCCGTCCTTGATGGCGATATCGTGGTTTTCCAGAACCTCGCGGGTCTGGACGTTAGCCCATTTTCCGCCGGTGATGACCGTATCGGCCGCCATGCGACCCGCGGCAACCGCGATCAGATTTGCGGCACATTCGGGCCAGGTTTTCAAAGGTTTATGTTCCATTTACCTATTGTCATCAGAATGCCAAAGGATGCAAGCCCTCAAAACCGCTGCGCCAAATTACGCTGTGTGAAATGTTTTTACCTTAGTTTTGCAAAACATTTCTAAGCACATCCAGCAACAACTGCTCGGCAATTGAATCGCGGTTTATTTGCGGCTGCGTTGGTGTCGGTGTTTGGCTGGGCGCAACATTTAGCGCCGGCCGCCTCATCGGCAATGGTTTTGGCGACACGCCTTTATGCACGCGCGTCATGGTTTCCTGCCATATTTCCGCAGGCAAACCGCCACCGGTGACACCTCGTAACGGGGTGTTATCGTCATAGCCCATCCAGACACCGGTGACGTAATCCGCCGAAAAACCGATAAACCAGGCATCGCGCGCCCTTTGTGTGGTGCCGGTTTTGCCCGCTACCTGACGGCCCTCAAGTCGCGCGCGCCCACCCGTGCCGTTTTCCACCACCTGATACATCATATAAACCAGATCCTGTGCGGCACGTTCGCTAATCACCCGCTCGCCATAACCGCCTTCTTTTTGCATCACGGCCTTGGCTTCGCCCAGCAAACGCAGCTCAAGCAAACCATAAGGCGTCACACTGCGCCCGCCATTTAAAATGCCCGCATAGGCACCCGTCATTTCAATCAGGGTCGATTCAGATGCGCCCAGCGCCAGCGCCGGACCGGCAGCCAGATCATTGCGAATGCCAAAACCGGTTGCAACAGCGCGCACATTTTCGCGGCCCGCTTTTTCGGAAATACGCACAGCGGCGGTGTTCAGCGAACGCATAAATGCCTCGGTCAGGGTTACACGGCCAAAATATTTATCGTTGTAATTTCGCGGAGACCATTTGCCAGAGCCGGGAATATTTAAAGTAAGCGGGCCGTCCTGCACAAAATCATTCGGGCTGGCCCCCAGATCAAGTGCGGCGGCAAAAGGAAACGTTTTGAAGGTTGATCCGGTCTGGCGCAGCGCCTGCGTGGCCCGATTAAAGGCACCGACCACCTTGGCCTGACGCCCGCCAACCATGGCACGCACGGCACCATCCGCCGACATCACGATAATCGCGGCCTCGGCTTTTGAACCCTCGCGCACCTTGTTTTCAAACACATAATTCAGCGCATCTTCGGCGGCTTTTTGAATGCGGCCATCCAAAGTCGTGCGGATAATCACGTCTTCGGTGGTGTCGCTGGTGAAAAAAGACGGCCCGCTGCTCATCACCCAATCGGCGAAATAACCACCGGCACGCGCCTGTGCGGCAGGCGACAAAACGGCAGAATTTTCTTGCGCCTGCGCGGTTTCGGCCGATGTCAGATAACCCTGCTCGCCCATTAACCTTAACACGGTCAGGGCGCGATCACGCGATAGTTGCAAATTATTGGTCGGCGCAAAACGCGTCGGGGCCTTTAGCAAACCGGCCAGCATCGCGGCTTGGGCGGGGTTTACCGCAGCGGCCGATATGCCGAAATAACGCTGGCTTGCGGCCTCGAAACCACGCGATCCGGCACCCAGATAGGCGCGGTTCAGATAGATGGTTAAGATATCATGCTTGGAGTATTTCGCCTCGAGCGCCATCGCAAATGTGGCTTCTGTGATCTTGCGCCACAATGAGCCTTGGCGACAATCTGCCTCGTATTCTCTTTCCGTCATGCCCGAGGCTGGATCAAACGGTTTTCCAAGGCATAAAAGTTTGGCGGTTTGTTGCGTCAGAGTCGAGCCGCCATTACCCGAAAGCGGCCCACGACCCGCAGCCAGATTGATGCGAACAGCGCTGGCAATGCCGCGCGGGCTGATGCCGAAATGACCGTAGAAACGCTTGTCTTCGGTGGCGATAACGGCGTTTTTCAAATGCGGTGAAATTGTCGAGGCCGTGACAATCCCGCCAAATTGATCACCGCGCCATGCAAACACATTATTGTCGCGATCCTTCATCGTGACCGAGCCACGCACGCGCCCGTCAACCAGCTCTGAAACCGGTGGCAAGCGTGCATAATCATACGCAACCCCGGCCCCGACCATAAGCCCGACAACCGCCGTCAACCGCCAGCCGATGCGCCATGTGATGCGCAATATCCAGCGCATAAGGCCCAGAAAAAATCCGGCGACCGGATTGCCTTTGGTCTTTGTAGTTTTGGCAACGGGGCTTTTGCGCTTGACCACTGCTTTTTCAGTTGTCTTTTTCCGAGCAAAAAACAGGCCCAGCTTTGGTAAGCTGAACATAGGGCTTTTCGCAGCCCTCTTTTTTTTGCGCGGTGTTGCTGCCTTTTTTGGTGCCGGGCGTTTTACGGCCTTCTTATTCTTCGACAGTTTTACCGCAGAATGGCGCCGATCAGCCACCAGCCGGCCGCGCTTTTTACCTGAACTACTCATATGTCACCCTATTTGGTGCTTGCCTATTTTTCATCAACTTACAGTGTCTACACATGAATGTAGAGAGGGTTTTTTCGGCGGTTAAAACGGGGTGCCCTCTGGCAACTATATCTTCATATGGAGCGGCCGAATTTTTGCGCCTGCTTTTCTATCGATTGCTTTTTATCATCAGCTTTATCAAATATCTATCGGTAGGAAATAATAAATCCCGATCAGCAGTCACTATCTGAAAGATGTCATCCTATGCGCAGTGCTCTCTATGTGGCTAGGTCATTTAATATCGCGATCTAGAAGACCGAGGTGTCAAAACTGATCACGCGTCATTGAGCCGAATCCCCTTGGCTATTGCGCGAATATCCGATGGCGCTGTGCAAGCGGTATGCTGCCCGCAGATAATTATGCGGCCATCGATAAAGGCAGGGCAAGCTTGGCCTTATCAGCGCGTATTTATGCCACATGCTTAGTTTAGGTGTCCAAAACGCCGTCTTCCTGCTTTCAAAATAGATTAAGAATTGGGGCAATGTCAAATTCCAGTTTTGCAGCGGCATGGTCCATTTTTCCTCCAGATCATCCAACGCGGTCACCGCCCCCTCAATAGCTTCAACTTTATAAGCCGGCTTCAGATCAGCCATGAATTCCTTCTGGTTTTTGCGCGCCACATACTTCAGATAATTGCCGATTTGCTGAATCACACAAAGCTGCACCTCGATCTGCGGAAAGATCGCGTTGATCGCTTCGGGGAACCGCGCAAGCCGCCTTGGCCGCATAGCGCCCGTCCTGCTTGAGCTTATAGTGGATCGCGTCCAGCCAAACGAACGGATAATGGCTGGCCAGCGGGCGGTTTTGCCACGCTTTGATTTCGGGAATCAGCTCGTCGGTGATGGCACTAATCGGGGCATTGGAAACCTCAAGCCTCCTCTCGGAAGATTACCGTGCAATCGCCTGCCGGGCAGCGGTGGATTTCAGAGATGTGCCCCGCGATACATCTCCGGCCTGCTTCTCGGGTATGAAAACATGCTCTGCCAGCCGACGCAACATCGAGATAATCTTGCGCTTGATCTTGTTGCTCATGCATTGCCGGCAGGCGATATGAAATGTCTCCGCGAGGGAGGGTCTGGTGTTTTTTACCAGTTGTGGCTCAAACGTGCCGGAGCTATCGCGCGGTGTTGCCAAATCAAAACGGCCAGAGGTGGATTTGATAGTTTTGCGGCAAGAACCGTTCCTACGATTTGCAGGCTCCTCAGCCTTCAAATGCGTTGCCATTTCCGCCTGAAGCGCAGCCTCCCTCAGCTGCCTTCTTCTCGGCGATTTTTTCATAATCACCTGCCAGACAGTGGATCAGCGGCGTCAGGATGCTATACCTTGCCTGTGAGGCCGTGCCCGGTCTACACCACCAAAACGCCAATCACGGCAGCCGATATCTCGAATGACAAGCGTTTGGATATCATCAAAATAGTTTTAAACGACGATATTAATGCTTTTCACAGACCTGCTTGAACGGCATAATCAGGGTATGATTAATAATAAGGGTGCCCAAATGTTTTTACGATTAAAATACCTGCTAGTTTTTCTTATATTAGGGACTAACCCGGCCCAATCCAAAGATATAAAAGCCTATATATTCGGCAACAGCCTTGTGCATCATCTAAGCGATAGTGACGAAACATCTGTTCCCCACTGGGTGCATTTTCTTTCCAAATCTGCCGGAAATAGGTTTTCGGTAGATGGCCAGTGGGGGTTTTTAAGAAATTTCAGCGAAGACTTGCCGCCCCGTGCAGGCTGGTCTTTTAAGCAAGTTCCCAACGTCTGGAACCCGGATAGCGGCGATTTTGGCAAAGCCGGGTTTAATGTTGTGATGATTAATTCTGCCAATTTTATTCAAGATCGTGCGGCCGACCAACCTATGGCATGGCAAAACCCCACAGGCAGAACACCGCTGGATGACACATTGGTGGTGTTTGACTGGATTGCTAATGCTGGGACCAAGCCGGTATTTTATGTCTATGCGGGCTGGCAGGAAATGCCGGGAATGATCGAGGGTGCCAAACCTGATGCCGATTTTGCAGATTATTATGATCATGCGAAAAATGATTACCATCAATGGTTTGTTGATTGGGTTGATGCCATTTCTGCGGCCCGCCCAGATTACGATGTGCGGCTTATTCCGGTGGCAAAAACGCTTGCGAGACTGTTCACAGAAACCGGGCTTTCAAAAATAGCGCCTGCAGATTTATATAGCGATGATGCGCCGCACGGCACGGCAACGCTGTATTTTCTGGCCGCGGCAATAACCTATTTTGCTTATTTTGATGCACCTATTCCAACGGATATAACGCTGCCGGCAAGCATCCATCCGTTAGTTCGCGAAAATCTGAACTTAATAAATCAGGTTATTAGCGGGGCGGATTTGGCCATAAATACACCGCCGACGATAGCTCCTGCGGTGGAAGTTGCGGATGCGTTGGGCCTTAGCAACCCGTCTTTGGCTATGGGCCTGAACGGTATCGCCGATTGGTCCAGTCAAAATCCGTTTATCGACGTGATGAAAACAGCCCGGCCTTGGGTGGGTCATTTACCTGATCAATGGGGGGCTAAAACCGCCGAAGATCTAATGGCTGACGGGCATCTGGATGCGGCGGGCTGGCCTATTCGGATTCCCGAAGAATTGACTGCAATAGAGACGTTTATTTTAACAAACCAGCCCAAAGAAGGCCTGTCTGTCGCTGGAATTTACCGGCTTAGTTATGATGGAGAAGGCGAGATCGCAATTGGCGGTCGCGGCAGTTTGATGCGCACAAAACCCGGTGAAATGTGGTTTCGGTTTCAGCCCGGAGATGGGCCTGTCGGCATTGGGATAACCGTAACGGATCCCCAAAAAACCGGTGATTACATTCGCAATATCCGAATTGTGCATGAAAACCATATTGAGCTGTTCGAGGTTGGGGCATTGTTTAATCCTGACTGGCTGGAAATCATAGAGGATTTGCGCGTGGTGCGGTTTATGGACTGGATGAACACCAATGGCTCGATCGTGGAGAATTGGGATGGGCGCCCTAAACTGGATGACTACACTTATATTCGACGCGGTGTGCCGGTTGAAGTAATGGTGGCGCTTTCAAACCGGATTGGTGCGGACCCTTGGTTTAATATGCCGCATTTGGCAGATGACAATTATATGCGCCAGTTTGCAGCCTATGTTAGAGACACATTATCGCTTGGATTGCACGCTTATGTTGAATATTCAAACGAGCTTTGGAATTTCACTTTTGGGCAAACGCATTGGGCCGCGCAACAGGCTGAGCAGCGCTGGGGCAAAGATGCAGCGCCGGATGCATGGTTGCAATTTGCTGGCATGCGGGCCGCAGAAATGGCGCAGATTTGGAGCGAAGTATTTGGCGCGCAGGCCGAGCAGCGTTTGGTAAGGGTGATTGCCACCCACACCGGCTGGATGGGGTTGGAAAAAGGGTTGTTGACGGCGCCATTGTTTTTGGCCGAAGACAGCCAGAACCTGGAGCCGATAACCTGGTTTGATGCCTATGCGGTGACAGGGTATTTCGGGCATGAAATGGGCATGGATGAAATGGCTCCACAAGTGTTGGAGTGGGTTTCCGATAGCCGCGCCAAGGCAGAAAAATCGGGTTCTGCCAAAGGCTTGGCTCGTGTTTCTTTGCGTGAATATGTCAAAGAGCACGGCTTTACAGAGGCGGTGCCTTTAACGGCCAAGGCTATTCGAAAAGATTCGCTACCAGAATTGCTAACCGTTTTATTGCCGTATCACGCTGATATCGCACAGCAAAACGGGCTGCAATTGGTGATGTACGAGGGTGGCACCCATGTAGCAGCTATGGCCGAGTGGGGTAGAAATGAAGATCTCGTGGGTTTTTTTAGTTATCTAAACTACAGCCCCGAAATGGCCCGGATTTATCAAGAGCTGTTACAGGGTTGGCGCAAAGCCGGGGGGGGGCTGTTTAACGCATTTGTCGATGTTTCAGCACCGAGCCAATACGGAAGTTGGGGATCTATGCGCCACTTGGATGACCGGAATCCGCGCCATGATGTATTGGTGGACTATAACAAAAACACACCGGCATGGTGGGAAAAACGCGCAATGGATGCGTTTACCCATGGCGGGCGTTATTTCGGCACAAAGGTTGCCGATGAAATGCACGGCACTGGCAAGGCCGATATTATGCTTGGTCGTGGCGGTGATGACAGGTTTTTTGTCGCGGGCGGTGATATGATACATGGTGGTGTCGGGCGCGATACGGTCGTGTTTCCGGGTGACGTAGATGATTATTCGATTGCGGTAAAAGATGGTATTATTTATGTGCAGGGTAACGAAAGCACGGCACAAACCTATGGCGTTGAATATTTGGTTTTTAGCAATAAGCCGGATCACATTATTTCAGCCTCAGATTATTGATCAGGCAAGATTAGAGCCTGTTATTTAGCGATTTCTGCCAAAATTGTCTGCGCCCCAAGACGCGAATCAAAGCCTGTAACTATTCTTTCGCGCCCTGCGGCCCCAAGCCGGTTTGCAAGATTACTATTATTGATTAGAGACAGGATAATATCTGCCAACGCGCCCGGGTTTTTAGGCGCAACCAACAGCCCGTCTTGCCCGTTTGTAATCAACTCAGGCACACCGCCCGCATTGGTGCCAACGGTCGGCACGCCGCAACTCATTGCTTCCATATAAGCCACGCCCAGTGGTTCGTGCCAGCTGGCCAGCACAAATATATGCGTTTTCAGCAGATAATCCCGAACAGAATCCGAACTGATGGCCCCAAGCAGACGCACATGATTTTCCAGCTTTTTTTCCTTCAGCAGCGCGGCCAGCGTTTGATGATAACCATCCCCGCCATCATCATCTTGGCCAGCGATATCAAGTTGGATATCATGACCTTGATCCAATAATATCCGAACGGCGCTGAGCAGATCTTGATGCCCCTTCACCACGTTCAAACGGCCGCAGCTGAACAGATGAATTGGCTTGCCTTTTTGGGCCGGAATATATGGATATGGCCTTGTTAGAGCCTGAGTATCAACCCCCATTGGCTGTAATACCAACCGTTCGGGTAAAGCATTTCCTAGCTGTCGGGGTAACTCATCCAACAATTTCCGGGTAATCACGGTTGCGAATTTTGCCCCCTGCCATTTCAAATGCTGCCCAGCGCCATAATCAGATAACGGGCCATGCAGAGTGATGCTGTAATCCGGCCCGCCCATGCGTTTGGCCAATGCCGCTATCAATGCCGCGCGACCACAGGAATGCACATGCACATGGCTGATGCCGTGTTTTTTACATTCAACAAACAACAAGCGAGCAGCCGCTGCGCTGACCAATAAATCCTTAAGGAATACAAAACCGCTACGACGCAATTCGTCCCCCCACCAAAAAGGCGAAACCGACAGCATGCTGCGCAACATTGTCAGCGGTTTAATTGCGCCCAAATACCGGGTGCGCGAAATAGCCGGATCCGACCAATTGTGCGAAATCAGACCCTTGGCAGGCATTCGGGTGGAAAATAGCTTTACCTGTGTTCCCGAGGCCTCAATTGCCATTATTTCACGCCAAAAGAAAATGTGGGTCTGGCCGGGAAATTGCGGTATAAGATAGCCAATAGGTGGATTTTTATCTGCTTTGATCATATTTGCGTCAGGTTCCTTTTGTAAACACTATGTTAAGTAAATTCCTATCATTTAAATCCACCGTTGCCGAGACATTCCTTTGCGGCGCATTTCACCGGGGCAAATAAAATGCTAAGTGTGATCATACCAGCCCATAACGAGGCCGCGTTGATAGGGCCGTGCTTGCAAGCTGTGCTTGGATCAAACGGGGGTTTTCCTGTTGAAATAATTGTTGTGGCCAATGGTTGTGATGACAACACGGCTGAAATCGCTGGCAATTATAAAGCAGATGCAAAATCGCGCGGTTGGGATTTGGTTATTATCGATATTGCCAAAGGCGGAAAACTGGGTGCGTTAAATGCAGCGGATCAGGCGGCGCAATACGATCAACGGATGTATCTGGATGCAGATGTTGTGGTTAGCCCGCATTTATTGGCGCAAATTTCGACAACGCTTGAATGTCGCGAGGCACAATATGCTAGCGGCACCCTGATTATTCCCCGCCCCGCAAGCGCGATCAGCCGTGCTTACCGTGCTATTTACCGGCGGGTTCCGTTTATGACACATGGCGTGCCGGGGGCCGGTTTATTTGCGTTAAATGCCGCCGGGCGTGCGCGCTGGGCCGAGTGGCCGGATATTATTTCGGATGACACATACGCAAGGCTGATGTTTGCGCCAAATGAGCGCGCCAAGGTTTTGGCATCTTATAATTGGCCGATTGTCGAGGGCTGGCGTAATTTGGTTGCTGTCAGAAGGCGCCAAAATGCGGGAGTTGCTGAAATCCGTGCCCGCTACCCTGAACTGTTGATGAATGATGATACGCCTGATTTGGATGTTTTTGGAAAACTGAAGCTGGCCTTGGCCCATCCGTTTGGTTTTGCTGTCTATGCCGGGGTCGCGCTGACGGTGCGCCTGAGCCGACCCAAAGGGCGCGGTGACTGGAGGCGGGGACGATGATGCAGGGGGTAACTGGCAATAGTTTAAAGGCGCGGCTGATTCGCAGCTCTGGTTTGACGGTCATTGGCTATGGAACTTCCCAAGTGTTGCGGCTTGCCTCGAATCTAATCCTGACGCGCCTCTTGTTTCCCGAAGCCTTTGGTGTGATGGCTTTGGTTTCCGTGTTTATGATGGGGCTGGTTATGTTTTCGGATCTGGGGATTGGCCCCTCGATCATGCAGAATAAACGCGGTGATGACCCTGATTTCCTGAACACGGCCTGGACAATTCAGGTAATACGCGGCTTTGCTTTGTGGATTGTCGCAACCGCATTATCCTGGCCTATGGCGTGGTTTTATTCCGTGCCTGAATTAACGCTATACTTGCCCGTTGCGGCTCTAACCTTGGTAATTTTAGGCTTTAAGCCTACGCGCCATGAAACCGCGAACCGGCATTTACTGTTGGGGCGCGTGACCGTGATTGATATTATCACACAGGTCGTTGGAATTATTTCTGCTGTTCTGCTGGCATGGTGGACCCAATCGGTTTGGGCCTTGGTAATTAGCGGCATTATCAGCGCTTTTGCCCAATTGGTTATGTATAACCTTTACTTGCCGGGCGCTAAAAACCATTTCCGCTGGGAAAAACCTGCGGCGCATGAGCTGATCCGGTTTGGAAAATGGATATTTCTTAGCACGATTGCAGGCTTTGCCCTTGGTCAGGGCGATAAACTTGTTTTAGGTAAATATCTTTCTCTTGAGCAGCTAGGTATTTATAATATCGGCTATTTTCTAGCCAGCTTTCCATTGCTTCTGGGTGTGATGCTTATTGGAAAAATCCTGATTCCGATCTACCGTGAAAAACCGCCGTCCGAATCGGCGCAAAATTTTAAGCAGCTTCAAAAAATGCGGTTTATCCTGACGGGTATGATTTTTCTTTTGGTTATGTTCTTTGGGCTTTCGGGCGTTGCGCTGATTCATCTTCTGTATGATTCACGTTATTATGCGGCCGGTGCTGTTGTGGTTTTGGTGGTGATTGTGCAGATTCCACAGGTGATTGTCTTGACGTATGATCAGGCGGCTTTGGCAAGTGGCGATTCCAGACGGTTTTTTGTGCTTGCAGCGGCGCGTGCAATTTTGATGATTTCGGGTCTGGTGATTGGCATTCAAATTCTAAGCTTGCCCGGCGCATTAATTGGGCAGGGAATCGCAATGTTGGCCGCGTATCCTGTGGTGGTTTGGCTGGCGCGTAAACAGGGGGCTTGGGATCCGCTGCATGATGCGGTATTTGCAGTTTCTGGTGTATTATTTGCTGTATTGGCATTATGGCTGAACTGGGCGGCCGTGATTGATCTTGTTGCCTTTAAGATACCTTAGTTGTTTGGTTCCACAATCTTCTGGTTTATGTTATAATGACCTTCAGGAGATT
>CAYSBD010000060.1:0-14283 GCA_964429175.1 uncultured Marinosulfonomonas sp.
CCGTGGGGCGCGCGGAAATTACGAAAAGAAGCCTTGTTGGCCAGATGTTGAGGGCAAGATAAACATGACGGACTTGCGAAAAATCATTATTGATGATGTCGAGGTCGAAGTCGACGGGGCCATGGTTTTGATACAGGCCTGCGAGGCCGCCGGCGTGGAAATTCCGCGGTTTTGCTATCACGAGCGGCTAACAATCGCAGGGAATTGCCGGATGTGTTTGGTCGAAGTCGTTGGTGGCCCGCCCAAGCCCGCCGCCTCTTGCGCGATGCAGGTGCGTGATTTGCGCCCCGGTCCCGAGGGCCAGCTGCCGGTGATCAGGACCAACTCGCCGATGGTTAAAAAGGCCCGCGAGGGGGTGATGGAATTCATGCTGATCAATCATCCGCTGGATTGTCCGATTTGCGATCAGGCCGGCGAATGTGATTTGCAGGATCAGGCCATGGCTTACGGTCTGTCGGGCAGCCGTTACAGCGAAGCAAAACGCGCCAGTGATAATCTGGAATTGGGGCCGTTGATTGCCACCGAAATGACCCGCTGTATTTCCTGCACCCGTTGCGTGCGTTTTACCACCGAAATTGCCGGCATTAGCGTGATGGGCCAAATCGGTCGGGGCGAGGATGCCGAAATCACCGCCTATCTGGACCAAACGCTGGGCAGCAATTTGCAGGGCAACATCATTGATTTATGTCCGGTCGGGGCGCTGACCTCTAAACCCTATGCCTTTACGGCCCGTCCGTGGGAATTGCGCAAAACCGAAACCATTGACGTGATGGATGCGCTTGGCTCTAACATTCGGGTTGATACCAAGGGGCGCGAAGTGATGCGCATTGTGCCGCGCAACCATGATGGCGTGAACGAGGAATGGATTTCGGATAAAACCCGCTTTGTCTGGGATGGGTTGCGCAGCCAGCGGCTGGATCGGCCTTATGTTCGCATTGGCGGCAAGCTGAAGCCTGCGACTTGGGGACAAGCATTGGCCAAGGCCGCCGATGCGATGAAAGGTGCCAAAATTGCCGGCCTGATCGGCGATCTGGTGCCGGTTGAGGCGGCGTATGCTTTGAAACAATTGATCGAGGGCCAAGGCGGCAAGGTTGAATGCCGCGTGGATAAAGCGCGGTTACCGATCGGAAATCGGTCGGCTTATGTTGGCACGGCGCGCATTGAAGATATTGATGATGCCAAGCTGATTTATCTGATCGGTTGCAATCCGCGTGTTGAGGCACCAGTGTTGAATGCGCGTATTCGCAAGGCCTGGAGTCGCGGTGCTGACATTAACTTGATTGGTCAGGTTGTTGATTTAACTTATGAATATAATGATTTGGGTGCGGGGCGGGCGGATTTATTAAAGCTGACCGGTGGCAAATTCAAACAGGCGCTTGAGATTGCCTCCGTTGTGATTATCGGTCAAGGTGCTCTGCGCGAAGCCGATGGCGAGGCGGTGCTGTCTCAGGCGATGAAGCTGTGCGATCTGACGGGTAGCAAGCTGCTGGTGCTGCACACGGCCGCGGCGCGCGTGGGTGCGATGGATGTTGGTTGTGTCACTGATGGCGGTTTGGAGGCGGCCATTGAGGGGGCCGATGTGATTTATAATCTGGGCGCGGACGAGGTTGAAATTTCCAAAGATGCCTTTGTGATTTACCAAGGCAGCCACGGCGATCGCGGTGCGCATCGGGCCGATGTGATCCTGCCGGGTGCGGCCTATACCGAAGAAAGCGGCGTCTTTGTAAATACCGAGGGGCGTGTGCAAATGGCCAACCGTGCCAGTTTTGCGCCTGGCGAGGCCAAAGAAAACTGGGCTGTTTTGCGTGCGTTATCGGCGGAAATCGGGACCGCATTGCCGTTTGATAGCCTTGCGCAATTACGCAGCGCCATTGTGGCCGAGGCCCCGCATTTGGGCCGCATCGACGAGGTGGCGCAAAATCAATGGGATCCGCTGTTTGTGCGCCGTCCGGCCGATGCCGCGTTTTTTCCTGCGATCAAGGATTTTTATCTGACCAACCCGATCACGCGCGCCAGTGCCCTGATGGCGCAACTGTCATCTAATGCGTGCAACCGTGGTGAAATCAGGGTAGCGGCGGAATAATGGTTTTTGGATTTAAACATAAAGCGCTGACGGCTCTGGTTTTTGCCGGTTTGCTTGGGGCGTGTCAGCCCGTGGAGCCTGTCGAGCAGGGACCGTTTATGCCCGAATATCTGGGCGTAAAAACCCGTCTTCTGGATGGCGGGCTGGTGAATTTCTTTGTTGCCATGCGTGGTGCGCGCGGGCCGCAAGATGTGACCGATTATGCCAGATGTGCGGCGGCGCAATATGCCTTGATCCGCGGGTATGGATTTGCCCGTCATGTGCGCACAACGATTGATCAGCAGGGCGGGGTCTGGAGCGCAGATGCGGTTTACACAATTTCGCCCTCGCTGCCGCGCGGCATAAAAACGATTGATGCAGAAGTTACGGTTTCGCAATGCATCGAAAACAATATACCCAGGATATAAAAAAATGTGGGCTGAATTTTTTACAACCCCGTTGGGGATATTTGCGATTATTGTTGCACAAGTGCTTGGGGTCATTTCATTTACAATGATTTCGTTGCTGTTTTTGGTTTGGGGCGATCGTAAAATCTGGGCCGCCGTGCAAATGCGCAAAGGGCCAAATGTGGTCGGGGCTTACGGTCTGCTGCAATCGGTGGCGGATGCGTTGAAATATATGCTGAAAGAAATCATCGTGCCCGCCGGCGCTGACAAGCCGCTGTTTTTTATGGCGCCGATGATCGCCTTTGTCACTTCGATGCTGGCATGGGCGGTGCTGCCGTTTAACGATGGCTGGGTTCTGGCCGATCTGAATGTGGCGGTTTTGTATATTTTCGCGATTGGCGGGCTTGAGGTTTACGGCGTCATCATCGGCGGCTGGGCCAGCAATTCGAAATATCCGTTTTTAGGTGCGATGCGATCGGCGGCGCAAATGATTTCCTATGAGGTCAGCATTGGTTTGATTCTGATCGGGATCATCATTTCCACCGGCAGCATGAATTTTGGTGATATCGTGCGGGCGCAAGATGGCGGTTACGGGTTGTTCAACTGGTTTTGGGTGTTGCATTTTCCGATGGTATTTTTGTTTTTTATCAGCGCATTAGCTGAAACAAACCGCCCACCGTTCGATTTACCCGAGGCAGAGTCAGAATTGGTTGCCGGTTATCAGGTCGAATATTCCTCGACCATGTTCCTGCTTTATATGGCGGGTGAATATCTGGCGATTTTCCTGATGTGCGGCCTGATGACAGTGCTGTTTTTTGGCGGCTGGCTGTCCCCGATTCCGGGTCTTCCCGATGGTGTGTTCTGGATGTTTGTCAAAATGGTGTTCTTCTTTTTCATGTTTGCGATGATGAAGGCCATCACACCGCGTTATCGCTATGACCAGCTGATGCGCATTGGCTGGAAAGTGTTTCTGCCGATGTCTCTGGCGTGGGTCGTCTTCGTTGCCTTCATGGCGCATTTTGAAATTTTCGGCGGGCTTTTCGTTCGCTGGGACATGTTAGGGGGTTAGGCAGATGGCATTTGATTATGTTCGTGCGACCAAATATTTTCTGTTGGTCGATTATATCAAGGGGTTCAGGCTGGGCTTTAAATATTTCTTTGCGCCCAAGCCGACACTGAATTATCCGCATGAAAAAGGCCCGCTTAGCCCGCGGTTTCGCGGTGAACACGCCCTGCGCCGCTATCCTAATGGCGAAGAGCGCTGCATCGCCTGTAAATTATGCGAGGCAATTTGCCCGGCCCAAGCCATCACAATCGACGCCGAGCCGCGCGATGATGGCTCGCGGCGCACCACACGTTACGATATTGACATGACCAAATGCATTTATTGCGGCTATTGCGAAGAAGCCTGCCCGGTGGATGCGATCGTCGAGGGGCCAAATTTTGAATTTGCCACCGAAACCCGCCAAGAGCTGTTTTACGACAAGGCCAAACTGCTGGATAACGGTGACCGCTGGGAGGCCGAAATTGCCCGCAATCTGCAAGCAGACGCGCCTTATCGTTAGGGCTGTGAAGGAAGGATTTTACCAATGGGTGTAGCGGATTTCGCCTTTTACATCTTTGCCATTTGCACCATAACCGGTGCGGTTTTCACTGTGATTTCGAAAAATCCGGTGCATTCGGTGATGTGGTTGATTTTGGCATTTTTATCGACCTCCGGTTTGTTCGTGCTGCTGGGGGCTGAATTTGTCGCTATGTTGCTGATCATCGTTTACGTTGGTGCGGTGGCTGTTTTGTTCATGTTTGTGGTGATGATGATCGACGTGGATTTTGCCGAGATGCGTGGTAAAATGACGAAATACCTGCCGATGGCGCTACTGATCGGGGTGGTTTTACTGATGCAGCTGGCCTTGGTTTTTGGCGTTTGGCAGGTGTCGGAGCATGCCTTGGATGTGCGCGCCGCTGTGACGCCGGACATGAATGAAATCCATAACACGCAGGCGCTGGGGTTAATTCTTTATGACCAGTATATTTACCAGTTTCAGGCATCAGGCCTGATTTTGCTGGTGTCGATGATTGGCGCGATTGTGTTAACCTTGCGCCACCGCACCGGTATCAAGCGCCAGAATGTGGTTGAGCAGATGCACCGGGATTCGGCCAAAACCATGAAAACGATCGACGTGAAACCGGGGCAGGGGTTATCTAATGATCGCAATTGAGCATTATCTGGCCGTTAGTGCCGCCCTGTTTGTGATCGGGATTTTCGGGATATTTGTTAACCGTAAAAACGTCATCATCATCCTGATGTCGATTGAGCTGATGTTGCTGTCCGTGACCATAAATCTGGTAGCATTTTCAAGCTTTTCGGGTGATTTGGTCGGGCAGGTGTTTACCATATTTGTGTTGACTGTTGCGGCTGCCGAGGCGGCGATTGGCTTGGCGATTCTGGTGTGTTTTTTCCGCAACCGTGGCACGATTGACGTTGAAGATGTCAATGTGATGAAAGGCTGATCCGATGGTCCAGACAATATTATTTGCACCGCTGATCGCTGCATTGATCGCCGGTTTCGGCTGGCGGATTATTGGCGAGCGGGCGGCGCAAATTCTTACAACCGCCGTGCTGTTTTTAATCGCGATCCTTAGCTGGGTGGTGTTTTTAACCTTCGACGGGAACTTGCAGCAAATCCACCTTTTGCGTTTTATCGAAAGCGGCACATTATCCACCGATTGGAGCATCCGGCTGGATCGTTTGACCGCGATTATGCTGGTGGTGATCACAAGCGTTTCCAGCCTCGTGCATCTTTACAGCTTTGGCTACATGCATAATGATCCGCAGTGGAAAGAGGGCGAAAGCTACAAGCCGCGGTTCTTTGCCTATCTATCGTTTTTCACTTTTTCGATGCTGCTGCTGGTCACGGCCGATAATCTGGTGCAGATGTTTGTCGGCTGGGAGGGCGTGGGCGTTGCCAGCTATCTTTTGATCGGGTTTTATTACCGTAAGCCCTCGGCCGGTGCGGCGGCGATCAAGGCGTTTGTAGTTAATCGTGTTGGCGATTTTGGCTTTGCCTTGGGCATTTTTGGGCTGTTTTATCTAACCGATAGCGTCAATCTGGATGATATCTTTGCCGCAGCGCCGCAATTGGCGCAAACCCGGCTGCATTTCCTCTGGAGCGAATGGAACGCCGCTAACCTGTTGGCATTGCTGTTGTTTATCGGGGCCATGGGCAAATCGGCGCAATTGTTTTTGCACACTTGGTTGCCCGACGCGATGGAAGGCCCGACGCCGGTGTCGGCCCTGATCCACGCCGCGACCATGGTAACGGCGGGCGTGTTTTTGGTGGCGCGCATGTCGCCATTGATGGAATATGCGCCCGATACCATGACATTTATCGTCATCATCGGCGCAACCACGGCATTTGTCGCGGCGACAATTGCTTTGGTGCAAAATGATATCAAACGGGTGATCGCCTATTCGACCATGTCGCAGCTGGGCTACATGTTTGTGGCCGCTGGCGTCGGGGTTTATTCGGTGGCAATGTTTCATCTGTTCACCCACGCATTTTTCAAGGCGCTGTTGTTTTTAGGGGCCGGATCGGTGATCCACGCCATGCACCACGAACAGGATATGCGCAAATTCGGGGCTTTGCGTAAAAAAATACCGCTGACCTTTTACGCGATGTTGATTGGCACGCTGGCCATCACCGGCGTTGGGATTCCGCTGACGTATTATGGCTTTGCCGGATTTTTATCCAAAGACGCGATTATCGAAAGCGCTTTTGGCGCCCACACGCAGGCCGGCACCTATGCTTTTTGGTTGTTGGTGATAGGCGCATTCATGACCAGTTTTTATAGCTGGCGGTTGATGTTCATGACTTTCTTTGGCAAGGCGCGCGGCGATAAACGCACCCATGATCACGCCCATGAAAGCCCGTTGGTGATGCTGCTGCCTGTGGGCGTGCTGGGGCTGGGGGCGGTGTTTGCCGGTATGATTTGGGTGGGTGCGTTTTTTGGCGATCACGATCAGGTTAATGATTTTTTCGCCATTCCCACGCATCAGGTTGAAACAACTGGCCACGATAGCGTTGCGCTTGCCCCGGTTGGTGCGATTTTCATGCACCCCGATAATCATGTGCTGCACAATGCGCATCATGTGCCAAAATGGGTCAAGCTATCGCCGTTTGTTGCCATGGTTCTGGGGCTGGGGCTGGCGTGGTGGTTTTATATTATTAATCCGAAATTGCCGCAAAAACTGGCCAAAGCACTGCCTTGGGCGTATCAGTTTTTCCTGAATAAATGGTATTTCGATGAATTATACGACCGCATTTTCATTCGGCCTGCTATGTGGCTGGGGCGGTTTCTGTGGAAAAAAGGCGATGGAAAAGTGATTGACGGCAGCATTGACGGGCTGGCGCTTGGCCTTATTCCGTCACTTACTAAATTGGCGGGCCGGATGCAGAACGGGTATATTTTCACCTACGCCTTTGCGATGGTGATCGGGATGGTTGTTTTGCTTGCTTTCGCGGTGTTTGGCGGGGGCTTGCGTTAATGGATAATCTTCTTTCAATCGTCACCTTTATTCCGGCTTTGGCTGCGCTGATTTTGGCGGTGTTTTTGCGCGGCAATGAACCCGCGGCCCAAAAAAATGCCAAATGGCTGGCCCTGCTGGCCACCACGGCCACCTTTATTTTGTCGCTTTTTATTATCACCGGATTTGACCCTGCGGACACCGGTTTTCAGTTTGTTGAAGAACGCAACTGGATTCTGGGGCTAAATTATAAAATGGGCGTTGATGGAATTTCGGTGCTGTTTGTGATGCTGACCACCTTTTTGATGCCGATCACCATTGCGGCCTGTTGGGGAATTACGCACCGCGTCAAGGAATATATGATCGCGCTTTTGTTGTTGGAAACCTTGATGCTGGGCGTGTTTATGGCGCTGGATCTGGTGCTGTTTTATCTGTTTTTCGAGGCCGGCCTGATCCCGATGTTTTTGATTATCGGCATTTGGGGCGGAAAAAACCGGATTTATGCGGCGTTTAAATTCTTCCTTTATACCTTGCTTGGCTCGGTGCTGATGCTGATTGCGATTATCGTGATGTTTCGCAATGCGGGCAGCATGGATATCCCGACTTTGATGAACCACCAGTTTACCTCGGATACCATCACGGTGCTGGGTTTTAGTGTGATCGGCGGTTTGCAAACCATGCTTTGGTTGGCGTTTTTTGCCAGTTTTGCGGTGAAAATGCCGATGTGGCCGGTGCATACCTGGCTGCCCGATGCCCATGTGCAGGCACCCACGGCCGGCTCGGTCATACTGGCCGCAGTGCTGTTGAAAATGGGCGGCTACGGGTTTTTGCGCTTTAGCATCCCGATGTTTCCAGCCGGATCCGAGGTGATGGCACCGTTGGTTTTATGGCTATCGGTGATCGCGATTATCTATGCGTCTTTGGTGGCGATGGTACAGGCGGACATGAAAAAATTGATTGCCTACGCATCGATTGCCCACATGGGTTATGTGACCATGGGCATATTTTCGCTAAATCAACAGGGCATTGACGGGGCGATTTTTCAAATGATCAGCCACGGATTTATTTCAGCGGCGCTGTTTTTATGCATCGGGGTGATTTACGACCGGATGCATACCCGCGAAATTAGTGCCTACGGCGGGCTGGCGGTCAGGATGCCACAATATGCGGTGATATTTATGTTTTTCACCATGGCCAATGTCGGCTTGCCGGGCACCTCGGGGTTTGTCGGCGAATTTCTGACGCTGGTTGGGGCGTTCAAGGCCAACACCTGGGTGGCGATGTTTGCCACATCCGGCGTAATCCTTTCGGCGGCTTATGGGCTGTGGCTTTACCGGCGCGTGGTGTTTGGCGATCTGATCAAGGAAAGCCTGAAATCCATCACCGACATGAGCAATCGGGAAAAAGCCATCTTTGCGCCGCTGGTCTTTATGACCCTGTTGCTGGGGGTTTATCCGGCGCTGGTTTTAGATATCATCAGCCCGTCCGTGGCCGCATTACTTGAAAATTACCACGCAGCAATTCCGGTGGCCGACAGCGCCCCGGTGCCTGCATCATATTGGGGGGCCGCGATATGATAGCTGGCGATATTAACACAATCCTGCCTGAAATTGTGCTGGCGCTTTTTGCGATGGCGGCGCTGATGTTCGGGGTTTTTACCTCCAAAGACAAGGTCGCGCCACAAATCCTGTGGGCCACATCCGCGGTGATGCTGGGGCTGGCAATCTGGATTGCAATGTCACCGGCCGGGGTCAACATCGCTTTTAACGGCGCCTTTATTGATGACAGTTTCGCACGGTTTTCCAAGGTAGTGATCTTGCTATCGGCGGCGGCTATTTTGCTGATGGGGCAGGATTACATGCAGCAGCGCGGTTTGTTGCGGTTCGAATTGCCGATATTGGTCAGCCTGTCTGTGGTGGGCATGATGATGATGGTTTCGGCCGGTGATCTGATCGCGCTTTACATGGGGCTAGAGCTGCAATCGCTGGCGCTTTATGTGATCGCATCGCTAAATCGTGACAGCAGCAGATCAACCGAGGCGGGCCTGAAATATTTCGTTCTGGGCGCGCTTAGCTCGGGGATTTTGCTGTACGGTGCATCGTTAATTTACGGCTTTGCCGGCAGCACCGTGTTTAGCGACATCATTGTTTCGGCCGAGGGCCAGATCCCGCTGGGCCTGTTGTTTGGCCTGACCTTGGTGATTATCGGGCTGGCCTTCAAGGTGTCGGCGGTGCCGTTTCACATGTGGACCCCGGACGTCTATGAGGGCGCGCCAACGGCCGTGACCGCGTTTTTTGCCACCGCTCCGAAAATGGCGGCGATGGCGCTGTTTGCGCGCGTGGTGCATGATGCGTTCGGCATGGCGGTGGCGGATTGGAGCCAGATCATCACGATACTGGCTGTCGCCTCGATGTTTTTGGGTGCCGTTGCCGCGATCGGGCAGAAAAATATCAAACGCATGATGGCTTATTCGTCCATCTCGCATATGGGTTTTGCGATGATCGGGCTGGCCACGGGCACGGTTTTTGGCGTGCAGGCGATGCTGGTTTACATGGCCGTTTATATCGCGATGAATATCGGCGTGTTTGCCTTTATCATTTCAATGGAAAAAGACGGCAGACCGGTCACCGATATTTCCGCCTTAAAACAGTTTTCCACCCGCCAGCCGGGCAAGGCTGCTGCGCTGTTGGTGCTGTTTTTTTCGATGGCCGGAATACCGCCGCTGCTGGGTTTTTTCGCCAAATTCCATGTGCTGAAAGCGGCTGTTGATGCCGATATGTATTGGCTGGCAATTGCCGGTGTGATTGCTTCGGTGATTGCTGCGTTTTTCTATCTGCGCATCGTTTACTACATGTATTTTGCCGATAATAATGACCAAACTCTGGACGGTAAAATGACGCCGGTTCTGTGGGGGGGGTTGATGGTTTCTGCTGCGGTTATGTTGCTGGGCGTGATAAATATGTTTGGCATTGACGCCCTTGCGGCCACTGCGGCGGCATCCCTTGTCAATTAAGCGCGCGGATATCGGCTGGCCAGCAGGCGTTGGGCGTATTGTGCTGGACGAGGTCGACAGCACCCTGTCGCATGCCACGCGGATTGCCGCGACACTGACAGGACCGACGTGGATTTTAGCCCTGAAGCAAACCGCCGGTCGGGCGCGGCGCGGACGCAGCTGGTCTGATCCGGTTGGCAATTTTGCCGCTACATTGGTGCTGCAACCAAAGGGACCAATTGATCAGCAGGCTTTGCGCTCGTTCATTGCCGCGCTGGCGCTTTTTGATGCCATTGTCAGCGTTACGGGGCGCACGGCCGGTTTGGCGTTGAAATGGCCCAATGATGTGTTGCTCAATGGCGGTAAAGTCGCGGGTATTTTGCTGGAAAGCGCAAGCGGGGCAGGGGGCCATGCGCTTTTAATCGGCATCGGGGTGAATTTGTTAAACCTGCCGGATGCGGTGGAAAAAGGCGCGACAAGGCCGGTTAGCCTGCTGTCGGAAACCGGCGCGCGGGTCTCGCCCGAGGAATTTCTAAACGCCATCGCCCCTGCCTTTGCCCGCTATGAGACCCAATTTAATGCATACGGGTTTGCCCCGATCCGCACCGCATGGCTGGCGCGCGCCGCACGTTTGGGGCAGGTGATTACAGCGCGCACCGGACAGCTTGAAACCACCGGAACCTTCGAAACTATAGACGAGCGCGGCGCACTCATATTAAACACAGCCCAAGGCCGGCAGGCAATTTCTGCGGGCGAGGTATTTTTCTGAAAGGCAAAGCGGATGCTTCTGACAATCGATTGTGGCAACACAAACACGGTTTTTTCAATCTGGGATGGCGAAAAATTTCTCTGCACCCTGCGCACCAGCACCGATCAGGGCCGCACGGCGGATCAGTATTTTGTCTGGCTGCAAACATTGCTGGCGCATCACAATCTAACGCTGGATGTAAATGCGGTGATCATTTCGTCCACCGTGCCGCGTGTGGTCTGGAATTTGCGGGTGTTTGCCGATCGATATTGCAGCTGTCGCCCGCTGGTGGTGGGCAAAGATGATTGTTTATTGCCGATCGATGTGCGGGTCGATGCCGACACCCAAGTCGGGCCGGACAGGTTGGTGAACACTGTGGCCGGGTTTGATTTATACGGCGGCGATCTGATTTTGGTTGATTTTGGCACCGCCACCACCTTTGATGTGGTCGATTCTGATGGTGCCTATATCGGCGGGGTGATTGCGCCGGGCGTTAACCTTAGCCTTGAAGCGCTGCACAAAGCCGCCGCCGCATTGCCCCATGTCGATGTCAGCAAACCCGAGCAGGTGATTGGCACCAACACGGTTGATTGTATGCATTCGGGGGTGTTTTGGGGCTATGTTGGGCTGGTCAGTGGCATAAATGCGCGAATCAAGGCCGAACGGGGGCGCGAAATGAAGGTGATTTCCACCGGCGGGCTTGCACCTTTGTTTCAGCAGGGCCATACGCTGTTTGAGCACTTTGAAGATGATCTGACCATGCACGGGCTGACCGTGATCCATAAATATAATATCGAGCAAGGTAACTAGATGAAAAAAAATGATCGCCTGATTTATCTGCCGCTGGGCGGGGCCGGTGAAATTGGCATGAACGCCTATGTTTACGGCTATGGAAAACCCGGCAAGGAACGGCTAATTTTGGTCGATATCGGCGTGACATTCCCAGATATGGATACATCGCCCGGGGTGAATTTAATCTTCCCCGACATGTCCTGGCTTATCGCCAACAAACACCGGCTCGAGGCGATTTTTATCACCCATGCCCATGAGGATCACATCGGTGGCATCGGCTATCTTTGGGATCAGCTGGGCGCGCCGGTTTATGCGCGTGCCTTTACCGCCCATCACGCCCGGCGCAAAATGGAGGATGCGGGCCAGTCAGCCGCGGTAATCAACACGGTTTCAGCCTATCCAGAAACGGTTGAAGCGGGGCCATTTACGGTTTCATTTTTGCCGATTTCGCATTCGATTCCCGAAAGTTCCGGCCTTGTGATCGACAGCCCGACCGGGCGCGTGCTGCACACTGGCGACTTCAAGCTGGATGAAACACCTGTGCTGGGCGAAGCCTTTGACGAAAATCTGTGGCGCGAGGTTTCCAAGGATGGGGTAAAGGCGCTGGTTTGTGATTCTACAAACGTGTTTTCACGCCACGAAGGACGTTCCGAGGCCACAGTCGCGCCCGAAATAACCAAGCTGGTTTCATCGGCCAAGGGCATGGTGGTGGCCACGACTTTTGCTTCAAATATTGCGCGACTAAAAACACTGGCCGAGGCAGGGATTGCTGCGGGCCGATCAGTTTGCCTGTTGGGCCGTGCGATGCAGCGCATGGTTGCGGCTGGCGAAGAGACTGGAATCATTGGGAAATTCCCCCAAACCATTCCGGTTGAAGATGCGCGCGATGTGCCGCGTGGCAACCTGATGCTGATTGTGACGGGATCACAGGGCGAGCGGCGTGCCGCATCCGCGCAACTGTCGCGGGGCAAGTATTTAGGCATGCGCATGAACGAGGGCGATCTGTTTTTGTTCAGCTCGAAAACCATTCCGGGTAACGAGCGCGGCGTAATTCGGATTATGAATGCCTATTCGGAAATGGGGGTTGATATTGTCGATGACAGCCACGGGTTTTACCACGTTTCCGGCCATGCCAACCGGCCTGATTTACTGCGGATGCATGAGATTGTGAACCCTGAAATGGTGATTCCGATGCATGGCGAACACCGACATTTGCGCGAACATGCGCGTTTGGCATCCGATTTGGGGCGTGGCTCGTTGGTGCTGGTGAATGGCTCAATGGCCGATATTTCCGGCAAGGTTCCGCGTGTGGTTGAGCATGTAGAAACCGGGCGCACTTATCTGGATGGGTCTGTGCAATATGGCGCGCTGGACGGCATTGTTCGGGACCGGATTCGCATGGCGTTAAACGGGCATGTGCTGGCAAATGTGATCATTGATGAGGACGATTCGCCGCTGGGGGATCCATGGATTGAAATTATGGGGCTTTCTGAAAAGGGTCGCTCAAACGCGCCTTTAGCCGAGATTGTCGAGGCAGATCTAGGGCAGGTTTTAATGCGGATGGAGCATAAAACGCTGCGTGATGATGATAAGATCGAAGAGGCGATCAAGCGCGAAGTTCGGCGCTCGGTTCAGGCCGAGATTGGTAAAAAACCTGAAGTGACCGTCATTGTCAGCCGTTTAGCATAGTCGAAAAACCATTTAGGTCCTAATATAATCCCGTCTCCAAGTAGGAGACGGGATGCCTGCGGCGCAGGTATTTAGGGCAAGAAGAAAATCTTAACCGGTATCTTAACCAGTACGGCGGTCATCAAAGCTTTTGGCAATAAAATCAGGTAAGTGAGTGCCCATGCCTTTGGTTTTATTGCTGGTTTGATTGGCGCGCGGTTTGTTCTTGCTGTGATCCGCGGGCACATCCTTTTTAACCGGTTGCGCTTTTTTCTGGGCGTCGCGCTTTGTGTCGGGCGATGGTTTTACCGCAGCTTCCCTGCTTTCTTTCGGTGCAGGCGCGCTATGCTTGGGCTTTTCTGTTTTGACCTCTTTGGTTTTTGGCGCGGGGTCTTGCTGGTTGCCCAACCGTGGTATTTTATTTTTCACCAGCCTTTCGACATCATCCAGGTTTTTTTCATCACGCGGCGTGCAAATCATCAAGGCAACACCGGATTTCCCGGCGCGCCCGGTGCGACCGATACGGTGCACATAATCCTCGGCATGGCCCGGAACATCAAAGTTGAAGATGTGACTAACATTGGGAATATCAAGCCCGCGGGCGGCAACATCCGAAGCGCAGAGGAAGCGGATATTTCCATCACGAAAGCCTTTTAGAACTTCCATGCGACAGCTTTGTTCCAGATCTCCATGGATTGGCTCGGCGTTATAACCGTGCTTTTTCAATGACTTGGCGACGATATCTACATCGACTTTACGGTTGCAGAATATGATGGCATTTGTGCAACCCTTACCTTCGTCTTCGATCATTTTACGCAACAGGTCACGTTTTTCGGTGGCCTCGCTACGTTTGTTCTGGGCGCGAAACATAACCACAGCCTGCTGGATGTTTTCATTCGTAGTTGCCGCGCGGGCGACTTCAACCTTGGCGGGGTTGGATAGAAATGTGTTCGTGATCCGCTCGATTTCAGGGGCCATTGTGGCGCTGAAAAACAGGGTTTGGCGGGTGAATGGCGTTAGGCCAAAAATGCGTTCGATATCGGGGATAAAACCCATATCAAGCATGCGGTCAGCCTCGTCTACCACCAT
>CAYSBD010000061.1:0-9392 GCA_964429175.1 uncultured Marinosulfonomonas sp.
AAATGGTGCCCGGGGGTGGATTTGAACCACCGACACGAGGATTTTCAGTCCACTGCTCTACCCCTGAGCTACCCGGGCACGGGTGAACGAAAATCTTACGTTCGGGTCGCGGTGTTCTAGACCTAGCACCGACAGGTGTCCAGAGCTTTTGCCCGGTTTTGTCAAATAAATCAATGCAACCCGCGACGCGGCTTTTCCAACGCCACAGCGGCCTCGCTCAAATCCTCGGAACTGTCCGCCGCAATTGTGTATGTGCCGTTAAACCAGCGCCCCAAATCCACGTCCGCGCAGTGCTTTGAGCAAAACGGACGGAACTTTTGCTCCGTAGCCTTTTTACAAATCGGACAGCTCATTTTTGCAATAATCCCGTCAGCGCCAAACGCTCGCGTTTGCGTTGCAGCTCGTAATGCCCCAGCGGCGTCCAGCCCACCAAAACCGTATCCACCGAATCGGCCCGAAACGCGCTGCGCAGGGCATTTTCAAACTGTTTGCGATCTTTTTTGGCCATCGGCGCCAGGTCCAGCGTAATCTGGCCACCCAACCCGCGAAGCCGCAACTGGCGCGGCAAATGACGTGCACACGACAGGTTGGCCTTTAGCCCCGCAGCCGGCGAAGTATCACCGCCCGTGTTCACATCCACCGCCACCAATGCGCGGGTCGGCTCGACATAAATCGACGCCCCCCCACCAACATTGACATAAGCGCTGGCCAGATCCTCGATTGCGTCCAGCACGCCGTGATCTTCAAAAGATCCCTCGTTGCTGGCCACAAGATCCGGTGCGGCCCAATCGCGCCAACCCAGGATATGGGCGTCGGGACCATCCAGCAACAGCTCGGGGCCATTGCCTTGGGCAGCCAAAACCGTTTCGGCCGCGCCGCGCATATCGGCAATGTCGCCTTCAATATCCTCGGCATCAACCCCCTCACAACCCGAGCGCAAAATCATGCCATAATCCGCCCCGTCCATGCCGATATGGGCAATTTCCAGCAGCCGGTCACGCTCGTCCTCATCACGGATACTGCGCGAAATATTCAGGCCCGGCGCGTCGGGTGTGACGATGGCATAACGGCTTTTGAACAGGATTTTATGGCTGACGGGCACGGCCTTGCCATCTTCGGCGTAGCCCGTGACCTGCACCAGCAAATCCTGACCGGGGCGCAAACCCTTGCCTTGGCGCAAAAATGCCGTGTCGCCGCCGGGCAATTTCAACATCATCCCGCCTTGCCCCTTTAGCGGACGATCCGCAATCGCGCGGTAAATCGCGCCGGGCGTGGGGGCAAAATTGGCGGGCGGCGAAATCAGCAAATCTTCCAATCTGCCATCAACCATCAAAGCCGCCGCAGCGCGCCCATCTAAATGATCCAGTGCAACCAAACTGCCCTTCATGACCAACCTTTCAGCAGCGGATAACCGGCTGCGCGTAAAATTTGTGCGGTCTCGGCCACCGGCAGGCCCATCACGGCGCTGAACGAGCCGCTGATCCACGGAATAAAGGCCCCGAACGGTCCCTGAATGGCGTAACCTCCGGCCTTGCCCTGCCAGTCATTGCTGGCGAGATAGGCGTTTAATTCGTCATCGGACAGCCGTTTGATTTGAACTGTTGTCACCACATCGCGTTGCCAGATTTTATCGCCATGTTTCACCGCCACAGCCGTAATCACCTTGTGACGGCGACCGGCCAGCGCCAGCAAAAATTCCGCCGCTTGGCCCGCATTTTCAGGCTTGCCCAAAATCCGGCGCCCCATGGCAACGGTGGTGTCGGCGCATAGCACTATTTCATCGGGCGAGGCCACAACAGCCTGCACCTTTTCCAACGCCATCCGTGTGCAATACGGGCGCGGCAATTCGGATTTATGCGGGGTTTCGTCAATATCGGGGGGGCGCACATCATCCGCCCGCACACCGATTTGGGCCAGCAATTGGGCGCGGCGCGGACTCCCCGAGCCTAAAACCAGCCGCACGGCCTTATTTGAAACGGTAATTGATCCGGCCCTTTGACAGGTCATAGGGGGTCATTTCGACCTGCACCTTGTCGCCAGCCAGAACGCGAATGCGGTTTTTGCGCATTTTACCTGCCGTGTGTGCGATAATTTCATGGCCGTTTTCCAGCTCGACCCGAAATGTCGCATTGGGCAGGAGTTCCTTGACGACACCGGGAAATTCGAGCAGTTCTTCCTTAGCCATGTTCACTCCATGTTAAATCCGCCCACAAAGGCGTGAGCGCCCCCTAAATGGGCGCAAAGCCGCAGATGTTCAAGGGTTTTCTTTTGCGCGGACCTGCGTCTATGCGCAATTGTCATTCAGGCCCAAAGCAGGCCGCGCCCGCCCGCTGGCTTAATCTTGCAAAACCGCCGCCAGATTTTCGCGCGTTATGATGCTGTTTGGATGATCGGCGCCAAGGCTTTGCTCAAGCACCAGCAGCGCCTCGCGGTAAAATATTTCGGCCTCGTCGGATTTACCGCTGGATTTCAACAACAGGCCCAGATTATTCAGGCGCGTGGCGTATGCTGGATGCTGGGTGCCGATGGTTTTTGCCCCGATTTCAAGGGCTTGGCGCAACAATGGCTCGGCGGCCTCAAAATCACCCTTGGCACGCAGCACGCCGGCCAGATTGCCCAGACGCACAGCATGATCTGCGCCAGCGCTAGAGCGGCCGATACTGACAGCTTTTCTCAACAGTTTTTCGGCCGTGTCAAGATCGCCTTTATCGCGGTGCAAAAGCGCCATATTATTAAGCGGAGAGGCATAGTCAAGATGATCATCACCTGATGTTTTCGCTATAATTTCAAGGGCTTGGCGCAGCATTGGTTCAGCCGCATTCAAATCACCCTTGGCGCGCAAAAGATTGCCCAGATTATTCAGATGCACCGCGCGCGTGGCCGGATCAGAACCGGGGATGAAATCGTCAATCGCCAGAATGCGGCGATACAGCCTTTCTGCGGCCTGAAACTGGCCCATGCGATAATGGCTTAGCGCCGTAAGGTTCAGGGCCTTTAGCGTGCGCTGATGCAGAAATCCGTTAGATCTCTGGGACAGCTTTAACAGATCTGTGGCCACGGCAAGAGCCGCTGGATAATCACCTTTTTTCTGCGCGCTGCTAAACTGTTTTAACAGGCCATCATAATTCACAGCCTCAACCGCAACCACAGTTTTCGCATTTTCGGCCGGTTCTGTGCCAGAATTTACCGGGGCCGTTTGCAGGGCTAGCCCAAACACACAAGAGCCAATAAACAAGGCCGTGATCGGGGCGGAAGCGAAGGTGTGAATTTTCATGAATTTAAATCCTTTTTGACAATTCTGCACAGATTCTCTGGAGTATAGCCGAATGCGGCTGTCTTTGCGATACGGATGAATTCATGTATCTTTCGGCCGCTACTTGCGGTTTTTTCTGCAGGAATATCAGCAAATTCTTCCGCGCTGTTTGGATCATGGGTGCCAAGGATTTGCTTAAGCACCAGCAGCACATCGCGGCCTAAACTTTCAATCAATCTACACCCGAACAGCGCCATGCCCAAACCAGATCCTTGTCAATCACCTCGCCTGGGCAATGCGCTTGCGTTATAATCACGCCACCATTTCCATCGCCCAAAGCGTGGCAACCCCGTCATACAAGCGCTGCATAATCACCATTTCCGAAACCCCCAAACGGGCCGATGGCGAAATATCGACCAACCCGTCCGCACCGGCCGCCGAATGCTCGCCCCCTGCCCCGCGCACCGCCAGACCCAGTTTTTTGGCCTCAACCGTAACCCTGTCCAAATCGCTGCCGCCTTTGGTCAGGCGCGGCAATTTCAGATGCAAACTCGAGCGCATTCCGGCCCCCAGATTGGTCGGGCAGCTGGCAATCGCGCCGTATTTACCGGACATGGCAAAATCGGGCAGCAGCGTTTGCAAGATCGTCAGGCCACTGTGAAGGCGGGCAAATAAATCGCCCAGATTGCCGCCGGTGCGCATTGCCATGATGCGCAGATGGTCTTCTTCGCCAACCCAAACCAGAAAATCCTCGGCCGCCGAAACATACATGCCGCGCCCATGCGGCCAGTCGTTGCTGATGCCGGCCACATTCAGGTATTTATCATTGCTCATATCCTTGAACATCTGGTGGGCCGCCACGCGGCGATCATATTCGGCGCTGTTAATTTCATGCGCCGATCCGGGCGTGATCGACAGATACTGACCACCAAAATCAGGGTCTTGCGCCAATTTGGCAAAAGCCGCCGCCGCAAGATTTTCAAATTCCACCCGCTGCTCTTTGTTCATCGCACCGGGCAGTGGAAAGCTGGCCAGATTTCGCGCCACCCGCACCCGCATGGAAACATCCTTCAGTTTGGCATCAATCGCGGCCAGATCACAAACGCTGGCACCGGTGTTCCAATCATGTGGCTGGGCAATTTCGATATCCGGCGCGATCCCGTGAAAATCGCGGATCATTTTATCCAGCATCGGCGCGAATTGGTCGTAATCATCGGGGTCCATCGCATAGGCGCCCATGTTGGAATTTTCATTCACAATTCCGGTTTTAATAATGCGGCTCAGACGTTTTTGCATACCGCCATCCAGCGACGAAAAATAAGCGGCATCAAAATGGCGCGCCATCAGGTTATCGGGGTGCGAATGTTTGATTTGGGCAATGCGGGCAATCAGTTTCTGGTCGGTCATCGGCTTTTTCCTTACTGGCGAAATTTAACTAAACATTAACAAAAAACCGCGAAGCTCTCAATGGCCATATCCACGCGGCCAATGCAAATGATGCGCGTCGATAATAAATTCATGGCTGTGGCGCAATTCTGCGTGTTTATGCGGGTGACGATGCGGCGCGCGGCCCTCGTCGCCAATGTGCGGATGCTGGTGATGTTCGTCATGCACATGCGTATGGTCATGCGTGTGATCATGGTGGGTGTGGGCCAATGGCGCATCGGTGCCGCGCAACCAAATCGCGATTGCGCCGGTGGCAAAAACCAGCCCCCCCAGCCCCGTCAACCAAAGCGTTGTCAGCGCGCCAAATTCACGCCCCAACCACGCGACCAGCAAATAAGACAGCAAAAAACAGGCGTGCGATAATGAAAACTGGGCGGCAAAAACCGAGGGGCGGTCTGGCGCGTGGGCCGAAGCGCGCAGCAACAAACCGCTGCTGGTGGTGATTAAAGATGTGGCAAAACCAAGCAGCGCCCAAACCGCATAAAACACAAATGCGCCTTGATTGATCACAAATAAAACCGGAGCCATTGCCGCAAGAAACGCCGCCAAAAGACACAGGCGGCGTACGTTCAACAGCTTGATCATCGGGCGTAGAACAAGGGCGGCGGCAATTGACCCAACTCCAAAAAACAAAAGCAAATTCAAATAGATACGCTCATTTCCGGCCAGTGTTTCATGGGCCACAATAATGCTGTTAATATAAACATTCGCCGCCATCAGCGCGACCACCATATTCAAGGCCATCAGGCCGCGCAGACGTGGCGTTTGGCGAAAAATCAGCAAGCCTGTGGTGACACGTTTCATAAACGCTGTTTGATCGGCCGCCTCGACATTTTCCAAATTCCGGATTTTCCAAACCAGAAATGCCGAGGCCAGAAACCCCGCCGAGGTAAAGATAAACAGCCAGTTAAACGTCATGATTGTGATGAAAATTCCGGCCAAAATCGGGCTGGCAATCGCCTCGATGTTAAACGAAACCCGCGAGAGGGTCAGGGCGTCGATGAAGGTGTCCTCGTCTTTGACAATGTCCGGGATTGTGGCCTGAAACACCGGCGTAAATCCGGCGGTCAAGGAAAACAGCAGGAAAATCAGCAGATAAACCTGCCAGATTTGATCGACAAAAGGGAAAAACAAAACCAGCCCGACACGCCCCAGATCAAGCCAGACCAAAAAGCTGCGGCGCGACATATTTGCAGCCAAGGCGGCCGCCAGTGGCGAGATAAAAACATAGGCCAGCATTTTAATCGCCATGGCAATGCCCAGCACCATTCCCGCGTCATTTCCCGCCAAATCATAAGCCAGCAAACCCAGCGCAACCGTGGCCAGACCACTGCCGATCAGCGACAGGGCTTGGGCAATAAACATGTTTCGAAAGGCTGGAATCGCCAGCGGCTTGAGCAGCTTCATTGCGCTAATTTTTCGTCAGTTGTTAACATGTGCCATTCATTATTAATCAATATTTAAAAGTGATGCCTTATTTACTAGCTTAACAAAAACCCAGCCATAGTATAGCCTGACCGGATACCCAAGGGAGGCGTGAAAATGGATTGCGTGATACTGGAGGCCTGGCTGGAATTGCCGTGCGATGGGTGCATGTGATTACCGCCATCGCCTGGATTGGCTCGTCGTTTTATTTCATCGCACTTGATCTGGGTTTGCGCCAAGCCGATGATCTGGACCCAAAGGCCCATGGCAAGAATGGCAGGTGCATGGCGGCGGATTTTACCACATTCAAAAATATCTGGTGGCGCCGGATCGTCTGCCAAAACACCTGATCTGGTTTAAATGGGAAAGCTACGCAACTTGGCTGTCGGGCTTTGCGATGTTGATCCTGGTTTATTATCTGGGGGCCGATTTATATCTGGTTGATCCTACTGTTTTAGACATTGAGGTTTGGCAGGCCATCTTGATTTCAATCGCCTCGCTTGGCATTGGCTGGATCGTTTACGATTTGATCTGCAAAAGCCGTTTTGGCGATGACAACACCCGCCTGATGCTACTGCCTTACGTCATTTTGGTGCTGATGGCATGGGGGTATACGCAGGTATTTACCGGCCGCGCCGCGCTGTTGCATCTGGGCGCATTTACCGCCAGCATCATGACGGCCAATGTGTTTTTTATCATCATGCCAAACCAGCGTATCGTGGTGGCAGATTTGCGTGCCGGCCGCGCGCCCGATGCAAAATACGGCAAAATTGCCAAGCAACGCTCGACCCATAATAATTACCTGACCCTGCCGGTGATTTTCCTGATGCTGTCCAACCATTATCCGCTGGCTTTTGCCTCGCAATATAACTGGATCATTGCCTCTTTGGTGTTTTTGATGGGCGTGACGATCCGGCATTATTTTAACAGCCGCCACGCCAGTAAAGGCAATCCGCGCTGGACGTGGGGTGCAACCACGTTGTTGTTTTTAATCATCATCTGGTTGTCGTCACTGACAGACACCCAAGATACAGAGATTAAACAGGCAAATATCAGCCCCGCCTTGCAGCATTTTATCGCCGCCGACGGGTTTGAAGACGCCTATGATGTGGTAATTTCCTACTGCTCGGCCTGCCATTCCCAAGAGCCGGCTTACGACGGATTGGCATGGGCACCCAAGGGTGTATATCTGGAAACCAAGGCCCAGATCGCCTTTGAGGCCAAGCGGATTTATTTACATTCCGGCCTGACCCACGCCATGCCACCACCCGGTTTTGCCACGCTGGAACCCAGCGAGCGCACCGCGATTACCGCGTGGTATCGGGCCGCTACAAGCGACTGATTTGGGCTTGTTTCTTGGGCGTATCACAAGGATAACGGGGCGATGGTAAAATCACTGATGATACAGGGCGCGGGCTCGAATGTTGGCAAATCCATGCTGGTTGCGGGGCTGTGCCGGGCCTATTTTCGACGCGGGCTAAAGGTGCGCCCGTTCAAGCCGCAAAACATGTCAAATAACGCGGCCGTCACCTCTGATGGCGGCGAAATTGGCCGTGCGCAAGCCTTGCAGGCCTGTGCGGCGGGGCTGGATCCGGTGACCGATATGAATCCGGTTTTGCTAAAACCCGAAAGCGATGTTGGCGCGCAGGTGGTGGTGCAAGGCAAGCGCGTTGCCACCCTGAAAGCGCGTGATTTTTCGACGCTGAAACCGCGCCTGATGCCTGCGGTTCTCGAGAGTTTTCACAGGCTGTCGCACGGTGCCGATCTGATGTTGATCGAGGGTGCCGGAAGCCCCGCCGAGATCAATTTACGCCAAGGCGATATCGCCAACATGGGCTTTGCGCAGGCCGCCGATGTGCCTGTGGTTTTGGTGGGCGACATTGACCGCGGCGGCGTAATTGCCCAGCTGGTTGGCACTCACGCGGTGCTGGCCGATACCGATCGTCAACGGATCAAGGCCTTTATTGTGAACAAATTTCGCGGCGATGTCAGCCTGTTTGATCAGGGCCGAATCGAGATTTCCGAACGCACCGGCTGGGCCGATATTGGCGTTTTGCCATGGTTTGGCGAGGCTTGGCGCTTGCCTGCCGAAGACGTGATGGACATCGCCTCAACCCGTGGCGGAAATTTTAAAATCGCGGTGCCGCGCCTGTCGCGCATTGCCAATTTTGATGATCTGGATCCGCTGGCCGCAGAACCCGGAGTCAGCGTTGAAATCATCGAATCCGGCCGCCCCCTGCCCGGTGACGCCAATCTGGTGCTGATCCCGGGAACAAAATCCACCATCGCCGATCTGGCCTGTTTTCGCGCCCAAGGCTGGGACATTGATCTGGCCGCGCATCTGCGTCGTGGCGGGCATGTTTTGGGGCTGTGTGGCGGCTATCAAATGTTGGGAAAACGCATTATTGACGCCCAAGGCATCGAGGGGCGCGCGGGCGAATTTGACGGGCTGGGCCTGTTGGATCTGGTCACCGAAATGTCGCCGCAAAAACAGCTAAAAACGACACGGGCCACCTATTTACCCACCGGCGATATTATGCGTGGTTATGAAATTCATATCGGCAAAACCGACGGACCGGACCGGCAGCGCGCGTGGCTGGAAATTGACGGAAAACCGGACGGTGCAGCATCGGCGGACGGGCGCGTTATGGGCTGTTATATGCACGGGATTTTTGCCGCCGACGGGTTTCGCCGCGCCTATTTGCAAAGCCTCGGTTTTGGTGGGCACGCTGTTAAAACGAATTATGAAAACGGCGTTGAAACCACTCTGGATGCCTTGGCCCTGCATCTTGAAACGCATCTGGATTTGGATGAATTGCTGAAAATCGCAACCTAACGCCGCGCAACGATTGTGATTTTGAAACTGCGGCTTGCGCCTTTTGGCGGCTTTGGAAATGGCGATGATCGTTTGATGTGGCGCAAGGCAATGCTGTCAATTTTCGCCGAACCCGAGCTGCGCAAAACCCGCACCGAGGTCGCCGCGCCACTGTCTGAGACCCTGAAAGAAACCACGGTTTTGCCATTTGCCCGCGCGCTTTCTTTGCGGGTGCGCTGGATTTTTCGCATCACCTTGCCCCGGTAATTCGCGGCCGCCGCATTGCCCGCCGCCGCCTGTCTTTTGCCCGTCTGCACGCTTTGGGTTGCACGCGCTGTGACGCTGCCGTCGACCTGGCCGCGTCTTGCCGCCTGTGCGCTGGCCGCCGGTTTGGTCCTGGCTTTGGCTGGTTTGCGTTTGGTTGCACGCGGTTTGGCGGGCTTTTCTGTGCGC
>CAYSBD010000061.1:9492-14263 GCA_964429175.1 uncultured Marinosulfonomonas sp.
GCTTTTCTGTGCGCACTTGCGGGCGCGCCACCGGAGGCCGCGTATCGGGGCGCGCCTTTTCAACCTTGATCGGGGTTCTAGCCTTGATGGTTTCAAGCGGTTCCGCCGGTTTGATGACAGCCAAGGCCGTTGTGGGTGCGGGCGTTAAATTCAGGGCCGAGACCTGTTTGTCAATTTCCGCCACCACCGGATTAATTGTGTTCGTGGCAACCACCACGGGCATTGTTCTGTTGCCCGGCACGGGCATTGTTCTGTTGTCCGGCACGGGCGGCGGGCTGGCTTTTCTCTCGGTGACCGGCTCAGGTTTTTGGGCAGTTTCAACAGGCACCGTTTTGAGCAACTCCTCGGGCGGCGGCGGGGCCAAAACGCTTTGGCTCATATCGGCGAAACTGTTGCCAAGCCGCGCCATTTCGGTTTGCGCGCCGCCTTGGATCTGCACGCTGGCCTCGGGCATCGAAATGAAACCGGCGAAATGCAAACCCAACGAAGCGGCCATGGCAGTTGCGGCGACAAGCAGGGTTCCGGTTTTCATTGCAGGCCTCGTTCGGTGACCAAAAACACCTTACCGGCCCCCGCCATTTGCAAGGCACGACCGATTTCAAGCAATTTCAGCGCCCCCAGATCCTGATCCGGCACAATGCGCACGACCGTTTGATCCGCGCCCGGCTCCAGCGCGGCCATTTTGGCAACATAACTGGCCGCATCAATCAGCGCGCCGCGATACATCATCGTGCCATCCGCCGTGATCACCATCGCATCGGGCGGGTCGCGCCCCTCAAGATCGCGGGTGGAAACCAGCGTTAAATCAGGCTCCAGCGGCGGGGCCAGAGTGCCGGCGATCAGGAAAAATATCAGCATCAGGAAAACCACATTGATCAGGGTGATCGTTGGCTCGCGCTTTGGTTTTTCGACCGGCTTATAGAGCATTTATTTACCCCCCAAAACCTGAACCGTGAGGCCATCGGCCCGACCCAAAACCGCCAGCAAATCAACCAGACGCTGGGAGGTAACGGAATCGGCAACACTGACCAGCAGAGTTTGGTTTGCTGTTTCAGAGGTAGCGGATTTAAGCGCCGCGATCAAATCATCCATGCCGTGCGGGGTGCCGTTAAGGTTGATCTGATCTTGCGTCAGGCGCAAAAATTTCGGGGGCTTGTTCGGGGCCTGGGAGGAAGGCGCGGTGATACCCGCACCCGCGCCCAGCAGCTCGATTTCGGCAAATTTTGAAAAGGTCGAACTCAGCATGAAAAACAACAGCAGCAGAAATATTACATCAATCAACGGCGTCATCGACAAGGCCCGCCGGCGAAAGCCTTTGTGCTGCGTTTTAACCAGCATGCACGGCCACCTTTTGCAGATCCGCCGCCGTAAATTTGGCCTCCCCGATCAAAACTCCGGGGCAGAAAACCCGTTGCAGAGAGGTATCGGCAAAACTGCGCTCGCGCGCAACGCGGCTCTCCAGCCAAGTCAGTAAAAGCGACGTGGGCATCGCAACCGCCAGCCCCACAGCCGTGGTCATTAACGCAACCCAGATGCCGCCGGCCAAAAGCGATGGATCAACCGCGGCACCTGCCCCCTGCAATTGCCTGAAGGCCTCGATCATGCCCAAAACCGTGCCGAAAAGCCCCAAAAGCGGTGACAGTTGGGCGATACTGTCAAGCAGGCGAAAACCGCCTTCGAGCTTGGCAAACCGGGCCTGCGCGCTGGCCTGGATCCGTGCGGGCAAACCGGTGTTGTCCTTGCGAGCCGCCACGGCTTTCATTGCGCCACAAACCAGCGGGGCCAAGTGGCTAGGGCTGCTTTCCAAGTGGCTTTGTGCCGCCGTTTCCCTACCTGAATCCCACAGCTCAAGGGCGGCATCCAGCCTGCTGTGCCGACCAACACCGGCCGCGTAAAACTGCCATGCTTTAAACAGGATAACGGCCACCGAGAGCACCGACATAGCCAGCAAAATCGCAACCACAGGCCCGCCAATATCAATGAATAACGATATCTTATCAATAGCTTGGATTAATAAGTTCATCCCAGAACCTCTACGGTCGTTTTGGTTGAAAGTTTAAGCGCATCAATGCAATCGGTGCCGGTAATCCCGTCGCCAGAACAAGCATGCACATCATTTATCAAAACCCGGCCCAGCGCATCGCAATCAAGGCCGGGAATGTCAAATTGGCGCACTCTGGGACGCCCCTGCGGCAGTTTTTGGAAATCAAATAAAGTCAGGCGATCAACACTGCCATCGGCTTTAAACAGCACCGTTTCAAACACCGCCTTTTCAAGGTCTTTGCCCATAGAATTATGAACCAGAAAAATCAGGCGACAAGCGTTATCCTGCTGGCTCAGGGTGTTTAGCTCGATTGAAAGAGCGGGCAAAAAATCGAGAGTTGACGATTGCTCGCCATGGGCTGCACCGGCGGCTGTGAAAACGATGCTCAGGGCTAAATTTCCAGCTGTAACCCCACGCAGAAACCTGCGGCTAAATATTTTCATCTGATTATTCCTACTAAAGAACTTGTAATTTCTCACTACATATTCCGAGTGAAATAGTCAAGAAATCGATCCGCTGCACCCGCGGACATTCATCAGTATGATTAAGCTGTTTGGTGTTGTATAAAAACCTGTATATAACCCGGATATATATAGAATCTGTGAAACACATCGACATAACCCCGAAGGCTATTTGTTGCGGATGTTAGAGCGTACAGTTAACTTACCACGAGCCAAAAAGAGACTGATATTTCTTTTAATCGATATGGCTTTGGCTCCATTAAGCCTGTATTTAGCCTTCGTTCTCAGGCATGATACGTTTTTTCCGATCGCTGGAAACAGTAAATTATGGGCGTTGTTTATAGCCGTAATAATAGTTAGCGGGCCGATCATTTATGCCCTGAAACTACCGCGGATCAAGCTTAACGCATTTGAATCAAGGGCGATGCTTCAGGTCGGGCTTGTTGCGGTAGCGCTTTCACTGGCAGCCCTGCTTATCAGCTATTTATTTCAGCTGCCCACACCGCTTTCTACGGTGTTTATTTTCGGTGCATTTTTCTTTCTGTTTTCAACATTGATGCGGGTATCCGGGCTTTATCTTCTGACATTTATTCTTGAGCGCACCAATTCCATTCCATCTGTGGCGATTTATGGCGCAGGGACTGCGGGTATCCAACTTGCTTTGGCGCTACGCCAAGCCCGCGCCGCACGCCCGGTTGCGTTTATTGACGATAACAAAACCATGCATGGATTAATGGTTTCCGGCTTGCCTGTATATTCTCGCAAAAGACTTGAAAAACTGATTAAAAAAACGGGCACCAAACGCGTTCTGGTTGCCATGCCGTCCATTTCAAAAAAGCGCTTGAATGTCATTATCTCGCAATTGTCAAAACTGTCTGTCGAGGTTCAGGTATTGCCCACATATGCAACGATGTTCCCTGACGACAGATTATTAGACAGGTTACGCCCCGTCGTGGCAAATGATCTGTTGGGCCGCGAGAAAGTAGACTTGGGCATCCCGGAAATCGCCAAAACATATGCGGGCCGGGTTGTTATGGTAACCGGAGCCGGCGGATCAATCGGATCCGAGCTGTGCCGCCAGTTGCTAAGCTGCCGACCTGCGCGCGTCGTGTTGTTTGAACAGGGCGAATACCAGCTTTATTCTATCGATCAGGAATTAAGCCCAGCCGCCACAGTCGCCGGCGTGGAGCTAAAAACTATATTAGGCTCGATCGGCAATAAAGCCCTCGTTACCCGAGTGATCAATGACGAAAATGTCGATGTTATCTTGCATGCCGCAGCCTATAAACATGTGCCGATGGTTGAAGATAATGAACTGGAAGGCGCGCGCAATAACGTGCTTGGCACCCAGATAGTGGCCCAAGCCGCCGAAAAAGCCGGTATCGAGCGCTTTATACTTATCTCCACAGACAAGGCCGTGCGCCCGACAAATGTGATGGGTGCCACAAAACGCATGGCCGAACTGGTCGTGCAGGATATTCAAAGCCGAAGCCGTCAGACCGAATTTGGTATTGTCCGCTTTGGCAATGTTCTAGGCTCATCCGGTTCGGTTTTTCCTTTGTTTCAAAAGCAGATCCAGACAGGCGGGCCGCTAACGGTCACCCACCCAGATGTAACCCGTTTTTTCATGACGATCACCGAAGCGGCCCGTCTGGTTTTGCTGGTTGGCGCATATGTTCGCGGTAGCGATGTGTTTGTTCTGGATATGGGTTCGCCGCGCAAAATTCTGGATGTAGCGCATCAAATGATCACCTTTTCAGGGCGCCAGATTTATAATCCGGTTGATGGTAGCGGCGATATTAAAATTGAAATTACGGGGCTACGACCGGGTGAAAAACTGCACGAAGAATTGCTGATAGACATAGACACGCTTCAGGCTACACCGCACTCGAAAATATTGAAATCCGAAATATCTTCGCTTTCACAGATCGAAATTGCTGCGATGTTACGCGAGATCAACGACTGCATTAACCAAGGAAATCCGGCCAGACTACGCCAGTTAATCACGTTGCGCGTGGAAGGGTATCGCCAACATCCGAGCGCAACGAAAGAAATGTAAGTCATTGAAAAATAGAGGGAAATGTCCGTTTCTTATTGTGGATTGCGCTCAACCCTAGCCTGTGATGCTAAGTTTTCCTGCCAATAACAACGCCCCGTCAAGCGCTGAGCCTTTGGGTTTGATCAAATAATCCCGATATTGCGGCGGCAGGGAATTTGCGTAATGCGGCCCCAATCCTCCGGCCAGACACAAAGGCTCGCCTTGCCT
>CAYSBD010000062.1:0-12014 GCA_964429175.1 uncultured Marinosulfonomonas sp.
TGCCGCCTCCATTGCTTTGGAGAACTGAATCACAAACAAGACAACTTGGGAATCCTTTTTATGGGTATGTGTGCTAGGGCCAAGCGTTTCAATCCATCAGCCATGCATGCCCATTTTTACAGTTTTTCCAATCGGGGCCTATTCATTGGCAATGCGCGCCAGCATTTTCTGAAAAAACGGATCTTGTCGTTTGCCAAGAACATAGCGGCAAACACGGCGTGCAAATTCGGGACGGCCGCGATCCAGCGCAAGGTTTGCCAATTCGCGCTGATAACGGGGAAATTCATGGCGTTTGCGCAAAAGCTGATAGAATGTCAGCTGGTCCAGCTCGCCATTGATGGATTTGCGGGCGATTTCTTGAAGAATGCCCATTTGCTGCAATGATGATCCAAGCCGGTGGCCCAGCAACGGGCAGCGCCAATGCGTGACGTTTTTGCCGGCAAAACGGCCAGCGTGGGCGGCATCGGGGGCAACGTAGGGATCATACATTAAATGGACCTTATCCGCAGTTTGGCTGGAAATAGACGCATCGCCATATTCACCGGAAAAATCGCGGCCCCAGACCTTTTTATAGCGCATTTCCCACGGCACTATTTGCTTATCCAGCGTTGATTGCGGGCTTATCACAAAAACCGTTGCGCCTTTGGCCGCAGCCGAATAGGCGGCCGCCCCGTAACCACCCATCGAGGCACCATAAAACACCACACGCGTGAACTGGTCGAAAAAGCCACTGTCGCGCAACCGGTTGAATTCATCCGTCACCGCAGCGTCACGAAACCATGTCCAGCCATTGGCCATGACGCCCAGCATTGACCAGCCTTCGGATTCGATAAATCCAAAACCCCACGGCCTTCTATCTGCCCTTTTTGTCATCGCAATATCAAGATTGTCAAAGGTCACAACAAGCGTTTTACCGCGCGGAATATAAAGAAATGAATGCTCGCCACAATCCGTAAAAAAGCCGTCTTTGCCCGCCAGATTTCTGGCAATCTCCGACCACTCACCCGCTGGTTCTGTTTTTGGTTCAATCGACATTACAACCAGCCCGTTGGTATCATTTGTTGGGACCGTCAAGGAATTACAACCGCCGTAATTTCCTAAAAACGGATAAGTGCCCGAGCCTTTGCGCAGCTCGATCACCATTCGGCTTTGGGCGTGCAGCACTTTATCCATTAACTTGGCGATGGATTTGATATTATCCCGCGCGCCAAAACCATCGAGCGAAATCAGAACGTCGTAGGGCTGTAGCTGATGCTGTTTTGTAACCACATTAATGTCTGATTTATCAACGCCCGCAGCAATCAGTTTATTTTGATACGCAGCGACCGCCTTCTTTGGCAGATCAACAAACTTCCCTTTTGCATCAAGACTTAGCAGATATATTTTACTGGCAAATCTTTGGTGCAAAGCAATGGCCAAATCGGCAGAGCCACCATTAATATCCGCAACGCTGCCAATATCATCCAAATCCAGCGCCGAAACTGTGGCAGGGATATCAAGCTTTATCACTGGTATGGGCCTTTAATTGCCATTTTGGAATGCGCCGAAACAGAACCGAACCACCACGGCTAACCTGCTGATCATAGGCAAAACCACATGCCGACAATGCATCAAAACACATCTTTATCCCGATCCGTTTAATTTTACGGGTGTGGATTTCCAGAAAAACCTTATCAATCCCTGTCAGATCAAGAGGCGAAAACAAATCGCGCTCACCACCTTCTATGTCAACGATCAGGGTGTTGGCTTTGAACTCTTTGATCAACGACGACAAATGTAGCGTTTGCACTTTTACCGATTTTACATAGGCCTCCTCGCCATCAAGCGATGATGACCAAAATGGCTCGCGCACAAAAAAATCGATCTTGCCAATATCACCGGCATCGTTCAAGGCAACGACATTGCGCACCTCGGCGGTTGTAATGCCATTTTCCTTATGAACCGTGCGGATGAATTCACATAAATTCGGGTCCGCCTCGATGCACATGATATTCTTCACACCAAGGCTGGTTGCAATAAAGCTTGAGATAAATCCGATACCGGCACCAAGTTCGATCACACGATCATCAGGCTTGATAAATTTCGGGGTGCCTGTGACCTCGTCATTTTCATAGCGCCCTTTTTTGATCGAGCGCGCAATTTTCGGCGTGATGATAGATTCATCATATGGAATCCGCACACCTGCAATTTCCAGCATACTTGTCATTATTTGCTACCGATCTTTGTAATAACCGTGGAATATTTTTTATGTTTTTCCAGCACTTCAACGGTGCCAAACTGCTTCAAATATGCAATCCCGCCAGAGCCTTTTCTAACATCGACAACCACAGCGCCGCCATCTGAAATCTGCGTGCCAAAAAAGCTTGCGTAAGTATCAAGCGGATAGTGAAATCCGCAAGAGGCAAGGCTGATGACCAGATCAAATTTCCCAATGTCCGATACTTTTGTCTTGTTCGGGTTAACCAGTGTGATCTTGTTTTTCGGCACCCCGTTTTTGGTCAGAAATTCTTGCGCTTTGTCAAGGCTGGCATAGCCCGCACCGGCCGCCGCAAACCCGAAATGGCGTTCTTTACTTTGCTCGATATCGATCAGGGTGATTTCGGATTTATAGCGCTGATACAAAAACAGATCGGCCAAGGCATAGCCACACCCGATATCTGCGATTTTTGCAGGCTTTGACACGTCGGCGGATTCTACAAAAACTTCACATTCGAGGCGCGAAATTTCCAACGCTTTGTTCAGAATTTCATCACGGTTTTGCTGTGCATATTTCTGCAATGGCGCATCATTGCCATCTAGCCAGTCGCGAATTTCCTGACCAACATCGCCAACATCAGAGCGTTGTAAAACCAAGTTAGCCACATCGGCATCATCAAACATGGAGAAATCCACGTCACCAATGGGCGCAACTATATTTTTCGTCTGCATCATGTGGGCTGTCCTTGTCGGGTTGATTTTATGACGTTTACACAATTCGGCCACATAGCAGCCAGCCGGCGGCACACCACCGTATTTCGCAGCAATATTTCTAAAACGGCGACCCCAGAAATGAATTGACAGGGTGTCATCTTTGATCAGGTTTTTCGCCTTGTTTATTCGGTTAGGATTAAGCGTCACCCCGGCAATAGAGAAAGGCACGGGATAGATTACATGCTTGTCCCGGGAATGCTTGATTTCACCTGTGTCCTTTAAGAAATGCGTCAGCGCATCCGGCCCCCACACCCCCCACGGCATCCGCGAAACATGCATGCCCTCGCCCTTGTCTTTCAAAGCTTGCAGCGCGCTCTTTTTTTCGTCCGGATACCAAGGCGGAACCGGATATTCATCGCTGGTAAACGCCAACATTGCCTTCAGCGTTTTACTGGTTTTAGGCAGGCGCAATACGCCATTATTTATCATCGGTTTATTATCGGAAATCCAGCCGTGGAAATGCTTGCCTTTTTTGATATCCCAAGGCTGACAGCAAAACGCATCGGTATCGGCCCAGATGTAATTGGTTTGCTTTAGCATATGCAGCCGGAACACATCGGCATGATAAGCGGGGCTGCCGGTGCGGACATGGCGGATGATTTTCTTGCTGGGCAAAATATCATCGGCATCGGCGATTTTCACACCCTCGGGCACACCCTTTACCTGATCATAGCTATAAAGCACCACCGCGTGCCCGTGATCCAGAAACGATTGCAGGCACAGCTGTTCCAGCCAGCTTAGCTCGGGGCCAATCCAAAGGGTGCCAATTGTCGGGAGCGCCATGATATCCTCAATATTACCAGCCCGTTAGCCGGCTGGTGCTGCGTTACGCATTGTGTCGATTTTGGGCAAAACATGTCAATATTACATGGCTTTGTCAACAAAACGGGAACAATATTCGGCTTTGTTTTACCGTTATGTGGTTAATGTGTCGTTTTGCCCTTATCTACAGTGAAAAAGAAATCCTCGCCCGGGTCTTTTTTCAGCACGTCATCAGGCACCACTTCCGGCCCCGAAAGAAACACATTGGCTCCGAAATGCGCGTGCATTTTTGACAATGCCTCAAGGCGCGGGCTGGTCAGTTCTTTGTAGAATGCAGCATAGTTTTCACCAGCCTTCAGTTCTTTGATTTTGGCCTTGTGCATTTTTACCGAATACGCGTGTGCGGCCGCAATATCGGGGTCCGACATCAGCCTGTCCAGCTCGGCGCGCACAGCCGGAATCATCCGCTGGATTGTGCGCTCTTTCATCGCGTTGTTGTTCATCCTGAACCAATAGGCCATGCCCTGATCTCGATCGACGTGATTGACCCGGCCGCGATCACGTTTTACCAAAAAACTCTCGGCGCAGCGCACGGCGTAATGATTTAACTGCACCAGATCATAGCCATATGTTTTGCTCGTCGAGCGCCAGCCATTGCGATACATATTGCTGGGCATCTGCGCGCCAGATCCGTTGACCCAATCGATGTCTTCCCACAGCTGCGGCTTTAGCCCTTTTGGCCGATGCACCCCCATTTTTTTGAAAATTCCGATATTGTGAAACAGGGTTTTAAAGCCCCACGCCTGATGCGGTTTACGGATTAATTCAGGGGCGCAAAGATCGTAATCCTCAAGGATCATACCATCTTTGAATTTATGGATATCACTATTGCCAAACAGACGCCAAGTAATTGAAACCATGTTGGAATCACCAATTGCATCATACAAATCATCCAGCCGCCCAGCGCCGCATTTGATATTGATAAATTCATCCACATCCATGCAAATCAGCCAATCGGCATCCTTAATCATTGGCTCGTCATCCGAGGCCTGAAGGGCGGCGTGCTGGGGTTTCAGCCCATTTTCCCTAAACGGGTTTTCGCGGTGTTGAACGATACCTTTGTCTTGTAATATTTGCAGCATCGTATCGGTGCCATCGGTGCAATCATTGGTGTAGATCAGAAAATCCTCGACCCCGATAGTCCGGTGGTAGGCCAGCCATTCCAGAATAAACGGGCCTTCGTTTTTCATCGTGGTGACAATGGCGGTGCGATTGGTGTTACGGCATTTTTGACCTGCATCCTCTTGGGGTGTGCGGACCGGTTTGTGCTTGAATATTTTCTGCGCCAAAGCCACTAATTTTTCATCTTCAATCAGGCTGGTTTTAGGCACGATTTTTGACACAGTATCCGTCGGGTGACGCAAGGCCATACACCGTAGATACGGAGCTGTTTCATCTGGTCCCGCAGTGGCACCAACAACGCGGATCAAGCGCCACACCACATTTTCCTTGGCGGTTGCGGGGGCGATACACCAACGTTTACGGCTGCCTTTTTCATCAAACTGACGGCAAATATGATCGCCAAATACAGCAGGCTTATTATTGCGCACCCGCCATGGATAAATCTGCTGCCCGTCCAGCTGGATGCATCCATTGCTGGCCGCAACAGCGCGATCAAATACGTTTTCACCTTTGCCAGTCACCAGCAGATCATAAAGCTCGATGTTCATCACAGCGCGGGCGTATTTCAGAAAACGGGCGCGGACCAGCTCAAAGATTTGCAATTCAGCCAACGGCGAATTCCACGCATCGCCTGTCGGAATTTCCATACGGTCCTTGCCCGGCGCACCCGGCACATTAAAGGGGTGCGATTCAGCGGGAAGATCCGGGTTGCCCAGCGGCGCTTTGGATTTAAGCAGCACAAGGCGTTTAAGCCCCTTTATTTTGGCCGCTTTGTTTTTCAACTGATTGGCATAAGATTTATCTTTGTTTGGTTTGGAGCGATCCAGTATCAAGGCCGCTTCCAGACCATGATGGGTGACGTGATAGTCCAGCCATTCCAGCGTTGTCTCAATCGATTCTGCGTTGCGAATGGCAAAGCCAACATTCAAGCCTGCAAAAATATCCGTCTCGGCTGCCTCAGCCTTGATTTTCATTGTGGTGTTGCCAATGTCTAGCACGACGGGGCCTTTGCTGCCTGTGGCAGTGCAATTTAGCACCGCAGCTTGGCCAATGCTGCGTATATCAACAATCTCAAGCCCCTTGCCGGCGCGGAATTTGTCATGCGGCGTGCCCGTTGCAAAAAACATCTGCAAACTGCGATTGCCGCCATCAGAATACGCAATCACATCAAGCAAAGTCACATCGCCTGACGGCTGAACGTTCAGTGTCTTCTGTTGAAAAAAATCGTTTTTAGTGGCTTTAACCATCTCGTTTTCTGGCCTTTATAATCGGTTTGATTTGCACGCGGGCAAAGGCTGTGCCGGTTGACTGCCTGCAAATACTAAGCGCTAAATAATAAAAAAGTTGGGTATCTGTTCGATTGGTCGGACCTCAGTAATAAGACCAGTTTCAAGCTTGATATTACCGAGTTTAGGATGGATTTCCAGTAAAATCAGTTACTTTCAATTTTCACCATCACGGCCACCTGGTCTGGCGGCCCTATAACACGGCCCTCCCAAGCCCGAGCTTACCGATCATATATTATAGGAATAAAGGATTTGGGGGCGCTCCGGCCGGCGCAATATCCCAACTTTTTCAAGATACCTAATTTAACATTTGGAGGCCAAGGCGTTTTCGGAAAACAACCTTTATGCAGTCGACGGCTTTGCGCGGGCCGGTGCTGATCACAGCTTCGCTACAAAAACAGTATTACTTGGTTAACGCGTTTGCGACAAATCCTTAAAATCGGCCCACGGTTTTAATAAAATAGAACAAGATTAAAATTATAGCTACCGGATATCTGCCAGAATAAAGATAGCCAGCCCTATGTTTTTTTGTAACCTTTCGGATTTCCCGATTGCCAGCTCCAGGTGCTGGCGCACATCTGGTCCAGGTCCATCTGCGCGCTCCAACCCATTTTTTTGGCGGCCTTTGAAGGGTCTGCGAGCATGGCGGCAATATCTCCGGCGCGGCGCGGCGCAATCTCATAAGGGATATCACAGCCCGATACTTTGGCAAAAGCTGCAATCATTTCCAGCACAGAATAGGCCTGCCCCGTCCCGATGTTAAACAGCTCGGACCCTGTATTTTTTGCCGCATAATCCACCGCTGCCGTATGGGCGCGCGCCAGATCAACCACATGAATATAATCGCGCTGACCGGTGCCGTCAGGGGTGTCATAATCATTGCCAAACACGCTTAGTTTCTGGCGCTGCCCCACGGCCACCTGCGCAATAAAGGGCATTAGATTGTTGGGTGTGCCGCTTGGGTCTTCGCCAATCTGGCCTGAATGATGCGCACCGACCGGGTTGAAATACCTGAGCAATACGGCAGAGGCATCTTTGGTTGACGCGGCCCAGTCACGCAGGATCATTTCGGCAATATATTTGGTGCGCCCGTAAACGCTGGCAGGGCGGCAAGGGTGGGCTTCGTCATAAGGAAGGTAATCGGCCTCTCCATAAACAGTGGCGGACGATGAAAAAATAATCTGCTTGCAGCCCGAGCGGTTCATGGATTTAAGCAGTGACAGGGTGCCGGTGATGTTTACGTCATAATATTGAAGCGGATTTTCTTCGGATTCTTCAACCGCCTTTAATCCGGCAAAATGGATAACGGCCTCGGGGCGGAACTGCATCAAAATATCATCAAGAACTGGCCGGTCGCGGATGTCGGTTATGTGGGATTCAAAACGGCCGTTTGAAAGCGCCCTGATCCGGCTTAACACCTCAGGAGAGCTATTATCAAAATTATCAACCACACAGACTTCGTGATCAAGGCTAAGCAGCTCCAGCAATGTGTGACTGCCAATATAGCCTGCACCGCCAGTGACTAAAACTCTCATATTATCTTCCTTAACGCTGCGGCTGCCTATATTTATTTCAAGTTTAGCCCCTTAATTATCCTATTTGCAAAAGCTGGGTTAAAAAACAAGCGCGCATCTGTCGAAATAGGTAATTATATGCGCGTGGCCCCAACAGAAAAGCGCTACATTTAATTTCCTGTGCCCTCACCACGGATTTGTCGCAAACGCGTTAACCAAGTAATACTGAAACCGAGTGAAACTTTGCGACAGAACCCGACGAAAGAGCCGGAAATTCCGCAACTCTTTAGAACTGCATCGTAATCTGATCGTCTATGAATGGTTTTTTTCATATTATCCATCCTTCTGCTTGGTCCGGTTCTACATTGTCTTGAAGGGATTCAGACACGCAGATCACCAGCCCCCACATTTTGGAACCCCGAAATTATTCGACATTGGCCCAAACCAAGTTTGTAAGGCCTAATTATGAACGCCCTGAAAACATCAGGTGTTAGTCCAATGCATCGACGTCCTTAAACAACGCGCGAAACACCTTTTTGGCTTTGCCGCGCTGGCGGGCTTTACGCGCTTCTTCCAAATTGACCTTGTAGTCGCCAACCAACACCAGACCGACCATCCCGACCGAATAATGCGGGCTGCAAAGATATCCGTAGGTGCCATCCACATCAAATGTCACCTCATAATCTCTATCCATCGGACCGATCCATTCTGGCGCGCCTTCGGGCAACATACCTTTTTTAAAGGCGGCGTTATGGCCCGGCTGGGTGGCCTGAAACAGCACCGTATCGCCTTTGGCAATTCGGATCAGCGGCGGGTCAAAGAAATCGGTTTTATCCGGATGGGCCGCATCATAGGTGTAAAGTTTCACAATGTGGGTTTCGGCCAAAGCAGGTGCTGCGATGGCCGAAATAAACAGGGCAAGACCAAGGCCAAGACCGCGACGTGACAGGGTGGTTTTCATAGGAATAACGCCTCACAAACTTGCGGCAACCGTCAGGACACCGTCTTTGGTTTCATGGATATCAATGTTCACGCCGTAAGTTTCGGCCAGCTCGGGTGAGGATAAAACCTCGTGCGGGCTACCCGATAAAACAATCCGCCCTTGGCGCATCAAAACCACATGATCGGCAAAACGGGCCGCCAGATTTAGATCATGCAGGGCCACAATTGATAGAATACCACGCTCACGGCTTTCCTGGCGAATGATGTTCATAATCTGCAACTGGTGGCGCAAATCCAGTGCCGAGGTTGGCTCATCCAGCAAAAACAGGGCCGGATCGCGCACAATAGTCTGCGCGATTGAAACCATTTGTTGTTGGCCGCCCGACAGATCTCCGACATAGGTTTCCGACAGATGGCTGATGTTTACCTTTTCCAATACTTTGGCAATTTCGGTGATGTCATTATCATTCACCTTCCAGCCCGACAGGTTTTTACGCGCCAGCAAAATCACATCAAACACCGTCAGCGCCGCGCTGGAACTAAAGGCCTGCGGCATGTAGCAAACCTTGCGGTTCCAGGCCGCGCGGCCTACATCGACCGCGTTTTGACCGCCAACCGTAATGGCGGTTTCATCGAATTTCAGCAAGCCCGCAACGCATTTGAAAAAGGTGGATTTTCCGGTGGCGTTGGGACCGATCAGGGCCGTTAGCTGACCCGCTTTGAAACCCTCGACCGAGATATCGTGCAGGACCGGTTTTTTGCTGTAGGCAAAGTTCAAGTTGTTGATTTGTAATGTCATTTTACCAGCTCCTTCTGCGCACAGCCAAAATCAGGCTGAGGAAAAACGGGATGCCAATCAGCGAAGTAATGATGCCGATCGGATAAATTACACCCGGTGTTATTGATTTGCTGATGATCGATGTGGCCGACATAATCAGCCCCGATGCCATCGCCGATAGTGGCAGGAAATAACGCTGGTCTTCGCCAACAATCATGCGCGCAATATGCGGCCCAACCAGCCCGACAAAGGCCACCGTGCCAACAAAAGACACAGCCGTTGCCGCCAGCAAGGAAACACCGATCAGCATTTCAATACGCAGCCGTTTTACATTCACACCAAGGCTTGCGGCCTTGTCATCGCCCATGCGCAGGGCCGTAAGCGCCCAGTTTCGACGCACAAAATAGGGCACGATAATCGCCAGCATAATCACACAGACCAGAATTTTATTAGGCGTGGCACGCGACAGAGATCCCATCATCCAGAACACGATTTGCGACAGCTGGGTTTCCGAGGCGCCGTATTGCATCATCGCCAAAAGCGCGTTGAAAGTGAACATCATCGCGATCCCCACCAGCACCATGGTTTCGGCCGTAACACCGCGCACTTTGGTAAAAGCATAAAGAATAACCGAAGCAACCAGCGCCATGATGAAAGCATTCATCGTCACCAAAATAGAACCGGTATGAAAATTCCAGAGGTTGAAAAAGTTGAAGTCCGGCACAAGTTGCCATTGGAAAACAATCGCCATCGACGCACCAAATGCGGCGGCAGATGAAATGCCCAAGGTAAACGGATCAGCCAGCGGATTGTTCAGGATGGTTTGCATTTCAGCACCGGCAACGCCCAGCATCGCCCCGACCAGCACGGCCATAAATGCAACCGGCAGACGCACATCCCAGACAATCACGTTGACTTGCGCCAAGCTCATGCCACCGGTTGCCGCACCGACTTCGGCTTCGGTATATGGGTGAAAAATTGTTCGGATCACATCCCAGACCGTCAGATCGCTCGGCCCCCAGGAAACGTCTAAAAGCACACTAAACAGTAGTATAAAAAAACCCGCAGCCAGCAATAACAGGCGCTTTTTGGTGCGTTTACGAAACAGAGCAGCCGTATCTGGCGTCTGTATTTGGGTGGCATCGGTCATCATCAGAATCCTAAAGGTGGGAATTGGGCACAGGTAATGCGGCGGTAATGCGGCGGGCAAAATCGCCCGCCGCAAAATATGGGTTTAATTATTTCAGAGCAGTCCAGAATAGGCCGCTGTGATCAATCGCCAAGAAGCGGTCGTGCACTTCTTTGAATGTCGCAGTCGGGTCCAGGTCCGGGAATTCATCAGGATGCAGCCATTTTGCCAGCTGTTGGATGGCAATAAAGTGGTAAGGGCCATTATAGAACTGGTGATAGATCGAATAGAACCGCTTGTCTTGCACAGCGCGCAGCGTTGACCAGCCATCACGGCCAGCAAGGCCCCGAATGCTTTTCTGCGCGGCTTCTTCTGTGGCTTCATAGCCCAGATTAACCGCAATTGAACTTGGGCGCGCTTCGGACCAGTTGGCGCCTGTGCCGATGATTACATCAGGGTCCATAGCGATGATTGATTCAAAGTTAACCGCACCGGAAAAACCACGGAATTTGCTTGTGCCCCAGTTTTTGCCGCCAGCTTCGTCAACGAATTTACCGTAGTTTGCGCCACCAAATGTGTTGCAGCAAAACTCGGGTTTGATACCGGCTGCACGCTCAATGAACACCAGAGGACGGTCTTCGCCGTCCAGCTCGGCCGTTACATTGGTGACGATACGCATTTGCTGCATGTAGAAATCAACAAATTCCTGCGCGATTTTTTCTTGGGCAAAAACGCGGCCCAGCATCAGGAAGCTTGGAACAGTATTCTGCAGCGGACGCATGCGGAAATCGATGAAAATGACGGGGATGCCGGCTTTTTCAAGCTTCTCCAAAACACCGGATTCTTGGGCCTGGAACATCTTGGCAAGGTTCAGGATTACCAGATCGGTTTGTAGCGCAATCGCATTTTCGATGCTGAAATCACCGGCGTAGGGGCTGCCGAAATTCGGGATGTCATTTACGTTTGGAAATTTGGCCTGATATTTACGAAACGCGTCAGGGTCAAATTTGATCAGATCGTCTTTCCAGCCGACGATGTTTGCAAACGGGTCGTCTTTTTGCAAAATGCCAACCGAATACATCATCCGGCCTTCGCCCAAAATCACACGCTCAACGCCGTGTTTCACGGTAACGGTACGGCCCGCCACATCGACAACCGTGATCATATTATCACCGGCAAATGCGCCAACCGGAGCAACCGCAGCAATGGCCCCCAGCGCGACTGTAGCAACGCCCGTGCGCAGCTTTGTAAATATTGTATCAAACATAGATATCTCCTTTACGGACTTCTCCGTATTTTGGTTTGAGTGACCCAAATTTTAGTGGCAAAAAGCTGCTATATGAGTGGTTAAATACGGCAGGCCTGTTCACCCCCCGAATTATTTATGACCGGGGTTTCCCCCGGAAGAGGCCGCTGTAATCAGCCGGCAAAAACGCGCGTATATTTTAAAA
>CAYSBD010000062.1:12114-14118 GCA_964429175.1 uncultured Marinosulfonomonas sp.
TGCATATTTTCGTTTACCTGTGTCAAGTGGCTGGTAGGCTGCGAACCGGGCAAGTCTAAAATGTATGGTAACTATTTGTTAAAAGTCAAGACTAACCTGAGCTTTTTTCTCACCTACCCTTGCGGATTTGTAAATTTCAACTCTATACAAAGGAAACTTCAATAAAAGCAGGAATCACGATATGACAAACAACTTTACCTTGCGTGACCAGATTAGAGAATATTGGTCAATGCGTGCGCCAGGCTTTGATGCCCAACCGGGCCACGGGATTCGGCATGGGGCCGAAAAGCAGGCTTGGTTGAATATGTTGCAGCGTGAAATTGGCGAACCGGATGGGCGCAAAACGCTTGATCTGGCCAGCGGCACGGGCGAAATTTCGCATCTTTTGCATGACTATGGCTTGCAGGTAACCGGGCTGGACTGGTCCGATCCCATGCTGGAAATTGCCCGCCAAAAGGCCAAGGATCGCGGCTCGGATATAAAGTTTTTGACCGGGGATGCCGAAAACACCCGAGAACCCGAAGGCAGCTATGATTTGATCGTTAACCGGCATCTGGTCTGGACGCTGGTTGATCCCCAAGCTGCGTTTTTGCACTGGCATTCGCTGCTTAAAGAGGGCGGTATTTTGTTGATTATTGATGGTGATTTCAACAGCCAGAACCTGCTACAACGCACGCTGAAATGGCTAAGTTCAAAGTTCAGCAAGGCCCATAATCCACATGGAAACTTAGAAATGAGCGCCCTGCATCAGCGCATTCAAGATCAGTTGTATTTTCGCAAAGGCGCGCGTCAGGGGGCGATTACAGAATTGTTGCGCAAAACCGGATTTGGCGAAATTTCAGTAAATACCGACCTGGCGCAAATCAAAAAAGCGCAAGCAGGGCACATGGACTTTTTCAAAGGGTTGGAGCGCCGCGCTTCGGATAGGTATATTATTCGCGCAGTTAAATAATGGTCTTGTCACGGTTACGTTCCGGTCTCCCAACTCATTTATGCAGCCTTTCGTTCAAAGGCCAAGCATTGCCCGGCAGTGGTTTGTGGAGCAAACCATGAGAGGGGGCTTTTGCCCCCCAGCGATGAATGGCGGCGGCGCGGGTTATAAAACCCATTGATATACTGGAATATTGCTCCTTCAGCTTGGCGTCTGGTTTCCCAACGGTTGCGCCAGATCAGCTCCGCCTTGATTGATTTGAAGAACGTCTCCACCATGGAATTATCCACTGCCCGGCAGGGTATGCGTAGCATGCACGAGAGGGGTAGCAATTCCCTTTACCGCTCATTGATACTTCGAAGCCGTGCCTGGTTAGAAGCTTTTGGTAATCATTCGAACAGTATTGCGAGCCACGATCTGTGTGATGAATGCAGCCTTTGGGTGGCTGACGCAAAGCCACCCTTCGTTTGTCCAAATATAGGATATATCGCCCGCCCATTTCTGGTTTGGCCCATCAGCAGAAAAATCTTGATCAAGCAGATTGGGCGCGATGTTGAACGCGTGATTACTGTCAGTTGTAGCCCGTCGGCTGGCAGGGCATCCTTCGGGTGCCCGAGAAGCTTGTATTTCTGGGTCCTGATGATCTTGATGCCGTTCTGACGCATCAAACGACCCACGCGCCCCTCTCGGTGATTGCTTGCAATCACCTGCCGGCAATGGATGCCCAACGTTCACTCCTAATTCCTGTAACTCTTCAGTCATGCGTGGCCGCCCGTAGCTTTCTAGGCTTAAGCGGTGCTGTTCACGGATATGAGCCAGGATCACCATATCATCACGTTGACGCTGGCTCATCGGTCGAACCCGCCACGCGCGGAAACCACGCGATGTGACCTGCATAACTTTGCAAAGAAACGCGATTGGCCATTCTTCCTTCCAGGTGTCGATAAAGGCGAACCTCATCCATTGCCCGGCAGACGATGTTTACATCGTCGAGAGGGGGCTTTGGCCTGCAAAGAAACCTCTCGGAGATTGTTCCAATCACCTGTCGGTCAATGGATTGCCGCCTTTTTTAG
>CAYSBD010000063.1:0-13992 GCA_964429175.1 uncultured Marinosulfonomonas sp.
CATATCCACCTGAATGGCGGGAAGCACCATCATGAGGGTCTCCAGAAACTCCTCCATGTTGGCGGTGGCGGCTTCGGATAGGCTGCTGCGAGAGGGGGCATTGCCATTTTTTAAGGGCATTAGTCTAGCGGCAAGGGCCATTTCGACTAATCTGGCTTCGAGATATTTCACATGGGCCTTATGTAGATTGTCTGCTGTCGAGGTTATCAGGACTGCTGTCTTCCACCAACCCATCTTTGCGAGATGTCCCCGTAAGCGCTTGCCTAAATCCTCGGCCTCGCCAATGTAGGCATGTGATTTGCCATCGAACTCGCCTTGCAAAATGTAAACACCCGTATAGCTTGTCTCTTTTCGTTCTAATGCATCTTTAATACGGGTGCGAGGCGTCATTAGAACGTGGCCGAACCAGTTGGATATCTCGGCCGTCAGCATCCCGTCCGGTTTACCGTCAATAAAGTATAGTTCGAGCGAGCGGCCTTTGTTCATTTATTGTCCCTCGAACTTGCCCGACTTGCCGCCCTCTTTCATCGTCAGGCGAATGCCGGAAATTTCCATGGTTTTTTCAACCGCTTTCAACATGTCGTAAACTGTCAAGCCCGCCACAGAAACCGCCGTTAAGGCTTCCATTTCGATGCCGGTCTGGCCGGTGGTTTTGACAGTGGCCTGAATGAGCACACCGGGGATGGTTTCGTCCGGTGTCAATTCCAACGCGACCTTGGTTATCGGCAACGGGTGGCACAACGGGATCAGGTTGCTGGTTTGTTTCGCCCCCATGATGCCGGCCAGCCGCGCCACGCCCAGCACGTCGCCTTTTTTGGCGGATCCGTCTGTCATGATGGCGTAGGTTTGCGGTGTCATTTTGACGTGACCCCGTGCAATTGCGGTGCGCGATGTCACGGGTTTGGCCGAAACATCGACCATGTGGGCCGCACCTTGGGCGTCAAAGTGGCTGAGTTCTGGCATATCACATTCCTCCGGCGGGCATCAGCGGGTTGGCAAGCAGCGCGCGGGTGGCGGCGGCGACATCATCCTGACGCATCAGGCTTTCGCCGATCAGAAAACTGCGGGCACCGTAAAGCGCCAGATCGGCCAGATCAGCCGGGGTGCAAAGACCGGATTCAGCGACAATCATACGCCCGGCCGGCACCAGTTTGGCCAGCGTTTTGGTGGTTTCAAGCGTCACCTCGAAGGTTTTCAGATTGCGATTATTCACCCCGATCAACGGCGATTTCAGGTTCTCGGCGCGGGCCAGTTCATCTTCATTATGCACTTCGATCAGCACATCCATTTCCCAGCCAAAGGCCGCATCCTCTAATTCGGCCGCCTGAATATCGTCGAGCGTGGCCATAATCAACAGGATGCAATCGGCACCAAGCGCGCGGGATTCAGCGATCTGGTAAGGGTCGTAAACGAAATCTTTACGCAAAATTGGTAAATCAACCGTGTTATGGGCGGCCACAAGAAATTCATCGGCCCCTTGAAAGCTGGGGGTGTCGGTCAGCACGGAAAGGCAGGTGGCGCCGCCGTCTTTGTAAGCCTGCGCCAAGGCCGGCACATCAAAATCCTTGCGGATCAAGCCCTTGGAGGGGCTGGCCTTTTTGATTTCGGCAATCAAGCCATAACCGTCCTGAGCGGCCTGCAGCAAAGCATTGGCAAAACCGCGAACGGGGGCCGCGCTACTGGCGAGGGTTTCAATTTCTCCAAGGGGGGCGTCGATTTTACGCTGCGCCACCTCTTGCAATTTATAGGTTTTGATTTTGTCCAAAATGTTCATGTTTGCCTGTTTAGCGCGTGTGGGGGCCGACGACAATTGGTAATTGGCTAGGCTGGGTTGTGCTTGAAGATATTTCAGGCCGAAGGTGCAATATTTCCCGGCAGTTTTTTTACTTTCATCAATCTTGCCGAACTATTTTCGAAAATCCCGCCAGAACCGCTTGACGCCTCTTGCGCAGCACCCTAGAACGCCCAAACGGATCGCTGATAAAGGGGTCTGTAAAGTGCGCGGTTGTAGCTCAGTTGGTTAGAGTACCGGCCTGTCACGCCGGGGGTCGCGGGTTCGAGTCCCGTCAACCGCGCCACTTTTCCCAATCGGTAGTTGCCTTGATCTGTTGGCAAATGAAAGTGGTGGAATGGCATTTCTAGATAAAATCTCGATGACGATGGCAGTTTTTTTGGCGCTGACGCTGGGGCTTTCGCCATTTATACCCGAGCCGCACATCTGGCAGAAACTGAAAATGTTGGCGGATGGAACCTTGGTCAGGCCGCTGGATATTTTCGATTTGATGTTTCACGCGGCGCCATGGCTGCTGCTATTTGCCAAGCTTGCCCGGTTGGGTGCAGGTGTCGGGAAAAAATAAGCCATGTGGGATCTGCTTGCGGAACTGCCGTTATTATACGCTGTGATTGCGGCCGCCACATTGGGCTTGGCGCCGTTTGTCCCCGAGCCACATATCTGGCAAAAGCTTAAAATGATCAAGGCCGGCACGCTAAAGCGCCCGCTGGATGTTTTCGATTTTCTGCTGCACGCGGCGCCGTTTGTGGTGCTGGCCGCCAAGCTGGTGCAGATGGCTGTGACGTAGTTGGGCGCGCTAAATAGTGATTTTATTCGCGGTTTTTTAAGATAACGTGTATAAATCATATAAAATAACGATTTGGTTTGATCTTCATCAAGGCGACAATTTGTAACCTTCCCATAGAGTATCAATAAATGTATTAACGGAATCAGCCAGTAAATGTGCGCGGATGGATTGCGCCCAAATAGCGGAGCCAGATAATTGGATTATTCAGCCAAGATCGACGAAAGCCTGCAACGCCTGCATGACGAGGGGCGCTACCGCACTTTCATCGATATCGAGCGCACCAAAGGCGCGTTTCCGCATGCGGTTTGGCGTTGTCCTGACGGGCAAGAAAAGCCGATAACCGTTTGGTGTGGCAATGATTATTTGGGCATGGGGCAGCACCCGCATGTGCTGGAGGCCATGCACGAGGCCATCAATGCAGCCGGCGCCGGATCGGGCGGCACGCGCAATATTTCCGGCACTACGGTTTATCACAAACGTCTTGAATCCGAGCTGGCCGAGCTGCACCAAAAAGAAGCCGCGTTGATTTTTACCTCGGCCTATATTGCCAATGATGCCACGCTTTCAACCCTGCCGCGGCTATTTCCCGGTCTGGTGATTTTGTCGGACGAGCTAAACCACGCCTCGATGATTCAGGGCATTCGAAACGGGCGTGGTGAAAAGCGGATCTGGCGTCATAATGATCTGGCGCATTTGCGTGAATTGCTTGAGGAACTGGAGCCGGATCAGCCCAAGCTTATCGCCTTTGAATCGATTTATTCGATGGATGGTGATTTTGGCCCGATTGAGCAAGTGCTTGATCTTGCAGACGAATTTAACGCGTTAACCTATATTGACGAGGTGCACGCGGTGGGAATGTATGGTGCGCACGGCGGCGGTGTGGCCGAACGCGACGGGCTGATGGGGCGCATTGATATCATCAACGGCACCCTTGGCAAAGCGTATGGCGTGATGGGCGGATATATTGCCACCAGCGCAAAAATGGCCGATGCGATTCGCTCTTATGCGCCGGGTTTTATCTTCACGACCAGCCTGCCGCCTGCGGTTGCTGCCGGTGCCGCCGCCTCGGTCAAGCATCTAAAAACCGATCCCCACTTGCGCGAATTACAGCAAATCCACGCGCGCATTTTAAAGGATCGTTTGCGCGCCATGGGCCTGCCGATTATTGATCACGGCAGCCATATCGTGCCTATTCATGTCGGCGATCCGGTCAAATGCAAAATGATTTCCGACAGCTTGCTGGAGGATCACGGCATTTATGTGCAGCCGATCAATTTCCCCACCGTTCCACGCGGCACCGAGCGGCTGCGCTTTACCCCTTCGCCGGTGCACGGGCCAAAAGACATTGACCGGCTGGTTGCGGCACTGGATAGCCTATGGTCGCAATGTGCGCTGAATCGTGCCGAATTAACCGGTTAGACATTGTAAACGTGTAATAATGATGTCTTTATGTTAACATTATTTTAGTAAGCGGTTTTAAATCGAATCGCGTGCCAATTTTGGGGAATATTCTGGTGGCTACGGAGCAGGGCAAATGATCGGTCGTATTTTCACATCAAAAGTGGCCGAGGTTGAAAAACCGAACGGCTTTGATGCCTATGATCTGCGTCTTGGCGACATTATGCGCGGCGAGCGTGCGACGCTTGGAAAGTCACTGCTAAGTGTGCAGCGCGAGCTAAAGATCAAGGCATCCTACATTTCCGCCATTGAAAACGCGGACCCGACGGCCTTTGAATCGCCCAGTTTCATCGCCGGTTATGTGCGTTCTTATGCGCGCTATCTGGGGCTGGACCCTGAATGGGCCTTTAACAAATTCTGCGAGGAAAGCGATTACAGCACGGCCCATGGCATGTCTGCGCAGGCCTCAACCGTTGCCGCGGCCAAGGCCAAGCGTGCCGCGCGCAAAAGTAGTGATCCGATTTCCGATCCAAACGTGGCCTTTGCGCCGGCAAACGAAAGCGTATTCGCCCGCATCGAGCCTGGCGCAATTGGCTCGATGCTGGTTTTGATCGCCTTGATTGGCGGTATCGGATACGGTGGCTGGGCGGTGTTGCAAGAAGTGCAGCGGGTGCAGTTTTCCCCGATCGAAGACGCGCCGGGCGTCACCACAAACCTTGCCCCGTTGGCCCCAAGTTCGGCCGTTATGGCCGCGACGGAACAAACCAGCGGCTTTACCACCCCGACAGCTGATGCGCTGGATCGGCTTTACCGCCCCCGGGCGCTCGAGGTTCCGGTGATGGTGGCGCGTGATGGCCCGATTGCCACGCTTGACCCCAATCGGTTTGACACAGCTGCCGTTGATAAAAACCTGAGCGGCTCTGATTTGCGCCGCTTGATGGCGGGCTTGACGTCAGGTGCTTTGCCGTCGGATTTGGTGGCTGAAGAAACCCGCGATCCAACCTTGATCAAGGTCACCGAAACAGGCGTGCCTGAAGTGGCGATTTTCGCGGTAAACGAGGCTTGGGTGCGGGTGCGTTCGGCCTCGGGCACGGTGATTTTTGAAAAAATCATGGCGCCGGGCGAAAAATTTATTCTACCAAAAACCCAAGAACCGGCAACATTGCGCACGGGCAACGCCGGCACGGTATTTTTTGCGGTGAATGGCAAAACGTTTGGTCCGGCGGGTGAAGGGGCTTCTGTGGTTAGTAAAATCGCCTTGGGTCAAGACGACATCACGGCCAAATTTGCGCTGGCCGATCTAAGTCAAAGCGATGATTTGGCGCGTGTCGTGGCCGCGCTTGCGCAAGACCCGATCACCGCGCCGCAAGAATGATGGGCCAAAAGAATTTAATGTCTGGTTGCCAGTTGTTGCGCAGGTGTTTATCTAAAGCGTGATACGTTTTAACCCCCAAACAAAGTTAGCCTGATGGATCACAACCATATCCGCCCGTGGAAAAATATTTACCGGCGCAAATCGCGCCAGATCAGTGTTGGCTCGGTAAAAGTTGGCGGGGACGCGCCGATTTCGGTGCAAACCATGACCAACACCTTAACCACCGATCCGGTTGCGACCATCAAACAGGTTATCGCCTGCGCCGAGGCGGGGGCCGATATTGTGCGGGTTTCGGTGCCGGATAAGGAATCATCGGCTGCACTAAAGGAAATTGTGCGCGAAAGTCCGGTGCCGATTGTGGCTGATATCCATTTCCATTACCAGCGCGGCATCGAGGCCGCCGAGGCCGGTGCGGCCTGTTTGCGGATCAATCCGGGAAATATCGGCAGTCAGGAAAAAGTGCGCGAGGTGATCAAGGCGGCGCGCGATAATAATTGTGCGATGCGCATCGGGGTAAATGCCGGTAGCTTGGGTAAAAAACTGCTGGATAAATACGCCGAGCCTTGCCCGGATGCGATGGTTGAAAGCGGCATGGATCACATCAAAATCCTGCAAGATAATGATTTTCATGAATTTAAAATATCGCTGAAAGCCTCGGATGTTTTCATGACGGCGGCGGCGTATCAACAGCTGGCCGAATTGACAGATGCACCGATTCATTTAGGCGTGACCGAGGCTGGCGGGCTGGTTTCAGGCACGATAAAATCGGCGATCGGTCTGGGAAATCTGCTCTGGATGGGCATTGGCGATACGATCCGGGTGTCGCTTTCGGCCGATCCCGTTGAAGAGGTCAAGGTTGGTTTTGAAATCCTGAAATCCTTGGGTTTGCGCCACCGGGGCGTTAATATTATTTCGTGTCCGTCCTGTGCCCGCCAAGGTTTCAACGTGATCCGCGTGGTTGAAACGCTGGAAAAACGGCTGGAACATATCAAAACCCCGATGAGCCTTAGCATCATTGGCTGCGTGGTTAACGGCCCTGGCGAGGCCTTGATGACAGATGTTGGTTTTACCGGTGGCGGGGCTGGCAGCGGCATGGTTTATCTGGCCGGTCAGCGCAGTCACAAGATGTCAAATGACGAAATGATCGAACATATTGTCATACAGGTCGAGGAGCGGGCCGGAAATATTCAGGCCCGCCTTGATGAAGAAGCTGCGTTAGAAAAATCCAAAGATAAATAAGCGGATTTACTGTTTGCGTGCTTCGTCCACGATTTTCTGCATGCCAGCCAGCGGCACATAACCGCGAAAAATCTGGTCGGCCAAAATAAGTGTGGGCGTGCCCGAAATTTGCAATCGCTGCCCCAGCGCGTGATTATCCTGAATAATCTGCATCACCTCGGGGCTACCCATTTTTTCAAGCAACGCAGCACCGTCCAGCCCAAGATTATCGGCCAGTTTTTTCAATGCTTCATCGCCGGGTTTTCCGCGCATCCCCATCAAAGACTGGTTCATTTCCTCATAAGCCTCGGGGCCGTCCAGCAGCAGCGTGGCCAAGGCAAATTGCGATGTGGTCAGCGAATCCGGGCCCAAAATCGGGAATTCCTTGTAAATCAGCCGGATGTTTCCATCCGCTTTCAGCAGCGCGTCAATTTCGGAGCGCGCCTTGCGGCAATAAGCGCAGCGGTAATCGGAAAATTCGACAAGGGTGATATCGCCATCGGGATTTCCCCCGACAAAAGACACGCCGTCGTTGTAAATTTCATCGGCATTGCTTAGCAGCATCGCGGCCTCGTTATTGATCTGCTCGGCGGCTTGGCGTTCTTCCAAAACGGCCACAGCCTCCATGATTATTTCGGGGTTTTGCAAAATATAGGCCCGCACTTCGGCACCAAATGCGGCCCGCTCGCTGTCGGTCAGATTGATTACATCCGTGGCCCAGACGGGGCTGGAAAAACTCATGGCCACAAGGCCGAGTGCAAGGGTAAGTCGTTTCATATTATCTCCGTTTTTTTGCGATTTTAGCTGCTCTTAACACATCTTGGGCCCGGTTCCAGCCCGGCGCGCCGCGGGGTAGCAAACCGGCGGCGCGTTTGGCGTGAATTTCGGCGTCCTTGATGCGGCCCAACATGGCATATCGTTCTGCGGTGGCAAGGCTGGCCATGGCGTTATTGCCGTTTTTTGCATAAGCTATGGCCAGATTTTGCATCATGCGCGCATCAAACGGGTCACGGTCGCGGGCCTTTTGCAAAACATCCAGCGCCTTTTTATAATTCTTTGCCGCCAGCAAGGCGCGGCCATATCCGGCCAGAATCAGCGGCTCGTGCGGGGCCAGCGCAACGGCTTTGGCATAGGCGGCGGTGGCGGCTTTGGCTTGGCGAGATTCCAGCAGAATCTGGCCTTTCAGCTCATGAGAAAAGCCGTCTTTGGGGCGAAGTTTTATCAGCGCGCTCACCTCGTGCAACGCATTTTTAATATCGGGTTTTCGGTGGTAGGCTACGGCGCGCATCATGGTGGCGACATCTTTGAACCGGCTTTTTTTGGCCTCGCGAAAACTCCATTTCGAGTGGCGGATAAATGCCCCCAGTTTGCCACGGGCGCGCGCGTGCCAATAGGCGGTGTCGGGGTCGGGTTTGCCTTGGGGTTTAAAGGCGGCCGCGTAGCCTTTGACGGCGCGCATCCGTTCGCGTGACATCGGGTGGGTTGATGCGTAAGGGTCGCGCCGGCCCACCGAAAGCGCCTCTTGGCCGCGAAACATATTCAGCACCTCCACCATCGCGCCCGGGTCAATTCCGGCCCGTGCCATGTAGCGCGCACCGGATTGATCGGCCGATATTTCTTCGCCGCGGCTGTGCGATAAAAACACACGCCTTGCCGATTCGGCCGAACCAAGCGCGATACCGATACCGGCCTGAGCGTTATTTGAAGCCGCACCGGCCACGGCGGCAAGCAGCATTCCCAGACCGGCCGCTGTTCTGGCCGTGCCCATATTTGCGATCCGGCGCGAGATGTGGCCATTGGCGATATGGGCGGCCTCATGCGCAATAACGGCCTGCAATTGCTCGGGTATTTTTAGCCGTAAAACCAGCCCCGAATGGATGAAAATATGCCGGTTATCCACCACAAAAGCATTCAGCGAGCTGTCGTTGATCAGCAGTATTTTGATGCGTCCGGCCGGCAGCCCCGCGGCGTTTAGAATGGGGCGGGCAATTTTATTCAAGGCATATTCGATTTCGGCATCGCGGATCAGACCTTTGGCCTGTGCGGGCGTTGCGAGCAACCCGAATGCCGCGCCCCACAGCAGGGCAGCAAAAAATATACGCTTGAAAAACATGACCGCCATTGACCTTTAATGCCTGTCTTGGGACAAAGCCCCAGTGAAGGAAATTTCAACCAGCAACAGTGTAGGGCCAAGCATGAAAACATCAAGTCGAAGCGTGGTTGATGCCTTTATCGTGATGGATGTGATGGAGGCCGCAAGGCGCGCCGAGGCCGCAGGTCGCCACATCATCCACATGGAAGTCGGCCAGCCCGCAAGCCCCGCGCCAAAGGCGGCACGCGCGGCACTAAATCTGGCGATGCAGGATCAGGCCATGGGCTATACCGTGGCTTTGGGGCTACCAGAACTTCGCAGCAAAATTGCCGGTTTATATCGGGATTGGTACGGTATTTCGCTGGATCCTGCCCGTGTGATTGTGACGCCGGGATCATCGGGGGCGTTCATTTTGGCCTTTAGCACGTTGTTTGATGCGGGCGCCAAAGTGGGGCTGGGCGAGCCGGGGTATCCATCGTATCGGCAAATATTATCGGCGCTGGATTTGTGCCCCGTGGGTATTCAAACCTTGGCGAAAAACCGTTTTCAGCTGGTTGCCGATCAGATTAGTGGCAAAGATTTGGCCGGTTTGATTGTTGCCTCGCCGGCCAACCCATCGGGCACCATGCTTGATCGGCCGGCTTTGGAAAATTTGATTTCGGCTTGTGACGATCAGGGTATCAGCTTTATTTCAGACGAGATTTACCACGGCATTCAATACGGCGAGCCTGCGGTCTCGGCCTTGGAAATCAGCGATGATGTTTATGTAATCAATTCGTTTTCCAAATATTTTTCGATGACGGGGTGGCGGGTTGGCTGGATGATTGTGCCGCCCGATCATGTGCGCACGATCGAGCGTTTGGCCCAGAATATGTTCATTTGCCCCTCGCATGCTTCGCAGCTGGTGGCGTTGGCGGCGATGGATTGTGATGCTGAATTGCAAGGAAATCTGGCGGTTTATCGCGAGAACCGGCTGTTGATGCTGGAGGGGTTGCCAAAGGCCGGGTTTGATAAAATCGCGCCACCGGACGGGGCGTTTTATATTTATGCCGATGTGTCGGATTTTACCGATGACAGCCGTGCCTTTGCCGCCGAGATTTTGCAGCAGGCCGGTGTTGCGGTTACGCCGGGGCTGGATTTTGATCCGGTGCGGGGCGACCAGAGTTTGCGGTTTTCATACGCGCGGGCAACGGCGGATATTGTTGAAGGGCTGGCGCGGTTGCAGGATTTTATGGGTAAACGCGGTGCGGGTTGAGAGTATGGATGCCTCCGGCGGGGATATTTATAGAACAATAATCGGAACATGGGTTTTCGGTGGCCCCGTTACGGTTTATAATTGCGCAAATGGGTAAATTCATCACAAATATCTTTGCTGTGCTGTTGGCTGTTTGGGGTAATGGGGCGCAGGCGCAGGAAATGTCGGCATTGGCGCGGCTTGATCCGGGCGCGTCTTTCATTCGTGATGAGGGTGCGCGCGGTTTGGCGATTGATCTGCATCTTAGTCAGGCGGTGCCGTATCGGGTATTTACACTGGATCAGCCAATGCGTTTGGTGCTGGATTTTCGCGAGGTAAACTGGAGCGGTGTTCAGCCGGATGCGCTGTTAAACGAGGATCAGGCCAGCCAGTGGGCCAGCGCGGTTCGATTTGGTGTTTTTCGTCCCGGTTGGTCGCGGATGGTGGTTGATTTGGCCGCCCCGATGCAAGTGCTGCGCGTCGGAATGGTTACGGATCAGGAAACCGGCGAGGCCGTCGTGCAATTGCGTTTGCAAAAGGTAGCGCCGGATTTATTTCAGGCCAAAACCGGCGCACCCGATATTGGTATTTGGGCCAAACCTGCCATCATTACGCCCGAGCAGCCGTTGGCGCGCCAAATCGGTGATCGGCCTTTGGTTGTGGTGCTTGATCCGGGCCATGGCGGCATTGATCCGGGCGCGCAGCAAGGTGGCGAGACCGAGGCGCATTTGATGCTGATATTTGCGCGCGAGCTAAAAGAGCTGCTGATCCGTAGCGGCGATTTTGAGGTGGTTTTAACCCGTGACGCCGATGTTTTTGTGCCGCTGGAGCGCCGCGTCAGCATTGCGCGCGCGGCCGGTGCCGATGTTTTCATTTCGCTACATGCCGATGCGCTGGCGGCGGGGCGTGCCTCGGGGGCGACGATTTACACTTTGGCCGAAAGCGCCAGTGATCTGGCCTCGCAAACGTTGGCCGAGCGTCATGATCGCAATGATTTGTTGGCCGGGGTGGATTTAAGCAATCAAGATGACGTGATCGCCGATATTTTAATGGATCTGGCCCGCCTGCACACCGCGCCACGGGCCGATCTTTTGGCCGATAAACTGGTTGCGGGTTTGCGCCAGACTGTCGAGCGGATGCATAAACGCCCGCGTCAATCGGCAGCGTTTTCGGTGTTGAAATCGCCTGATATTCCGTCGGTTTTAATCGAGCTTGGGTTTTTATCGGATCCGGTTGATCGCAAAAACCTGACGACACCTGCCTGGCGGGCCAAAGCGGCCGAGGGGATTCGGGATGCGCTGGAAAGCTGGGCGCAAAAAGATGCCGCCAAAGCACGTTTATTGCGCCAGTAATGAAATAAAACCGGCGAAAACGGCGCATTTCGGCTGATTATTTGGCTTCACGTTTTGACCCTGCGCCGCCGCGTGCCTATATACGCATTGAATCCACCCAAGGAGAGCGAAATTGCTCAGAGGCATAATATCATTTTTCGGCGCGATTTTCAGCTGGTTGACGCTTGCGGCGTTGATGGGGACCTTGGTGTTGGGTGCCGTTTTCTGGATCTACGCCCGCGATTTGCCCAGCCACGAGGCGCTGGCGCAATATACCCCGCCGACAATCAGCCGGATTTTTTCAGGCGAAGGGCGTATTATTGATGAATTTGCCAAAGAACGCCGTTTATTTGTGCCGATCGAGGATGTGCCAGAGCTGGTAAAGCAGGCCTTTATTTCGGCCGAGGACAAGAATTTTTATAGCCACAAAGGCTATGATATTATGGGCATTGCCAAGGCTGTGATTGATGCGGCGCGGGGGGGGCGGCTTCGGGGGGCCTCGACGATTACCCAGCAGGTGATGAAGAATTTTTTGCTAAGTTCGGACCGTTCGGCCGAGCGCAAAATAAAAGAGTTGATTTTGGCCGCAAGGCTGGAGCAAACCCTGAGCAAGGACGAAATTCTAGAGCTGTATCTGAACGAGATTTTTCTGGGGCAGAACAGTTTTGGCGTGGCCGCCGCGGCCCAGACCTATTTCAACAAAACCCTTGATCAGCTAAACCCGCAGGAGGTTGCCTATCTGGCCGTTTTGCCCAAGGCCCCGTCGCGATATCATCCGGTGCGCCAGATGGAGCGCGCGGTCGGGCGGCGTAATTTTGTGCTCAAAGAAATGTTTGAAAACGGTTTTCTGACCAAGCAGGCTTATGAAACCGCGCGCGCGGCCCCCTTGAAAACGGTGCAAAACGGCGACTTTGAAAGCTTTCGCAAATCGCTGCCGCCGCGCGATTATTTCACCGATGAAATCCGCCGCCAGTTGACCCGCGATTTTGGCGAGGGTGAATTTTTCTCGGGCGGGCTAAGTATTCGGGCCACGATTGATGCCCAAATGCAGGTTCATGCCGCAACGGCCCTGCGCCGTGGTTTGGAAAAATATGACCGTAGCCGCGGTATTTGGCGTGGCACGGGCCAAACCCTGCCCCCCGAGGCGCTAAAGGATGAGGAAACCTGGCGCGCGGCTTTGGCCGATCTGAGGGTTTCGCGCGATGTGGATCTGGAGAGCGTTTGGCATCCGGCTGTGGTGCTGGAGGTGAGCAAAAAAGGCGCGCGGGTTGGTATCGAGGATGTTGAAGAAGCCGGTGATGGCAACTGGGTTCCTCCCAAAGATATGGCCTGGGCGCGCAAGCGTGGTGAAAACGGAAAACTGGGGCCAAAAGGCAAGATAGTGCAGGTTGGCGATGTGGTGCATATTCGCGCGATGGTTAGCGATAGCGATGGCAGTTTTATTCGCTGGAGCTTGCGCCAGATACCGGAAATTCAGGGCGGTTTCATGGCGATGGATGTGCACACTGGCCGTGTTATTGCCATGCAGGGCGGGTTTTCGTATCAGCATTCGGTGTTTAACCGTGCTTCTCAGGCGTTGCGCCAGCCCGGCTCGATTTTCAAGCCGTTTGTTTTTGCCGCAGCACTTGATAGCGGCTATACGCCTGCCACGATTTTAGTGGATGCGCCAATCGAAATTAACACACCTGACGGGGTTTGGCGGCCACGAAATGTCTCGCATAAATTTTACGGACCAACCCCGCTACGCACGGGAATTGAGCAATCGCGTAACATTATGACAATCCGGCTGGCCAATGAAATCGGCATGGATCTGGTGGCGGAATACGGTGAGAAATTTGGTCTTTATGATCGGTTGGATCCGTATCTGGCCAATTCTTTAGGCGCACAGGAAAGCACTTTGATGCGGGTTGTCAGCGGTTATGCGATGATCGCCAATGGCGGCGAGCGGATCGAGCCTACGCTGGTGGATCGGGTGCAAGACCGTTTTGGCAAGACAATTTTTCGCCATGATCAGCGGGTTTGTGATGATTGCCAGCAACCGTGGCTGGAGCCGGGCGTGGCGCCTGTGATCAAGTCAAACCGTGTGCAGGTGATTGATGCGATTACCGCATTTCAGATACGCTCGATGATGGAGGGTGTGATCAAGCGCGGCACCGCCAAGGGGCGGGTTAATCTGGGTGTGCCTGTGGCGGGTAAAACCGGCACCACCAACGAGGCCAAGGATGTCTGGTTTGCCGGGTTTACCTCGAATATTGTGGCCGGTTGTTACATGGGTTATGACACGCCGCGACCGCTGGGCAAGGGGGCTTTTGGTGGCTCGATGTGTGCGCCGGTGTTTAACGAATTCATGCAGCACGCCACCAAGAAATTCGGCGGTGGTGAATTTGCCGTACCGCCGGGTGGGCATTTTATTAAAATTGATCGTTTCAGTGGTGCGCGTTTGGCCGATGATGCCAGTGGTCCCAATGTGATCGCCGAATATTTCCGCGATGGCGAAGATCCGGTGTTTGGCATTACCTTTGATGGCGGCTTTGCCATGGGTGCAAACCTGCCCCTGTTCAAAGAGGCCGAGATGGTGAAAACGGTCACCACATCTGACGGGGGGACCGCCACATTGGGTGGAAATGCCAGCTTTGGTTCGTTGTCATCGGGCGGTCTTTATTAAGGCCTTGAGGGCAAACGGTTTGCAAATCTGCTTAAAATAATGCTCTATTATTGAAATTTTGCGGCGCTAAGCTAAATTTAGCGTGTTTATATTTTTGTTC
>CAYSBD010000064.1:0-13675 GCA_964429175.1 uncultured Marinosulfonomonas sp.
TTTGTAAACTGTTCTATTGGGTCGTTCATATTTTCCTGCCTGCTGATAGTGCCAAAAATAGCGTAAATATTCTTTGCCAAGTCTTAGTTGTGCGTTCGCATCCCTGCAAGGGGGATCAGCCATTTTCACATAAATGAGCTAAATATTGTGTTACAAATTGCGCTTTTTTCAAATTTATTTTTAAATTGCGCGTCTTTTTATAGATGCCATCAACAGATTACGGCCTGCTGCGCTCTTCTAAAACCGGCAAAAATGATCCCTCCAGCCCCGAAATAAACCTGTGCACATTGGCAATCGCCGGTGTCAACAGCAGATCCTGACGATGCAACAAATACCATTTACGCTCAATCGGCACCCCCGCAGGCGCAATCGCAACCAAACGGTGCGATTTTAATTCCTCGATCACCGTATGTTGCGATATCATCGCAATCCCAAGCCCGGCCATCACCGCCTGCTTGATGCTTTCATTGGTGCCCATTTCAATAAAACGATAAGGCTCGCCATCGCCAAACGCATCAAGATAGCGGATCAACAAAATACGCGTGCCCGAGCCGTATTCGCGGGCAATAAAGGTTTCCGCCAACAATTCGCGCGGGCTGATCCGCGATTTTGTGGCCAGCGGATGATCGGGGCGGGTAATTATCACATGCGGATGACTGCCAATCTGCTCTAGCGTTATTGCAGGAACACGCGGTGGCCGGCTCATGATTGCCAGATCGATCGATTGATGCTGCAGCGCGCGCACGGTATCATCGCGGTTGCCAATGCGCAGCACCACATCAATATCGGGGTATTCATCACGCAGCATTGCCACCAAAGCGGGCACGAAATATTTACCCGTCGAAACCACGCCCAAAACAACCACCCCGCTTTGGCCACCTTTCAGCGCGCCTACCTTTTGTAAACAGTTCTGCAACGCGCTCTGAATGGTGTATTCGGCCTCCAGAACTGCCTGCCCCTCGGCCGTCAAACGCGCCCCCAAAACGCCGCCACGCTCCACCAGCTTACATTGCAGATTCTCCTCCAAAACCCGCAACTGGGTGTGAATCGCCGGAGCCGTCAGGCCCAAAACCTCGGCCGCTGCGGATAATGTTCCGTTCTCGGCCACCGCCCGAACGGCCCGTAACTGCTTGAAAGTAACCGTTTCCAATCTTGCCATTAAATTTCCCTTAATCTGACTTAGGTTTTTTTAAATTTTATAATCTCTCAAATTGTGAAATGCTAACAAAATATCAAAACTGTGCGTGATTCAGGGGGATTATTATGCAGACGAATGAGAATATTATCACAAATGGCGATATCCCGGCGGATTTATTTCCTCTGATTAACGGATTATGCGTTGTCGGCGCGGATCTGGCCAAAACCATTGCGCGCGGATCGCTGGGCCAAACGCTGGGCGGGGCTGTCGGTGAAAACAGCGATGGCGATCAGCAAAAAGCGCTGGATGTTATGGCCGATGAAGCCTTTGCCGAAGTGCTCAAAACGCTGGGCGTGCGCTGGTATGCCTCCGAGGAGCAAGAAGAAGTGGTCGAGCTGGATCCAAACGGAAAATACGCGCTGGCGATTGATCCGCTGGATGGGTCTTCCAACATCGACGTGAACGTTTCGATCGGCACAATTTTTTCGATATTCATCGCCAAGGACGATCCAAACGCAAGTTTTCTGCGCCCGGCCCATGAGCAAATTGGTGCGGGCTATATTATTTTCGGCCCCCAAACCGGCCTGATGGTAACATTTGGCCAAGGCACCCGGTTTTACATTCTCAGCCCCGACACAGGGCGCTACGAGCTGGCCAATGACGCGGTGATTGTGCCCGAAGATTCCAACGAATACGCGATTAACGCCTCGAATTACCGCCATTGGTCAAAACCCGTGCGCGCCTATATCGATGATTGCAAGGCTGGCGAGGATGGCGTGCATAAACGCAATTTCAACATGCGCTGGGTGGCCTCGCTGGTGGCCGAAACCCACCGCATTCTGACGCGTGGCGGGATTTTTCTATATCCGGCCGATGCGCGCGAAGGTTACGGTCAGGGCCGCCTGCGGATGATTTACGAATGCGCGCCAATGGCGTTTTTGGTCGAGCAGGCCCAGGGCCGCGCCACCAACGAACATGACCGCATTCTGGACCAAACCGCAACCGATCTGCACATGCGCATTCCGCTGGTTTTTGGCACCCCCTACAAAGTGGATCGTCTGGCGTCTTACCATGATTTGCCTGAAAAAGAAATCTCCGCCCTATTTGGCTCTCGCGGCCTGTTTCGTGATTAAGGAAAATATGACATGAGCACTAAATATCCCATTATTTCTGTAACCGGCTCCTCTGGTGCTGGCACCTCCACCGTCAAAGATACGTTTGACCAGATTTTTCACCGCGAAAAGGTCAAGGCTGTATCCATCGAGGGCGACGCATTTCACAAATATGACCGCGCCGCGATGAAGGCCGAACTGGCCAAGCGCTTTGAGTCTGGTGATCGTTCTTTTAGCCATTTTTCCTATGATGCCAATGAGTTGGTCGAACTTGAGCGGGTTTTTCGTAAATATGGGCAAACCGGTCAGGGGCGCACCCGCACCTATGTGCATAATGAAAAAGAGGCCGCGATGCACGGGGTTCCTTCGGGTAAATTCACCGATTGGAAAGCCTTTGATTCCGACAGCAACCTGTTGTTTTACGAAGGCCTGCACGGTGCGGTTAAAAATGATCAGGTTAATTTGCCGGCTTTGGCCGATATCACAATCGGCGTGGTGCCGGTGGTCAATCTTGAATGGATCCAGAAAATCCATCGTGATAAAAACCAGCGCGGCTACACAACCGAGGCCGTCACCGATGTGATCCTGCGCCGCATGGACGCTTATGTGAATTGCATCATGCCGCAATTTTCCAACACCGATATCAATTTTCAGCGCGTGCCGATTGTTGACACCTCGAACCCGATGGTCGCCCGCTGGATCCCGACGCCCGATGAAAGCATCGTGGTGATCCGCTTTGCCGACCCTACGGGCATTGACTTTCGCTACTTGCTTAACATGATCCATAATAGTTATATGAGCCGGGCAAACTCGATCGTGGTTCCGGGCGGGAAAATGGATTTGGCCATGCAGCTGATATTCACCCCGCTGATGCACCGCCTTATTTCTGAATCAAAACGCGCCTGAAGGAAAAAACCATGACAATTGAAAACCAAATGGCAAATGCCATCCGCGCCCTGACAATGGATGCCGTTCAGGCCGCAAATTCCGGTCACCCCGGTGCGCCGATGGGCATGGCCGATGTGGCGGCCGTGCTGTTTAACCGCTTCATGAAAATTGATCCCTCGGCCGATAAATGGGCCGATCGCGACCGGTTTATCATGTCGGCCGGTCATGGCTCGATGCTGGTTTATTCGATCAACCACTTGTTGGGTTATGACGATATGGACATGGACCAGATCCGCAATTTCCGCCAAATGGGCTACCGCACCGCCGGTCATCCCGAATATGGCCACGCCAAGGGCATTGAAACCACCACCGGCCCGCTGGGTCAGGGTATTTCCACCGCCGTTGGCATGGCGCTGGCCGAGCGGATGCACAATGCGCGTTTTGATGACGAGCTGGTTGACCACCACACATATGTGATCGCCGGTGATGGTTGCCTGATGGAGGGTATCAGTCACGAAGCCATTGATTTTGCTGGGAATTTAGGCCTTGGTAAACTGATTGTGATGTGGGATGACAATTCGATCACCATTGATGGTGCGGTTGAATTATCCTCGGGCACCAACCAGAAAAAGCGCTTTAAGGCGGCGGGGTGGCATGTGCAGGAAGTTGACGGCCACGATAAAGAAGCCATCGCCAAAGCCATCGAAAAAGCCAAGAAAAAAACCGGCAAACCTTCGATGATTGCTTGCAAAACCATCATCGGTTACGGCGCGCCCAACAAACAAGGCACCGCGGCCACCCACGGCGCGCCTTTGGGTGATGATGAAATCGAGCTGACACGCAAGGCGCTGGGTTGGGAGCATCCCGCGTTTGAAATTCCGGCCGATGTTTATGACGCATGGCGCGCGATTTCCGCCCGCGGCAAAGATGCACGTCAGGCTTGGGATAAGCGCCTTGCGGCCTCGGCCAAGGCCGATGATTTCAACACATCACTTGGCGCGCCCGACGCAAAAGCGCTGGATGCTGCGATCAATAGCTACAAAGAGCGTTTAAGCAAAGACGCGCCCAAAGTTGCCACCCGCAAAGCCAGCCAGATGGCGCTGGAAGTAATCAACGCCACCTTGCCAAATTCCATCGGTGGTTCGGCCGATCTGACCGGATCGAACCTGACCAGAACATCCGCGATGCAGGTGATTTCCAAGGGCAATTACGCCGGCAATTACATCTATTACGGCGTGCGTGAACACGGCATGGCTGCGGCGATGAACGGCATCGCGCTGCACGGCGGTTTTTACACTTATGGCGGCACGTTTCTGGCCTTTGCCGATTATTGCCGCGGCGCGATCCGGCTGTCGGCGCTGATGGGTATTCCGGTGTCTTATGTGATGACCCACGATTCCATCGGCCTTGGCGAAGACGGCCCGACACACCAACCCGTCGAAACCGTCGCATCCTTGCGCGTGATGCCGAACCTGCTGGTATTTCGCCCCGCCGATGTGGTCGAAACCGCCGAGGCCTGGCAGATTGCCGCAACCAGATCCAGCACGCCGTCGGTGCATTGTTTGTCGCGTCAGGGCCTGCCTTGTTTGCGCACCAACCACACCGAGACCAACATGGTTTCCAGAGGTGCCTACATCCTGCGCGATGTTGTCGGCGCGCGTGACGTGACGCTGATTGCCACCGGATCCGAAGTTGAAATCGCCGTAAATGCAGCCGAGGCGCTGGCCAAGGACGGCATCAAGGCGGTTGTGGTTTCGGCCCCGTGTTTTGAGCTGTTCGCAGATCAGGATGCCGATTACCGCGCCGAAGTTCTGGGCACGGCTCCGCGCGTTGGTGTCGAGGCGGCACTTGAGCAAAGCTGGGGCAAATTGCTGGGTGATAACAGCGCATTTGTCGGCATGACAGGCTTTGGGGCTTCCGCTCCGATTGATGCGTTGTATAACCATTTTGGCATCACTGCCGATGCTGTGGCAAAAGCCGCTAAAAATTTACTTTAAGGGAGAATTAAACATGACTGTAAAAGTAGCAATCAACGGCTTTGGCCGCATTGGCCGCAATGTTCTGCGCGCCATCATCGAATCCGGCCGCACCGATATCGAAGTGGTGGCGATCAATGATCTGGGGCCGGTTGAAACCAACGCGCATTTGCTGCGTTTTGATAGTGTTCATGGCCGTTTTCCTGCTACCGTAACCGTGGATGGCGACAGCATTGATGTGGGCACCGGCCCGATCAAGGTCACCGCCATTCGCAACCCGCAGGATTTGCCTTGGGGTGATGTTGACATTGCGATGGAATGCACCGGAATTTTCACCGCCAAAGACAAAGCCCAGCTGCTGCTGAAAAGCGGTGCCAAGCGCGTGCTGATTTCCGCACCCGGTGCAAATGCTGATAAAACAATCGTTTACGGCGTGAACCACGCTGTTCTGACCAAAGATGACATCATCGTTTCCAACGCATCTTGCACCACCAATTGTCTGTCTCCGGTGGCCAAGGCGCTGAATGACGCCATCGGCATTAACCACGGCATCATGACCACAATCCACAGCTACACCGGCGATCAGCCGACGCTGGATACCATGCACGGCGATCTGTATCGTGGCCGCGCGGCTGCATTGTCGATGATCCCGACCACAACGGGTGCCGCCAAGGCTGTTGGTCTGGTTCTGCCCGAACTGAACGGCAAGCTGGACGGCATGGCAATCCGGGTTCCGACGCCCAATGTTTCGGTTGTTGATCTGGTATTTGAAGCCGGCCGCGACACGACGGTTGAAGAAGTCAACGCCGCCATCAAAGCCGCCGCCGATGGCCCGATGAAAGGCGTTTTAGGTTACACCGAAGTCGCCAATGTGTCGGTTGATTTCAACCATGATCCGCATTCGTCGGTCTTTCACATGGACCAAACCAAGGTCATGGAGGGCAACATGGTGCGCATCCTGACGTGGTATGATAACGAGTGGGGCTTCTCGAACCGCATGGCCGACACAGCCGTCGCAATGGGAGCGCTGATCTAATGAGCATCCCCGCAATCACAGACACGACTGTTTCGGGCAAGCGCCTTGTGGTGCGTGCCGATCTGAATGTGCCGTTTAACGACGATGGCACCGTTTCCGACGCGACCCGCATCACCCGCTTTGCTGCCGGCATGCGTGATCTGCTGGCTGCGGGGGCCTCGCTGGTTATTCTGACCCATCTGGGTCGCCCAAAGGGGCAGCGAAATCCTGATTTATGCACCAAATCGATCCGCTCAACCCTTGCCGATGCGCTGGGTGTTAAGCTGGCATTTGTCGATGCTTGTGTTGGGGCGGATGCCCAAGCGGCTGCGGCGGCTTTGAAAGACGGTCAGGCGTTGCTGTGTCAAAACGTGCGTTTCGAGCCGGGCGAAGAAAGCAATGACGCAGATCTGGCCGAACAATTCGCCCGCCTTGGCGATATTTACGTCAACGATGCGTTTTCTTGCGCCCACCGTGCGCATGCTTCAACGGCTGCGATTGCCGATCAAATGACCGCCACGGCTGGTCCGCTGATGTTGGAAGAAGTCAACGCGTTGACCGAAGCTCTGGAAACCCCCCAACGCCCGTCCGTGGCGATTGTCGGGGGTGCCAAGGTGTCCAGCAAAATCGCGGTGCTGAAAAATCTGGTTGGCAAACTGGATGCGGTGATTATCGGTGGCGGCATGGCCAATACGTTTTTATTTGCCGATGGCGCGCCGATGGGAAAGTCGCTGCACGAGGCCGACCAGCTGGAAACCATCAAGGAAATTCGTGCGCTGGCCAAAAAATCGGGTTGCAAACTGCTGCTGCCCAGTGACGTGGTGGTTTCACGCGAATTTGCCGCCGGCGCCGATTGCGAAACCGTGGCCAATGACGCCTGCCCCGAAGACGCAATGATTTTGGACGCCGGTCCCAATGCGCTGCTGGATTTTCAGGCCGAGTTGGCGGCTTCCAAAACCATCCTTTGGAACGGACCACTTGGTGCCTTTGAAATGCAGCCCTTTGACATTGCGACCATTGCTCTGGCCAAAACCGCAGCCGAGCTAACCCGCGCCAATCTGGCCGTTTCAGTGGCCGGTGGCGGCGATACGGTTGCGGCCCTGAATGTGGCCGGTGCGACCGATGATTTCACCTATGTTTCCACCGCCGGTGGCGCGTTTCTTGAATGGCTCGAGGGCAAAGATCTGCCCGGGCTAGCCGCGCTGAACAAAGCTTAAAACTATTAATAAAGGATAAAAAACCATGGCACTAATTACACTGAGACAACTTCTGGATCACGCTGCTGAAAACGATTACGGCGTTCCGGCCTTTAATATCAACAACATGGAGCAGGGCCTTGCCATCATGCGCGCGGCTGAAAAAGTCGATGCGCCGGTGATCATGCAGGCGTCTCGCGGCGCGCGCACCTACGCCGGCGACATCATGTTGCGCCATATGATTCAGGCGCTGTCGGAAATGTATCCGGGCATCCCTATTTGTATGCATCAGGATCACGGCAATAATGAATCCACCTGCCTTTCCGCCATCCGTCACGGCTTTACTTCGGTGATGATGGACGGATCCCTGAAAGAAGACATGAAAACCCCGGCCGATTTTGATTATAATTCCGCCATCACCAAACGCGTGGCCGACATGGCCCATTGGGTTGGTGCCTCGGTCGAGGGCGAGCTGGGTGTGCTGGGATCCTTGGAAACCGGCGAAGCGGCCGAGGAAGACGGATCAGGTGCGGTTGGCAAATTGTCGATGGAGCAGCTGTTGACCGACCCTGACGAGGCTGTTGAATTTGTGAAAATCACCAAAGTCGACGCGCTGGCAATCGCTTGCGGCACCAGCCACGGGGCTTATAAATTCTCCAGCAAACCAACCGGTGAAACCTTGGCCATGAGCCAGATCGCCGCGATCCACGCCAAACTGCCAACCACCCATCTGGTGATGCACGGATCCTCCAGCGTGCCGCAATATTTGCAGGAGATGATCAATAAATACGGCGGTGAAATGGGGCAAACTTATGGTGTGCCGGTCGAGGAAATCGAAAAAGGTATCAAAATGGGTGTGCGCAAGGTCAATATCGACACCGACAATCGCATGGCGCTAACCGCCCAGTTCCGCAAGGTTGCAATGGAAAACCCGACCGAGTTTGACCCGCGCAAATTCATGATCCCGGCGATGAAAGAAATGCAGGATCTGGTGCAGGACCGTTTTGAGCGCTTCGGCACAGCCGGCAATGCGGCCAGCATCAAAATCATCCCGATGGATGACATGGCCAAGCGTTATGCCGATGGATCACTTGATCCGCAGATTGCATAAATCGAACATTTTAGACTGGCGCGGGGGCCTCTCGCGCCATGATTCTTGATAAATTCAGACATAGGAACAGCCCATGCCCTTTGATCGCTCAATCAAAATCGCCCCTTCCATTCTGGCCGCCGATTTCGCTAATTTCGGCGCTGAAATCGATGCAATCGAGGCGCAGGGCTGTGACTGGGTGCATATTGATGTGATGGATGGCCATTTCGTGCCCAACATCACCTTTGGCCCCGATACCTGCAAAGCAATCCGCCCGCACATCAAAACCGTGATGGACGTGCATCTGATGATTGCCCCGACCGATCAATACCTCAAAGCCTTTGCCGATGCAGGTTCCGACATTCTGACCATCCACGTCGAGGCCGGCCCGCATCTGCACCGCTCTTTGCAATATATCCGCGATCTGGGCTGCAAGGCCGGTGTGGCGCTAAACCCGTCAACGCCCGCAAGTTCGATCGAATATGTGATGGATCTGATAGATATGGTTTGCGTGATGACGGTGAACCCGGGTTTTGGCGGGCAAAAATTCATCCACAGCCAAATCGACAAGGTTGTCGAAATTCGCAAAATGATTGGTGATCGTGAAATTCACATCGAAATTGATGGCGGAATTACACCTGAAACCGGCCCGCTGATGGCGGCTGCGGGTGCGGATGTGCTGGTGGCTGGCTCTGCCGTGTTCAAGGGCGGATCGGTTTCCAACCCCGCCCCCTACGGAGAGCACATCCGCGCCATCCGCGATGCATCAACCGCCGCGCAAAAGTAATTAATCTCGAAAATATCCGCGGATATTATTTTCACGAAAGCCATCTGTCCGGCAAAATCGGCCGCCATGATAAACAGGAGATTCTCAATGCCCGTATCCCCCCCAGTCTGCGATTTCAACTGGCAGGCGCCCGATTTCAATCTGCCCGCCTCGGATGGAAAAACCTATTCTCTGGGTGATATCAAAGGCGAAAACGCCACGTTGGTCATGTTTATTTGCAACCACTGCCCCTATGTGATTTCGGTGATGGACAAGATTATCCGTGACGCCAAGGATTTGCAAAAACTGGGGATTGGCGTGGTGGCGATTAATTCGAATGATGCCGATGCCTACCCCGCAGACAGCTTCGAGAACATGAAAAAACTGGATTTTCCATTCCCCTATCTGCACGACGAAGATCAATCTGTGGCCCGCGCTTACGACGCCCAATGCACCCCCGATTTTTTTGGCTTTAATGCTGATCTGGGCCTGCAATACCGTGGCCGACTGGATTCATCGGGCAAGCAGGCCGGCCCGGACGATCTGGACCGCGATCTATTTAAGGCCATGCAGAAAATCGCCCAAACCGGCCTTGGCCCACGCGAACAATCCGCCTCGATGGGGTGCTCGATTAAATGGAAAAACGCGTGACCCCGATTGTTTTTGATCTGGACGGCACCCTGATCCACAGCGCGCCCGATTTGCACGCCGCCTGTTGCAAAATGCTGCGCGATGAAGCCAAGCCCGAGCCGTCCCTGCAAACCGTCACCGGCTATATTGGCAATGGCGTGCCAAAGCTGGTCGAGCGCGCGATGGCGGCGGCCGGTATTGCGCCGGATCAGCACGCGCGACTGGTTACGGCGTTCATGAAATATTACGATGCCGATCCGGCGACTTTGACCGTGCTTTACCCTAACCTGCGCGATTTGCTGGATAAATTAAAATCCGAGGGCCGCAAAATGGCCGTTTGCACCAACAAACCCGAGGCCCCTGCCCGCGAAATTCTGCGTCTGCTGGATGCCGAGCATTATTTTGAAGTGCTGGTTGGCGGCGACAGCTTGCCGGTGCATAAACCGGATCCGGCGCCTTTGCTTGAGTGCCTGAAGCAGCTGAATGTGGAAACTTGCCTTTACGTTGGCGACAGTGAAGTTGACGCCGAAACCGCCGATCGTGCCAAAATGCCGATGGCTATTTTCACCGAGGGGTATCGAAAAACTCCGGTAGCCGAACTGCCTCACGATTTCGCTTTTAATGATTTTGCCGAACTTGGACCCTACATCGAGGAAATGGACAAAAATGACTTTGAAAGCCCTGATTTTTGACGTCGACGGCACGCTGGCCGAAACCGAAGAAGCCCACCGCGAGGCCTTTAATTTAACCTTTGATAAATGGGGATTGGACTGGAACTGGTCGGTTGCCGATTACACGGTTTTGCTGAAAACCACCGGCGGCAAAGAGCGCATGAAAGCCCACCAGGAAACCCTACCCAAAGCTGCGCCCCGCCTAACGGACGCTGAAATCGCCAAGCTGCACATTGAAAAAACCGCCGCCTATGCCGCGATTTTGGCGGCCGGAAAACTGCGCTTGCGCCCCGGTGTGGCCGACCTGATTACGGCCGCCCGCGCCCGTGGTTTGAAACTGGCCGTGGCCACCACTACCAACACGCCAAACGTCGAGGCGCTGTGCCAATGTTGCTGGGCTAAACCGGCCAGCGAAATCTTTGATCACATCGCCGCCGGTGATATGGTGCAGCAGAAAAAACCCGCCGCCGATGTGTTTTTGCTGGCGCTTGAGCAGCTGGGCCTGCCGGCTGACAACTGCATCGCCTTTGAGGACAGCCGCAACGGGGTGATGTCGGCGCTCGGAGCAAATTTACGGGTGCTGGTGACGCCTTCGGCCTATACCGCGGCGGATAATTTTAGCGATGCCGACTGGGTTATCGCGACCTTGGAAGCGGGCAATTTGCCGCCAGAGCTTGCTTGAAAACGGGGCCACCAAACCCTGATAATCCCGCCTGATTTGCGGGCTGCTATCCTTGAAATGCCAGCCCGTAAATGTTACACCCGCGCAGCTTGCCCGACTTTTATCTGTCGGGTTCTTTTTATGGAGGCGGGTATGAAAAAACCGGCACGAAAAAAACGCGATCCATATTACGATTATATGATGCTAGGCTCGATGTATGTGCTGATAATCGTGGTGTTTGTCTGGCTTGATTTTTTGCAGATGGTGATGATTTTGCACGCGCTGGTTCCGGCCGCGATGACGATGTGGGCCGGTTACATGGCCACGCAGCAAAAAGAAAATTCCCTGTGGCCCAAAATTATGGCGCTGTTTTCGGCGTTAATCTTTGTGGCAACCCCGTTATACATGTCCCTCACCCAAGGCGGGGCGTGGCTGGATGATGGCGGTTTGCAGGTTATTCTGATTTATATGGCCTTTGCCGCAAGCCAGTTTTATCTGGCCAATAGTCTGGTGCGTAAATAGGCCGATTATTTGCAGATGCTATCACTTTGAATCAAATCATCGCGCATGATCATGGTGCCGGTTTCCAGAATAAATTGCTCGCATGCCGCGCGGTTTAAAACCACATTGCCCGAGACATTATCCAGCCCATAATCCAGCAAAACCGGACAGAGCGGCGCGCTTGGACCGATCAACATGCGAAATGGCACATTATGCGAGGCCCGCAGCAGCGGCTCGAGCGATCCGTTCATCAGCGTTTGGGCCGTTATCGCCAAATAGCCCGCGTTTTTTATGGTCCGTTCGGCCTGATCCACCGGCACATCACCCGGTTTTGGCTCGCGCTCGATAATTTCGGCATTTGGCAGGCGTTTTTTCACCCCCCGAAAGCCGCCAATAATCACCAGCCCATCGCCGGGCGGGGTAAAATGGCTAAAGCCCGATTTTTTCGGAGATTTACGCACCCGATTCCAAAATGCATTTATTGCAGCCAGCCCCAATGAGCGCGACAAAGCATCGGTTGAACAGAGCATTTCTGCCAAATCCCTGAGCCGCTGGCCTTTAAATCCGGCTTCGGGACGAATGGTGCGCGCGCCTTGGGTGCCACGATCGGGGCTGCGCGCAATACCGCAATAATCACCGGCATAGATCATCGTCCAGTTTAGCCCGACCAGCACTTTATCGACCCGCTGATCCGTATCGACACTTGCCGCCAGATCACGCTCGATGATGCCGCCACCCAAAGCCGAAAGCATAGCAAAACCGTCCGGTTCAATCGCCGCGTCATGGGCGGTTTTACACAGGATAATTGTAGGTATATCAGGTGTTTGCTGCTTAAACCGGGCAAGCTCGATTACCTGCATATCGCAAGCGTCAGAAACACTCGGCTTAGCGTCGTTAATAACCCAGCCAAAGCTGCGCAACAGATCAATTTGCTGATGAAATCGGCGCAAACGGTCTGCGTCATCGACAGTCACAAAAATAGACCCTGAAAGCTTGGGAAGGGGGGTAACAGAGGGCATCAACAAGTCCTTTTTGCCCTAAGTAACATGAATATTCTTAATAACTATCGAAAATATTGTCGTATTTTTGATTTTGCTCCCAAAACCAGAACAGGTTTAACCGAGCCTTCATTATTTTGCGCCAAAAGGGACAAAGGGAGAGCAGCGGCCATCCCGCGCATTAGAGGTATTAAGTCAATGAAAGCACCGGAAGCGATGGAAATCAACGGGCTGAGCAGCGATCGGGTTTGGGATTGGGAGAACGGTTATTCCTGGTTTTCGCACCCATCGCGGATTAACAAGTTTTTGGCCCATTATGAGCTGTTCCAGATGATCCTTAACCTGCCCGGCGACGTGATGGAAATGGGTGTTTTCAAGGCGGGGTCGATGATCCACTGGGCCAGTTTTCGCCAGCTTTTGGAAAACAGTAATTCACGGCGCATTGTGGGGTTTGATACTTTTGGCAAATTCCCCACCAAAGGTGTTGAGCTGGATGTTGATCTGGATTACGTCACCGAATTCACGGCCACAGCCGGTGAGGCCTTAAGCAAGGCGCAGGTTGAAGAAATATTCGCCCGCAAGGGGTTTGATAATATCGAGCTGTTTGAAGGAAATGTAACCGATACCCTGCCCCATTTTGTGCAAAGTCATCCAGCCTGCCGAATCGCGCTGCTACATCTGGATCTGAATGTAAAAGAGCCAACAGAATTTGTACTGGATGCGCTTTATGACCGGGTTGTCCCGGGGGGCATAATTGTAGTTGATGATTATATGTCGGTTGTCGGGGCCACCGAGGCGATTGATGATTTGTTGATGAAAAAGGGTTTGCAAATTGAAAAGCTGTCATTTCACTCAAAACCCGCATTCATTCGCAAACCAAAACCGGATTTTGAGGAATTTTGATAACCCGCGAGACAACTTGGGAGCGCCCAAGAAGCGTATCTTTGCAAATCCTTATGTATGGTAGCTCAAACTTGACTAGGTGTTTAGTCCCGGACTTTGATGGTGTATTATATTCCCAAGAATGGAAGGA
>CAYSBD010000065.1:0-13226 GCA_964429175.1 uncultured Marinosulfonomonas sp.
GACCAGGGTAATCCCCCCATCAAATCAAAACCAAGGACTCTCCAATAGGCCGGGGGATAAGGTCAATTGCCTTTGACTATCTTCTCAGACGACCTGCGCCCGGTTCCATTTGTCTGCCTCATGTCCTACCCCTTGGTGATCATGATGAACCAGAAACACTTTCTTAGAAAATGGCACTATTTGGACCCATAGGCGCTGACGTTAGACAACGTCCGTATGGTGCTACATTTCATTCGCTGTAGAATCTGTTGACCAACATTCCGAACATTATTGTCGCGCGGCACGAGGGATAGACGATAAAGAAATAACCAGAAAACTTTGCGGCAAGCCTGAAATTTACTACCCCACCTTGAATCTGGCAGGGATAATCAGGGAACAATAATGCGGCTAAACTGTAAGGTTTTCCGGCTCTTTCAATCCGTTAGCGCGGCTGCATGCGGTAACTGTATTGGCTAGTAAACAGGCAATCGTCATCGGGCCAACGCCCCCCGGAACAGGCGTAATGGCACCCGCCACTGCAGAGGCCGAAGTGAAATCGACATCCCCTACAAGTCGGGTTTTACCTGCCCCTCTTTGCGGCGCGTCAATGCGGTTGATACCCACATCAATCACGGTTGCACCCTTTTTAAGCCAACGCCCCGACACCATTTCTGCCCGCCCCACAGCCACAACCACAATATCGGCACGGCCCACAACATCTGGCAAATCTTTGGTGCGGGAATGAGCCACGGTTACCGTGCAACTGTCACCAATCAGCAATTGTGCCATCGGCTTTCCAACAATATTCGAACGCCCGATCACCACCGCATCCAGCCCTGAAAGTGACCCCAATTGTTCGCGCAGCATCATCAAACAGCCAAGCGGCGTGCAAGGCACCATCGCTTTTTGCCCCGTAGCCAGCAAGCCCACGTTAGAAATATGAAACCCGTCCACATCCTTGGCCGGATCAATTGAATTGGTCACCAGCCCCTCGTTCATACGATCGGGAAGCGGTAATTGCACCAAAATCCCGTGCACCGCCGGATCATTATTCAGCCGAGCAATCAGCGCCAGCAAATCGGTTTGGGATGTGTTAACATCCAGCTTGTGTACATAAGAATTCATCCCGACTTCAACCGTCATTTTGGCTTTTGAGCGCACATAAACCTGCGAAGCAGGGTCTTGCCCCACCAAAACCACAGCCAGACCCGGTATGACACCATGATCTTTTTTCAAACGCGCAACATGCACGGCCACCTTGCCCCGCAGCTTTGCCGCAAAAGCCTTGCCATCAATAATTTGTGCCGTCATTTCCAACCCTTTATCAACTAAATTCTAAAATAGCCCATCAATTTCACCAGCATCATTAAGCATAATTCCCTCGGCGGACGGGCGTCGCGGCAGGCCCGGCATCGTCATGATATCACCACAAACCACCACAATAAACCCAGCACCCGCACTTAGGCGCACTTCGCGTATCGGAATGCTGTGGCCGGTTGGCGCGCCGCGCAGATTGGGGTCGGTCGAAAATGAATACTGGGTTTTAGCCATACAAACCGGCAGGTTCCCATAGCCCGCATCCTCCCATTCGCACAGCTGATTGCGGATTTTAGTATCGGCCAGAACCTCGTCGGCATGGTAAATATTCTTGGCGATGCGCTCGATTTTTTCAAATAATGGCATCTCGTCCACATAAATCGGCGCAAATTGGGCCATCCCGCTATCGGCAATTTCAACCACGTGCGCGGCCAATTCCGTGGCACCTTCGCCGCCCAATTCCCAGTGGCGGGCCAAGATTGCCTCGGCACCCCGGGTTTTGGCGTAATCCTTGATCGCCTGTACTTCGGCATCGGAGTCGGTGACAAAATGGTTGATCGCGACCACCACCGGCACCCCGAAGGATTTCATGTTGTCGATGTGGCGGCCAAGGTTGGCGCAACCCTCTTTAACAGCCGCTACGTTTTCAGGTCCCAAATCGGCCTTGGCCACGCCGCCGTTCATTTTCATCGCCCGAATTGTGGCCACCAAAACGATACAATCGGGCGCAAGACCGGCCTTGCGACATTTGATATTCATGAATTTCTCAGCCCCCAGATCGGCACCAAACCCGGCCTCGGTCACCACATAATCGGCCAACCGCAGCGCCGTGTTGGTGGAGATAACCGAGTTGCAACCATGCGCGATATTGGCAAATGGTCCGCCATGCACAAAGGCCGGATTATTTTCCAGCGTTTGCACCAGATTGGGCTGCATCGCGTTTTTCAGCAGCACGGTCATGGCACCGTCGGCCTTGATATCACGGCAATAAATCGGCGCCCGCTGACGGGTGTAGGCAACGATAATATCGCCCAGACGTTTTTGCAAATCGGCCAGATTATTGGACAGACACAGGATCGCCATCACCTCGGAGGCCACCGTAATATCAAAACCGCTTTGGCGTGGAAAGCCGTTGGCAACACCGCCAAGGCTGGTGACAACATCACGAAGCGCGCGGTCATTCATGTCCAGAACCCGCTTCCAAACCACGCGGCGCTCGTCAATTTCCAGTCCATTTCCCCAGTAAATGTGATTATCAATCATCGCGGCCAGCAGATTATGGGCCGAAGTGATGGCATGAAAATCGCCGGTGAAATGCAGGTTCATATCCTCCATCGGCACCACTTGGGCCAGGCCGCCACCGGCCGCGCCGCCCTTCATGCCAAAACACGGGCCCAATGATGCCTCGCGGATGCAAACGGCCGCTTTGTTGCCATTACGGTTCATCGCGTCGGCCAAACCAACCGTCGTTGTGGTTTTGCCCTCGCCCGCAGGTGTGGGGTTAATCGCGGTTACCAAAATCAACTTGCCCAGCTTGTTGCCCTGAATACTGTCAATAAAATCCTGACCAACTTTGGCCTTGTCATGGCCGTAGGGCAACAAATGTTCTGCCGAAATGCCCAGCTTGGCACCGATTTCCTGAATTGGTTTTTTCTTGGCTTCACGGGCAATTTCAATGTCGGTCTTGAAGCGCATCATTGGTTCCTTTTCAGTGAATCACTGCGATCATTTACTCGGACATTACAGATAAACTTCGCAGCAAACAGGACGAATCCGACATTTACAGCACTGAAATCGCCAATTTTTTCAACCTTCAGAGCTGCGCGCCCGAGCCAGATGTGGCCACGCCGGCTGGTCCGGAATATGCAGAACCATTTCATCATTCACACGCAATATTCCTTCGCGCTCAACCCACGCCGTAACGCCGCGCAAACCCGTGGCGGCAGCCTTGAATTCACGCCCCATGTTGGGCAAATATTGGTCAATCACCTTGGCGGGCAGATGGCAGGGGCGGTTCTCTAGATCAATACACAGCCCGGCCCCCGACGGAGTAATCAGGCGCGATGACGGCGGTATCTGGCTGAAATCGGCCAAGCCCTCGATCATCATATTTGCGCCCAGCCATTGCGGCTCAAGCGCATCCACGCCCATTTTGGCGGCAATAATTGTCAGTTCCTCGGCCGAAATAATGCAAAACTGGCGCGTGTTTCGAACCGCACAATCGCGCGGGTATTGTTGGCGCAGACGCCCATCAGCGGGCCGCGTGGTGCCATATCGGCTTTCGCCTTTGGGGCCGGAAAATGTAGCCTCAAGCATATCAACAGCCGCGTTTTGCAAACTATCGGCGCGCCTGACATTACGGCCAAGCCAGACAATCCGGCACTTGAGCGCAGTCGCAAGCAATGCTGGCATTTTCAATCCTTGATTATTCCGGCCAAAATTATTCCGGCCAAAATGCTCGAAAAAACCGGCGCGCGTTTAATATCACGCGTTGGGTTCGGGCTTCATTGCGTCATCTTTTGGCTTGCGTGTCACCTTGACTTTGGGTTTTGGCTTGGTCTTTGGAATGGCCGTGAGGCTTGGCGTATCGCCCTCATCCTCGTCCTTGTCATCCGCGCGCGGCGGCTCGCCCTTCATCACACGCTTGATTTCCTCGCCGGTCAGGGTTTCATATTCCAGCAAACCCTGCGCCAGTAATTCAAACTCTTTCTTGTGCTTTTTCAATAGGTTGGCCGCAACATCATAACCTTCGTCAATCACCCGCTTAACCTCTTGCTCGATCAGCTCTTGGGTGGCGGCCGATATCGACAAAGCCCCCGCACCATTGCCGGCATAGCCCTCGTGGGCGGCCTGATAATCGATATTGCCAACCTTGTCAGACATGCCCCAACGCAAAACCATGGCGCGTGCCAATGACGACACCATCATGATATCGCCCGACGGCCCGTTTGAAACCCGATCAGGGCCCCATTTCATAATTTCAGCGGCTTTACCGGCCATGCCCATGGCAATTTTTTGCTCGATCTGGTCTTTGAAATAATTGTGCTGGTCCATTTCAGGCAGGCTCATCACCATCCCCAAGGCATTGCCGCGCGGGATAATCGTGGCCTTGTAAACCGGATCACATTTGGGCAATTTGATGCCGACAATGGCGTGACCGGCCTCGTGATAGGCGGTCATTTCCTTTTGCTCGTCGGTCAAAACCATCGAACGGCGTTCGGCCCCCATCATCACCTTGTCCTTGGCCATTTCAAAATCGTCCATAGTCACAAAACGACGGCCAACTCTGGCGGCCATTAACGCAGCCTCATTGACCAGATTGGCCAGATCGGCACCGGAAAATCCGGGTGTGCCACGGGCAATGATGCGCAGATCCACGTCAGGGCCCAACGGCACTTTGCGCGCATGCACATTCAGGATTTTATCGCGGCCCTTGATGTCAGGGTTTGGCACCTGAATTTGGCGGTCAAACCGACCCGGGCGCAACAGCGCAGGGTCCAGAACATCGGCGCGGTTGGTAGCGGCCAGAATAATCACGCCCTCGTTTGCCTCAAAACCGTCCATTTCAACCAGCAGCTGGTTCAAGGTCTGCTCGCGTTCGTCATTGCCGCCGCCCATGCCAACACCGCGCGAACGCCCGACAGCATCAATTTCGTCAATGAAAACAATGCACGGCGCGTTCTTTTTGCCCTGCTCGAACATATCGCGCACCCGGCTGGCACCAACGCCAACAAACATTTCAACAAAATCCGAACCCGAAATGCTGAAAAACGGCACACCCGCTTCGCCGGCAATCGCACGCGCCAGCAGCGTTTTACCAGTGCCCGGAGGCCCAACCAGCAGCGCACCTTTGGGGATTTGACCACCAAGGCGCGAGAATTTATCGGGGTTGCGCAGAAATTCGACGATTTCTTCCAGCTCTTCTTTGGCCTCGTCAATACCGGCCACATCATCAAAGGTCACACGCCCCTCGCGTTCGGTCAGCATCTTGGCCTTGGATTTACCAAAACCCATCGCGCCGCCCTTGCCGCCGCCCTGCATCCGGTTCATCATGAAAAACCAAAACCCGATCAGCAGCAAAATCGGCAACAGCGACCAGATCAGCGTGGCAAAACCCGATTGCGCCTGCTTGACCGCGCGCACTTCGACACCGTGCTCGATCAGCATCTGCGTGACATCGGCATCACCCGGTTTGATCGTGGTGAAATCATGCCCGTCTTTGCTGTGGATTTTAATATTCTCGCCATCCAGCGTAACCGATTGCACCGTGCCGTCACTGACAGCGGTGACAAATTCCGAATAGGTCATGGCGTTGATGTTGGTCGCCCTTTGCCCGTTGCTAAACAGATTGAATAACGCAAGGATCAACATAAACAGCACGACCCAGAACGCCAGATTTTTAATATTGCCCACAGGCTTCTCCTAAACAGATTTGGCACGCGGAGAATCTATCACCGCGGCTACGCGCCTAAAATAGGCATTCGGCAGGTTTGTTCAATGTGATATAATGCAAGAAACGAAATCTTCCACCCCCAATAACGCAGAACTGCGCCATCCGTTGCCCAAACCGGCCATCGGGGCGGCAATTAATGCCCGATTTTGCCACACCGAGGGCGATGCCAGCAACGAAACCCGCGCCAAGCCGGTGTTTTTCCAATCCGGGCATTGCGCCAAACCCGCCGCACCCAAGGCGCGAATTTGCAACAATTTGTCGTGAGGGCCAGAAAACTGCCAGCGATTATCCCAGATTTCATCGGTTGGACAGATCAGGTTTTTCACCGCCTGATATTCGCGGGTAATGCGGATTTCGGATTTCTTCACCACAATCCGGCAGCCCTGCAAAGTGGATGATTTTGCGGCCTGAATTTTCATTTGCAGATCTTGCAACGCAGCTCTACGCGGCGGATATTTGGCCGATGAAACCCAACGCAAAGCCTGCGATAACAGACGCGCGCCAATGTCGGGATGCAGCGCCATAAACCCGTCGGGTGCAAACACCAGATCGCCGCCCTGCACCGCCACCAGATTTCGCGCGGCCTCCTGTGTTTGGCATTCCAGCGCCGATCTGGCCGATTGCAGCGCGGCCGCCGTAGAAACCAGACGCGCCGTGTCAATGCCCAAAGGCGTCAGCAGTTTCAGAATATTGCGCGCCTTCACGCGATCAAAACGCGTATCCTGATTTGACGCATCCTCAACCCAGCCAATATCGCGGCCCCGCAAATATTCGCGCAGCTGCTGGCGCCCAAGGCCCAGAACCGGCCGAAGCCAGTTGACCCCGTTTTTTTTGTGAAACGCCGCCATCCCCGACAGGCCATCAACCCCCGATCCGCGCGCCAGACGCAGCAGAAATGTTTCGGCCTGATCATCCATCGTGTGGCCCAGCGCAATCGCCGAAATGCCTAACCTGCCGGCCCAGCCCGCCATTAAACCATAGCGCGCCTGACGGGCCTGATCTTGCAAATTGCCCTTGCCGTCCCAGTCCGTCCAGCGCAGCGTTTCATGCCCGACACCCAAACCGGCACAGATTTTTGCAACCTGTTTTGCCTCATTCGCCGCCTCTGGTCGCAAGCCGTGATCAACGGTGGCCGCGTGCAAAATAACGCCGGAATTTTGCGCCCAATCCTGCATCAAATGCAGCAATGCCATTGAATCGCTGCCACCGGAAACCGCCACCCCGACCGGACCCGGCGAACACTGCCAACGCCCCGAAACCGGCGCGCAAGCCTTGGCGATAAATTCGCGCAAAAACGCATCTTGCGGCGTTAGTGACATCCCAGATTTTGCATCGCAGAATTGGCCAATAACACAGCCGGAGATTGCGCAAAACGGGCCTCGACCTCGGCCAAGGTAACGCAAGCCTCGTTGGTTTGGCCCAGTTTACCCAGCGATACCCCCAGTTTATAAAGCGCGTGCGGTGCGCGTGCCCCATCGGGTGCGCCCGAAAAGCTCTTTAAAAAAGCGCGCGCCGCATTTGCCGGATCATCCAGACCCTCATAGGCCTCGCCACGCAAAAAATGCGCATCCGCACTTAGCGGCCCCCCCGGATAGGCCTCGCTAAAGGCCGCAAACTGATCTGCGGCACTGCGAAAATCACCCGCTGCAAGCGCGTCCTGCGCCCGCTTGAAGTCGCTGCGCTCGCCAACCGCCAGCTCGACTGCGGCGCCCGGTTCAAGGGGGGGTGCAACCGCAACCGTTGCAGCACCGACATCACCGCCCAACGTGGTGGTTTCGCCCAGCTTGCTGACATCGCCGCCTTCCAGCTCGACCAGTCTGAATTCAAGATCGCCAATGCGGTTCGTGCCATCCCTGACCACACGGTTAATGCGGTTTTCCAGCTGCTCGGTTTGGGATGTCAGCCGCTGCAACGCCGCCTCGATCCCGTCGATCCGCGCAAGCGGTGTGTTGCCGCCGATGTTGGTGGCGGGGGTGCCCGTGGTGGACAGCTCGCGCTTCAGTCGTTGAATTTCAACGTGCAAAATCGACATTTCCTGACGGATATCTGCCAGCGTTTGTTTATCGGCCGCAGCCCCCACGGGTGCCAAAACCGACACACCGATAATAAGCGCAAATATCCTGATCGCAAATATCCTGATCATTGACTATCGTCCTTCTTTAAAAGCCGGCCTTTAAAATCCGGCGCCCACGGAAATCACCGTAACGGCACGGCGGTTTTGAGCAAAGCAAATCTCCTCGGAGCACACCTTGATCGGGCGTTCTTTGCCGTATGTCACGGTGCGCAAACGGGTGGAGGAAATGCCTTGCGAGACCAGAAATTCCTGCACCGTATTGGCCCGGCGCGCGCCCAGCGCAAGGTTATAGGCACGGGTGCCGCGCTCGTCGGCATGGCCCTCGATGATGGCCGAAAATTCGGGGTTGGTTTGCAACCAGCCGGCTTGGCCCACCAAGGTGCTGTGCCCCTCGGGTGTCAGGGTGCTTTGATCAACCACAAACAGCACACGATCGCCGATGGTTTGGCTGAAATAGGCCGGCGAGCGCGGATCCGAAGCCAGATCCAGATGCGCGTTTTCACCCACGCCCGCACCTGCACCCACGCCCGCAGCTGCACCCATGCCAGATCCCGCACCGCTTCCGCCCAGATGATCCGGATTGGTGCAGGCCCCAAGGCCCAATGCTGCAACAATGAATATCGCCTTATAAAGATGTGTCATACTGTTTCCTGCTCTGTTTCTAGCGGCCCGATTGCCGTTTTATACCACGGCGCGCCCCGTTTGTGAACGCGCTTTTGGCCCTGTTATTTCAACAAAGGCGACCACGCCGGATCGGACGCGCCGCCCTCTATTTTAACCCGCTGTAAATTGCGCCCGGTAATATCGACCGTATAAAGCCCAACCGAACCCGTGGCACCGGGTGTTTCGCGCATAAACATAATCACGCGCCCGTTGGGGGACCACGTCGGCCCCTCGTCCAGAAACGATGCCGTCAACAGCCGCTCGCCCTGACCATCCAGCCGCATCACGCCAATATGAAAACGGCCTTTGCTTTGTTTGGTAAAGGCAATCAAATCGCCGCGCGGCGACCAAACCGGTGTGCCGTAACGCCCCGTGCCAAAACTGATCCGGCGCGCATCACCGCCACTTGCCGACATGATATATAGCTGCGGGGTGCCCGATCTGTCGCTTTCAAACACAATCTGGCGCCCGTCTGGCGAAAAGCTGGGCGCGGTATCAATCGCGGGCGAAGACGTTAGGCGCACCGGCGTGCCACCGTTGATTTTCACCCGGTAAATATCGGTATTGCCACCGGAAGATAGCGAATAAACCACCGCTTGGCCATCGGGCGAAAAGCGCGGGGCAAATGTCATCGCGCCGGGTTGGGTCGGCAAGGCGCGCCGCCCCACCGACGCCACATCCAGCAAATAAATTCTGGGAAATCCGCTTTCGTATGATGTGAAAAGCACGCGATCGCCGGTTGGTGAAAACCGCGGGGCCAAAACCAGCGAGCGGCTATCGGTTAAAAACTTCATATTCGCACCGTCAAAATCCATAATCGCAAGCCGTTTCTGGCGGTCGCCTTTCGGCCCGCTTTCCGAAACAAACACCACGCGGCTGTCAAAATACGGCCCCTCGCCCGTGATCCGGCTATAGGCGGCATCGGCCACTTTATGGGCCATGCGCCGCCAGCTGTTGGTGCTGCCGCCAAATTGCAAACCATCACCCAGCTGCTGGCCCGAAAACACATCAAACAGCCGGAATTTTACTGTCATGCGTCCGCCGGCCTCGATATTTACAGCCCCCACAATCAGCGCCTGAGCGTTGATCGCCTTCCAGTCGGCATATTGCACGGGGCTATTAAAATTGGTCACGGTCGAAATAAACGCGCCTTTGGGAATTTCACGAAACAGGCCCGTGCCGGTCAGATTGGCGGCCACAACGCGCGCAAGTTTGGCAGCATATTCACGGGCCGCAGCGTTTTCGGCCACAAAATCGGGCACCGCAAACGGCATCGGCTCGATCACGCCATCGCGGATTTCAAGGCTTAATTCGGCCATCGCCCTATTGGGAAAGGCCGACAAAACCAGCACAACAACCAGCACAGCAACCAGCACGGGGGCCAGCATTAAATTCAAAACACGAAACATGATTATTTCAACCTCATATTCTCAGGATTAAAGGTAATATTGATAATTTTCCACTGCTCAGATTTGTCAATCGGCAGATTAAAGCCATTCGCACCACAACGTATAATCGCACGGCGCGCGGTTTCATAGGCCTGCTTGGCACCGGCCTGCGTGCCGCCTTCAAAACCGGTCATCCGGATTGATCCAATATCGGGCTTACCCTCGCGGCTTAGCTCGAAACGCACCACAACCTTGCTCTCCATCGCCTGTGTCGAAAGCGATCCGGTGTTCCAGCAACGCCCGACATCAAACAAAAACGCATCCTTTTGGCCGCCCGTCAAAGGTGGACCAACCGCCCCCCCTGAAGCGGGCGCGTTGCTTTGCTCGGCCTGCACACCGGCCAAAGCGGCGGCAATCGCGTCTTGTGTATTTGTGGCAGAATTATCCACGGTTTCCACCGGTGACTGAGGCCGCTCGGGGCGTTTTGGGCGCACAGACGGGCGCGATGAGGATGTGGGTGCGGACGCGGGCGGGGCGTCGGCCTCGGTCACAATCCGGTCACTGGATTCTTCGGGCGCGGTGGCCGGTTTGGGGGCTTCTTGCACAGCCTCTGTCGCGGGGGCCTCGGCATCCGGTGTGATTTGTTCTGTGGTTTGCTCGGCCACTTCGGTATCGGGCGGCGGCGGGGCAACCGGGGTCGGGGTGATGCGCCGGGACGGGCGCGGTGACGCCTTAATCGCCGGCGGGGCCAGAACCACAGGCGCATCGGGCGCGGGCGGCTGCACGGGCTGGGGGGCCGGATCGGGTGGCGTGATCGGCGCGGGTGCTTGGATCACTTCTGGCGGCGGCTCCCGAGGCGTTGGCTGGGGTGGTGGCGTCACGGATTGTTGCGGGGCTGTGCTGAGTTCGGGGCTGAGTTCGGGGCTGGGCTGGGGGCTGGGTTCGGGGCTGGAACGCGGTGCCGAAAGGGCGGCAAAATCCGCGGCCGAAACAATCGAGACTTCGGTGACTTCCACGGTATCTTCAGGCACGCCGGCAAACAGCCCGCCAAGCAAGGCCCAGCCAAACAAGGCACCATGCCCGATGCCCGATATGTAATACCCGACATTCATTTTTAATCGTCACGCCCATCAAACGTCGGGCCGCCGGATTCTGTCACCAGCCCGATATCGGCAAATCCGCCGGCATTCAACGCGCCCATCACCTGCACGACACGCTCATAAGCGATCGAGCCATCAGCCCGCAAAAACACCTTGTTGTCGTCGCGTTCGGCCGCGATGGCGCGCAGCTTCGGGATCAGCTGATCCATCGGTATTTCAGTTTCCTGCAGCATGATGCGGCCATCGGCTGTGATCGTGATGCTCAGCGGATCTTCTTTCGGCGTTGGCAACGCGGTTGCGGCCGTTTTGGGCAGCTCGACCGGCACACCAACCGTCATCATCGGGGCCGCCACCATGAAAATAATCAACAAAACCAGCATCACATCGACAAATGGCGTGACGTTAATTTCGCTCATCGCCGCCGACTGGCCACCGCGACGCCGCCCGCGACGCCTGCCACCACTCTTTTGAGGAACTCCACCGCCACCCATATCAGCTATCCAACTGACGGCTGAGGATGGTGGCAAATTCGTCGGCAAAGGCCTCGTATCCACCAATAATCCGGTCACTGTCGGATGACAGTTTGTTATAAAATATCACCGCCGGAATCGCGGCCAACAGGCCCAAACCGGTGGCCAGCAAGGCCTCGGCAATACCCGGCGCAACCACGGCCAGATTGGTGCTTTGCTGATGCGCGATTTCGATAAAGGCGTTCATGATGCCCCAAACCGTGCCAAACAGCCCGACAAAAGGCGAGGCAGATCCGACCGTGGCAATGAACGACAAACCGGTGTTCATCTGCTCGGCCTCTTTGGAAATTGCCACATCCATGGCCCGGTCAATGCGGGTTTGGGCGCCGGCAATCAGGCGGCCATCTTCGCGGTGACTGCGCCGCCATTCGGTCATTCCGGCGACGAATACCTTTTCGGCGGGGCTGTCGGGGGTGGTGCCGATTTTGTCAAACAGCTCGTCCAGCGGATCACCCGACCAGAAGGCCTGATCAAACAACGCGGCCTCGGCACGCGATTTCCGGTAGGCCAAAAGTTTATTGACAATAACCGCCCATGACCAAAACGAGGCCACAATCAGCGCGACCATCACCAGTTGCACAGTGATCGTTGCGCGCATAAAAAGCGCCAAAAAGGAGAAATCAATCTCCTGCGCCATCGCGAGGGTTTGCGTTTCCATATACCTGCTCTTTTTTGTTTGACCACCCTGTTGGTGGCTCTGATTAACCGACGATATAAAGGTTAATCACGCGGAATGCCAGAAAATGCGCGCCATAAGCGGATTTTTGTGAATTCAATGCAGCATTTGGCGAATTTTTGCCGGCATTCGCACGGCTTGGCCGAGATCATTGATGATTGCCACGGTCACAATGGCGCTAAATAACAGATCGGGGCCGCGGCTGACGTGTTGTTTCATCACCAAACGCGCGCCGGTGATTTGCTGAATTTCGGTTTTGACTTCCAGTTCGTCATCCAGATGCGCGGGCCGCAGATAATCGGCCTCAACCCGGCGCACCACAAACACCTGCCCGTCGGCCTTCATGGCGTTTTGATCAATCCCGAGCTTGCGCAGCCAGTCGGATCGGGCGCGTTCGATATATTTCAGGTAATTGGCGTAATAAACGATACCGGCCATGTCGGTGTCTTCATAGTAAACGCGGACGGGGAATTGGTGGGGCATGTTCAATCCGATTTGATCAGGCCGGAAAATCCAGCCACTGCCAGCAATGACAAAGCCCAGCCCATGGCGATTTGCAACCACAGAAAATAGCGGCCCCACTGGCCCCAGCCGGATTTGCGATCATCGGGTATCCAGAATGATTGCATTTCCAGCGCCACGATTGGCAGCAGGGTGTCGGCGGAATAAATCGCGGGGTTGAATTCGGGGTAGGATGCGGCCTTGGGATGGGCCAGAAAACACTCCAGCTGGCTGGGGGGGTTACCGGCGCAACCCACCCATTCGGCACTGCGCAAAATCCGCACATCGTTGGGTTTGATGGCGTTATATTGTTCCGCCTTGGCAAAAACACCAATGCCGATAATCCAGAGACCAAACAGCCAGACAAAGGCCAGCAGCGGTTGATGGCCATAACGCACGGTGGCGGCCAAAATCCGGTCCCAGAGCGCATACCAGTAATAATCCTCATACAAATGTTCGCGCTTGGCTTGCTGGCGACGCATCTTGCGCTGGCGTTTTTCCTTGTCGATCAGGATTTTCTTGGCATCCTCGCGATGCCCCATTTC
>CAYSBD010000066.1:0-13127 GCA_964429175.1 uncultured Marinosulfonomonas sp.
AACCTATAAAAAGCCCTGCGAAACCGTGGGGCTTTTTTGTTGCCGGATGGAATTAGCGGATCAAATCCCGTGGCACGACAAAATCGATAACCTTGCCTGATTGCATTGCAATATCGGCCCAGCTTTCAGCCTCAAAATCTATAACGGTTGTGGCCGCGCATGGATATTTGTCGAATTTTGCATGATCCGGCGCATGGCTTACTAAGGCTTGTGCCAACATCGCGGTCCCTGGATTGTGGCCCAGCAGCATGACTTTATTCTTCCGGCAGCCCTTTAAAATTGTCAGCATCCGCTCCGGTGAGGCAAGGTAAAGTGCCGAGGTAAATTGTACTTCGACAGATCCGTTGCAATGTCCTGCGATACCCGCCCAAGTCTCAGTTGTGCGCCGCGAGGTCGAGGAAAAAACGGTTTCGGGGCAATAACCACGCTCGGACAGCCAGCCCCCGATGGCCTTGGCCGAGGCGTAACCACGGGCATTCAAGGCGCGGTCGTGGTCCTTTGCAGTCAGGTCATCCCAACTGGATTTGGCGTGGCGGGTCAGAATCAAACGTAAGGTCATCAGAATTAAATGCAGCCATGTGATGTGGAATATTTATCTAACCTGCCATAATCGCACCCTTTATGGCAAGCGTTTCGCGCTAAACAAGCTGTTTCCAAGTCCTGCCAAAAACCGCCCTGCAGGTCTATGTCAGGCGCGATTGCGGCGTTTGGGTCGGATCAATGTGCCAGCGCCGTGATCGGTGTATAATTCCAGCAAGCAGGCATTCGGGGCGCGACCATCCAGCACAACCACCCCGCGCACACCGTTTTTAATTGCATCGCGCGCGGTTTGGGCCTTGGGAATCATACCGCCTGAAATTGTGCCATCATTGATCAACTTTTTTATATCCCCCGGAGCCAGATCGGTGATCACGTCGCCTGATTTATCCTTGATGCCCTCAACATCGGTTAACAGCAATAAGCGGTCAGCCTTTAGCGCCGCCGCAATCGCACCCGCGGCCGTGTCTCCATTAATATTAAAGGTTCCGCCCTTGGCGCCGCTGCCCAACGGGGCGATAACCGGAATGGTATTGGCATCAAAAAGGGTGCGCAAAATGCTGGTATCTATCTGGGTCGGTGTGCCGACAAAGCCCAGTTTACGGTTGGTTTGCTTGCAAACAATCAGGTTTGAATCCTTGCCCGACAACCCCACAGCCCTGCCGCCCTGCGTATTTATCGCCTGCACAATGCGCTTATTCACCCGCCCCGACAGCACCATTTCCACCACCTCGAGCGTGGCGGCATCGGTGACGCGTTTGCCATCAATAAACTCGGATTTCACCCCCAGCTTGTCCAGCATCCGGTTAATCATTGGCCCGCCGCCATGCACAATCACAGGGTTCACACCCACCTGCTGCATCAACACGATATCGCGCGCAAAGCAGTTCATCGCTTCATCACTGCTGATGGCATTACCGCCCAGTTTCACAACAATTGTAGCACCTTTATAACGTTGCAACAATGGCAGTGCATGTGAAAGTGTGCGGGCGGTCGAAATCCGGTCTTGGTTCATGGCGTTTTGCTTCTTCATCAAATTATCCTTGCTAATGCGTATGATAATCGGTTGACTGGACGATGCCAAGGTGCTGGATGCAGATTGTGTTTTGCATCGGACAAGCCAATAGTTTAACCAAGCTTTGAACGGGGGGCATGAATGGCCAAGATTGATGACAGGAAAACCATGCTGCTAACCGGCGCCAGCCGCGGCATCGGGCATGCCACGGTGCAATATTTTAACGCGCAGGGCTGGCGGGTGATTTCGTGTTCGCGCACGGCTTTTAGCACGCAATGCCCGTGGGGTAGCGGCGCGGAAAACCATGTGCAGGTTGATCTGGCTGATCCGCAAAAAACCATGGAAGCCATTGACGAAATCAAAACCAAACTGAACGGGCGTCTTGATGCTTTGGTGAATAATGCCGGAATTTCTCCCAAAGGGCCGGATGGTGCGCGGCTAAATACGCTCGATACAGATTTGCGTTCTTGGGGGCAGGTGTTTCATGTGAATTTCTTTGCGCCGGTGGTTTTGGCACGCGGATTGCGCGATGAGCTGGCCGCGGCCAAGGGGGCGGTGGTTAATGTTACCTCGATCGCCGGATCGCGTGTGCACCCGTTTGCCGGCGCGGCCTATGCCACATCCAAGGCGGCATTGGCGGCCCTGACCCGTGAAATGGCGCATGATTTCGGGCCGATGGGCGTGCGGGTAAATGCGATTGCACCGGGCGAAGTCGAGACCGCAATCTTAAGTCCCGGAACCGATAAAATTGTTGATCAATTGCCGATGCGCCGCTTGGGCCAACCCGAGGAGGTAGCCGCGGCTATTTATTTTCTGTGCTCTGACGGATCATCATACATTTCCGGCACCGAAATGGAAGTGAACGGGGCGCAGCATGTTTAGATTTGCTTTGCTCTAAACCAGATCGGTAATTATGCTGCGCAATATTGGAATGCCTTCGCCTTTTTCCGACGAGGTTAAAACCAATTCTGGATATGCGGCGGGATGTTTTGACATCGCTTTGCGCACCTGTTCCAGCAGCTTGGCGCGTTCATGGTCTTTGATTTTATCGGCTTTCGTCAGCACCACTTGAAAGGTCACAGCAGCACGATCAAGCAGGCTGAGAATTTCTTCATCCACAGCTTTGACACCGTGGCGCGCGTCAATCAAAACAAAAGCACGTCGCAAGGTTTGGCGACCTGCAAGGTAGGATTTGAGCAAGCGTTGCCATTTTTCGACCACGGGAATTGGCGCATTTGCATAACCATAGCCGGGCAGATCGACCAAATAGGGGCCGTTCAAAGTGGTGAAATAGTTGATTTCCTGCGTCCGGCCCGGAGTATTGGAGGCCCGCGCCAAACCTTTTCGTCCCGTTAGGGCATTGATCAGGGTGGATTTTCCGACATTGGAACGCCCGGCAAAGCAAACCTCGAGCCGATCAGCCGGCGGCAAGCCGTCCATTGCCACAACACCTTTTAGAAATTCGGTGTTGCCTGCAAACAGCTTGCGACCACGCTCTTTGGTTTCGTAATCGGGTATTTCGGCAATGGTAAACGGGATTTCCATTTTCGGGCCTTGTGTTCATTGATGAAGGGTTGCGATTACTTTTTGTCTTTGTCCTTGCGCTTATCAAAACCTGCTTTGATATTGCCAAATACATCAGGTTTCATACCCTGACTTCGCATAATAGCATATTGCTGGATAAAGGTGATCGTGTTGTTGGTAATCCAGTAAAGCACCAGACCCGAGGCAAAACTACCCAGCATGAACATAAACACCCACGGCATCCAGGCAAAAATCATGGCTTGGGTTGCGTCGGTCGGTGTCGGGTTCAGCTTTTGCTGCAACCACATGGAAACACCAAGCAGGATTGGCATTATACCAATGGCCACCAGCGCTAGAATCGATCCCGGTTCGGGACCAGCGAACGGCAATATGCCAAACAGGTTGAGAATCGAGGATGGATCAGGTGCAGAAAGGTCGCGGATCCAGCCAATCCAAGGCGCGTGGCGCACCTCGAGGGTGACAAAAATCACCTTGTAAAGCGAAAAGAAGATGGGGATTTGTAACAGGATCGGTAAACAACCAGCGGCTGGGTTGACCTTTTCCTTTTTGTAAAGCGCCATCATTTCCTTTTGCATCTTTTGCTTGTCATCGCCGCAACGCTCTTTGAGCGCTTCCATTTCGGGCTGCAAGGTTTTCATTCTGGCCATCGAGACGTAGGATTTATAGGCCAACGGCAGCAATGCGGCCTTGAGGATGACGGTCAGCGCGATAATGGACCAACCCATATTTCCGATGTAAACGTTTAATGTGTGCAGCAGCCAGAAAATCGGTTTGGTCAGGAAGAAAAACCAACCCCAGTCGATAGAATCCAGAAACCCGAGAATACCGTCCTCGTTTTGATGTGCGCGGATGACTTCCCATTCTTTAGCCCCGGCAAACAGGCGGGTTTGCACGCTCACGGTTGCGCCTGGCTCAACTGCCTGGACCGGCAGGCGGGCTTCGGTTGTGTAAATCTGGTGGCCCGGAATGTATTTCGCCACCGAGGTAAAGCTTTGGCCTGGTTCCGGGATGATGCTTGTCATCCAGTTTCTGTCTGTAAAGCCGACCCAGCCGTTACTTTCGACTTCGATCAATTCAGCATGTCCGCCTTCGGATTTCACAAAAGGAAAATCGGGCATTTTGCTGTATTTGGTTTCATCCAGCGCGCCATCCGACATCCGCACGATACCTTCGTGCAGAATGAAAAAGCCAATCACATCGGGCTCGCCATATCTGGCAACGATGGTATAGGGGAACAGGCGGCGGGTGATGCCAGAAGTGTTTTCAACGGATTGGGTGACCGAGAACATAAAGTTCTTATCAACTTCTATCGTGCGCCTAAATGTCAGGCCGCTGCCGTTGTCCCATTTTAGGGTTACGGGGGTTTCAACCGTTAAGGTATCGCCACTTTCCTGCGACCAGAGCGTATTTGGGCCGGGAACAGCATCGGCGCTAAGATCACCGGCACGGCCCCAACCATAGACTGCATAATAAGGGTGATCTTCACCATAAGGTGCAAGTAGGGTAACCAGAGGGGAATCCGGCTCCAGCGTTTCACGATAGCTTTTCAGCACCAGATCATCAATGCGCCCACCAAGCAGCGAGATGGAGCCGCCAAGTTCAGCAGTGTCAATTGTAATGCGCCCTGCGGCTGCCAGGCTTTGAGCGTATGAGCTGGTTGAAATGGACGGTGCGGTGGTGTTGTCGGGCGATGTGGCGGCCGGCGGAGCGCCAATGCCTGCACCATCACTGGCTTGCACGCTGCCTTCAGGTAAACTCAGATCAACTGGCGGCGGTGGCGGTTGGAACCACATGGTCCATCCGAGCATCACGATGCCACTAAGTACTACTGCAAGAATTAGGTTCTTGTTTTGATCGTCCATTTGGACATACCCCGTCACTGAAATTGGTCTCAGTGGTTCAACAGGGCAACGAGGAAAAGGTCAAGCGGTTTTCCTGATTTTCAAGGCAAATAGGTTAAAATATCTATCCGGCCTGACGTCCGATTTTTGGTGTTTTGGCCAGCTTCTGGCTGTGTTGATGCATCCATGCCAATGTGTCTTCAAACGGCATTGGCCGGGCAAGGCCAAAGCCTTGAATATGATCGCAGCCAAGCTGGGCCAGCATGGCGTGTTCTCCCACCGTTTCCACACCTTCACCAAGGGTTTCCAGACCAAGTTGTTGGGCCATGCTCAGAATTGCAGAAACCATGCGCTGTTGTTCGGGGTCACTGTCAACCTTCATAACAAACGAGCGGTCTATTTTAATCCGGCCCACGGCAAAACGGCGAATGTTGGCGATCGACGCATGCCCGGTGCCGAAATCATCCAGATCAATGGCGCAACCCAGTTTGGCCAGACCCGCGATGTTGCGGGTGATGATATCATCATCGGTTTTGGCCACAACGGTTTCCAGAATTTCAATGGCCAACCGTTCAGGCGCAAGATCAAAGCGGTCCAACTCCCAGCGGATTTTATCAACCAGTTGCGGGTTTCGCAATTCGTCGCTGGAAAAATTAACCCCGACCATGGGCACAGAAAATCCTTTTTTATCCCACATTTTTAGCGATGAAAGCGCATGATATAAAATCACTTCGCTAAGGCGCTCGGATAAGCCGGCCTGCTCGATCGCGGGCAAAAAATCACCGGGTGAAACCATGCCTTGCTGTGGGTGATGCCAGCGGGCCAAGGCCTCAAAACCTGTTATGTCGCCTGTATCTGTAGAAATTTGCGGCTGAAACCATGGCCGGATCTGGCCTGCATCCAAGGCTGTACCGACTTCCTCTATCAAGACATGCTTCTCTTTGGCTTTACTTTGCATCTCTGTTGAGTAGCTGCGGATTGCGGCAGGCCCGTTTAGTTGTGCGTCGGCCAAAGCCATTTCCGCCGCAGCAAGCATGGATTCGCCGCTGGTTTCGGGCGCGCGATTGGACAGGCAGAAACCAACAGAGCAAGAAATGTAAACCGTGGTGGCATTCAGGCTAAGGGGTTCGGTTATTGCCGTCTGTAAACGTGCGGATATTTGGATCAGGCTTTCCAGATCGGCGCGACGAACCGGCGCAAGTGCAATGGCAAAGGTTGCGCCATCAAGACGGCAAACTTCATCGTGATCGCGCAAAACACCGCGCAACCGCTCACTGCTTTTATGTAAAATATCATCGCAGGCCTTATGCCCCAATCGCGTTACCAAGGCGCTGTAATCATCCAGCTCGACCACTAATGCGGCTGTGGTGCGCCCGGTGCTTGCGCTGGTTTCCAGAACTTCACCAAGCGCGGTTTCGATGATTTCGCGCTGTCCCAATCCGGCCGTTCTGGAGCGCGCATTGCCCGATCGAATTTTTTCAGGGCTTCCAATAATGGCAATAAATGCCGGAACAATCAGGGCGGCAACCAACAATGCCGTTTCGCCGCCCAGCCAGAAAGCCCCCAGTGTAATCGCGGGAATAAAAGCCAGCGTTTGTGGACCATAAAGAGTGCTACGGATATTTTGGCGCGAAAATATATCAAAAAATCTAGCCCAAAACGGCATTATAAGCATCCTTTTGCTGTGCGTGGCAGTGCCACAGCGGTTCAGCAAGGAAGCTACAAAAATTTGGTCAGCGCAGAGTTAACGCAGGTCAGGAATTTGTCTATCATTTTCATCAATTAATTCAGGGTTTCGTAATAAACCGGCAAAATCAAACAGTGTGGGATCCAGCAAATGGCTGGGCCGCGCGTTCATCAGCGCCCGAAACATCACCTGCCTGCGACCCGGCGCGTTTTTCTCCCATCCGTCCAGAATAGCCTTGACCTGTTGGCGTTGCAGCCCGTCTTGCGAGCCGCATAAATCACATGGAATAATCGGATAATGCATCGCCTTGGCGAATTTTTCACAATCGGCCTCGGCCACATGGGCCAGCGGGCGATAAACGAATAAATCACCTTTTTCATTCAATAATTTTGGTGGCATAGTGGCCAATCGACCGCCATGAAACAGGTTCATGAAAAAGGTTTCCAGAATGTCATCACGATGATGCCCCAGCACAATGGCGCTGCAATTTTCTTCGCGAGCGATTCGGTAAAGATTGCCACGACGTAGCCGCGAACAGAGCGAACAAAAAGTGCGCCCCGCAGGAATTTTATCGGTGACAATCGAATATGTATCCTCGTATTCGATCCGGTGAGGAACTTGCATTTTTTCTAGAAATTCCGGGATCACAGTGGCCGGAAAATTGGGCTGACCCTGATCCAGATTGCAGGCCAACAGCTCGACCGGCAGCAATCCGCGCCATTTTAATTCGTGTAAAACGGCCAGCAGGGTATAGCTGTCTTTGCCGCCCGACAGGCAAACCAGCCAACGGGTGCCGCGCTCGATCATACCGTATTGCTCAACCGCCTCACGGGTTTGGCGCACAATTCGTTTGCGCAGTTTTTTAAACTCGGTGGTTGAAGGCGCGCCGTGAAACAGCGGATGAATATCGTCGGGTTGGGTGCTCATGGGGTGAAACGCCTAGGCCTGAATTATTGAATAAAACGCGTTAATGATCGTGGTCGCAGCCATCCACCGGATCATATCCGCAGCCGCCCCAGGGGTTGCAACGGCCAATGCGTTTGGTCGCCATCCAGCCGCCTTTGATCGCGCCGTGTTTTTGCAAAGCTTCCAGCGCGTAGGCACTACAAGTGGGTAAATAACGGCAGTTAAAACCAACCCACGGGCTAAAAATCAACCGGTAAGCCCGAATTGGCAGGGCAAGAATATGGGCAAGCGGGCTCATTTCGTTTTGCCGTGGATAACAGTTAACGCGCGGTTTAAATCGGCCAGCATATCTAAATAGGGGCGCCGGGCTGTGATATTTGCGCGCCCGATCAGAACGTAATCCCAGCCGGGATGGCCATTTTGCGGCAAAACCTCGCGTGCGATGGCCCGCAGACGGCGTTTGGCCCGATTGCGCGCAACAGCATTGCCGACCTTTTTAGAACAGGTGAAACCAACGCGGATGTTTCGCGCGCCGGTTTCATCCGGTCTGCGTTTGCGCGCCTGCAAAACCAGCCCCTTGGCCGATTGCCGTTTGGCACGCGCGGCCAGCAGAAAATCGGGCCGGTTCCTAATGACCGTAAGGCAAGCAGAAACCGCCGATGGCGTATGCACAGCATCGGGGCAATTGCCTGCTGTGGGTGCCTTCGGCGGTGTCACAATCAGATGACCTTTAGATAACAGCGCTTTAAGCGCTGAGTTTGGCGCGCCCCTTGGCACGGCGTGCGTTCAGGATTTTGCGTCCTGCTTTGGTCGCCATGCGCGCACGGAAACCGTGGCGGTGCTTGCGAACCAGATTCGATGGTTGAAATGTGCGTTTCATCGCCGTCTCCGTGAAGTTTAGTGTCAGTTATCAGACCTGCACCCGTAAAGGATTCGAAAGGCCTTGGTATTCGAAGTCCGTGGTTTAGGCGCAAGTTACAGGTAAGTCAATTCGACAATCGCACCAAATGTGCAAGAAATGGCGCAAACCTCCGGTTAAATGTTTCAATGGCAGGGTTAAAGCATGCGCGAAAGTGAAATGATGCCTCGCCGCTGATCGCCGCTGATCAATGTGGCGTGAACAGCGCACATATATTTCGCCAAACCCCGCGCGTTGTGTTGTAACGGGGCAGGGCGGCAAGGGAAGCAAAATGAGCGACATAACGAAAATCAACACCACGCGGTATCTGCTGATGGGGTTCATTATAACCGTGGCTGTGATCGGCGCGTTCACCTTGCGCGATTATCTGTCATTCGAGGCGCTGCGTGATAATCGCGAGGCGCTGCTTTTATTTCGTGACAGCAATTATGTTTTTACGGTGCTGGCCTTCATCGCGATTTACACGTTGATCGTGGCGTTCTCGCTGCCCGGCGCGGCGATTGCGTCGATTACAGGCGGGTTTTTATTTGCCACGGTTTGGGGTTCGGTTTTCAATGTGGTCTCGGCAACTATCGGGGCAACGTTGATTTTTACGGCGGTGCGTTGGGGGCTGGGCCACCGGTTTGCGGCCAAAATGCAGGCCAGTCAAGGGGCGGTTAAAAAAATCAAGGAGGGGATTGACGAGAACCAGTGGTCGATGCTGTTTTTAATCCGTCTGGTTCCTGCCGTGCCGTTTGTGGTGGCCAATCTGGTGCCGGCCATGGTCGGCGTGCCGCTGCATCGTTTTGTGATTTCAACCTTCATCGGAATTATCCCGGGCGCGGTTGTTTTCACGGCGATTGGAGCGGGGCTGGGTCAGGTGTTTGCCCGTGATGAAACGCCTGATTTCGGCATTATATTTCAGCCTGAAATCCTGTTTCCGATCCTTGGGCTGTGCCTGTTGGCGGCCCTGCCGATGCTGCTGAAATTAATTAAAAAATAAGGGGCGATCATGGAAAACATCAAAACCGATATTTGCATTATCGGCGCAGGATCCGGCGGGCTTTCGGTTGCTGCGGGTGCTGTGCAAATGGGCGCAAATGTGGTGCTGTTCGAGGGCCATAAAATGGGCGGTGATTGTTTGAATTACGGCTGCATTCCATCAAAGGCGCTGTTGGCTGCGGGCACGTCGGGCATGGCGTTTGGCAAGGCTATGGATCATGTCAGCGCGGTGATTGAAACGATCGCGCCCCATGATAGCGTGCAGCGTTTTCAGGCGCTGGGCGTCAAGGTGATTTCGCAATACGGGAAATTCATCTCGCCGACCCAAGTGCAGGGGGGCGACACCATAATCACCGCGCGCCGCTTTGTGATTGCCACCGGATCATCGCCTTTTGTGCCGCCAATCTCGGGCCTGCAAACCGTGCCTTACGACACCAACGAAACCATTTTTCAAAACCGCGCGAAACCAAAGCACTTGCTGGTGGTTGGGGGTGGCCCGATCGGCATGGAAATGGCGCAGGCGCACCGGCGGCTGGGCTGTGAGGTGACGGTGATTGACACGGCCAGGGCCTTGGGGCGCGAAGACCCTGAAATGGCGGCGATTGTGTTGGATAATCTGCGTAACGAGGGTGTGGAAATTGTCGAAGATGCCATGGTTCAGCAGGTTCGCGGCCAAAAAGCTGCGATTGAAATCGAGCTGGCGGACGGGCGGATTTTCAAGGGATCACATTTATTAATCGCCGTGGGTCGCCAGCCGAATTTGGATCGTCTGAATTTACAGGTTGCAGGCATTGAGCACCACCGTGGCGGCATTAAAGTCGGCGCGAATCTGCGCAGCACCAACAAACGGGTTTATGCGATTGGCGATGTGGCGGGGGGGCTGCAATTTACCCATGTGGCGGGGTATCATGCCGGTGTGGTGCTAAAATCCATGCTGTTTGGCCTGCCGGCAAAAGCCAAAACCGCGCATATTCCGTGGGCAATTTATACCGATCCCGAATTGGCGCAGGTTGGTTTAACCGAGGCACAGGCCAAAGAAAAACACGGCCACCGATTGGAGGTTGTGCGCTTTGATTTTGCCGGCAATGACCGCTTAATAACTGCGCGCAAAGCCAAGGGGTTGATCAAGCTGATGGTGGTTAAGGGACGTCCTGTCGGGGTTTCGATTGTCGGCCCATTGGCGGGCGAATTGATCGGGGTTTGGGCGGTGGCGCTGGCCAATAACATGAAAATGGGCGCGATTGCCGCCACGGTTTTACCCTATCCAACCGTGGGCGAGGTTAACAAACGTGCGGCCGGTGCCTATTTCGCGCCGCGATTATTTGAAAGCACGCCGGTCAAACGTGTGGTTGGCTTTGTGCAGCGCTTCCTGCCATAATCGCCGAAAAAGGGACTGAAATGTTTTTGAACTCTCTCTCTGGCCGGTTTTTCGCGCTGACAATTGTGTTTGTCATGCTGGCCGAGGTTTTTATTTTTGTGCCCTCGATTGCCCGGTTTCGCGAGGATTATTTGCTGTTGCGGCTTGAAAAGGCCCAGATCGCATCTTTGGCGTTATTGGCGGGTGATCAGGTTTCCAACGAATTAGAGGCCGAGCTGCTGCAAAACGCGGATGTTTATAATGTGGTGCTGCGGCGGGATGATATGCGTCAGCTTGTTCTGTCTTCGCCGATTCCGTCCATAATTTCAGCGACTTATGATTTGCGCGACCCTACGCCGTTTCAGCTGATCCGTGATGCGATGCTGCGTTTGGCCCAAACCGAAACCCAAACCATCCGGGTGATCGGCGAGCCGGTGAAGGGCGCGGGTTTGCAAATCGAAATCACGATGGGAGCCGCGCCGCTGCGTGATGCGATGATCGAATATGGTTTGAATATCCTAAAGCTCTCGGCGATTATTTCGGTATTTACGGCGCTGTTGCTGTTTTTGGCCGTGCGCAGTTTTCTTTTGAAACCGATCCAGCGTGTTGTGCGTTATCTAAAAACCTACGAGGCCGCCCCCGAGGACGTGCGCCGTATTATTGAACCCAAGGCCCGAATTCTGGAATTGCGCGAGGCCGAGGAAGCCTTGAAATCCATGCAAACGCAGCTGACTGCGGCGTTAAAACAAAAAGAGCGTCTGGCGCAAATGGGCGGGGCTGTGGCCAAGATCAGCCATGATTTACGCAATATTTTAACCACCACCGGATTGTTTATGGAGCGGATGGAAACCAGCGCAGATCCGATGGTGCAAAAGGCCGCGCCAAAATTGGTAAATTCGCTTTCGCGCGCCGTTAACCTTTGTGAAAGCACGCTTGCGTTTGGCAAAGCCGAAGAAGCCGCACCTGCCTTGACGCGTTTGCCTTTGCTTGATGTTGTTAATGATGTGCTGGACGGCGAGCGTTTGGCCGTTGGCAAGGCTGCGCTAGGTTACCGCACGGATATTGCTGCGGATTTGGTTGTGCGGGCCGATCCCGAGCAGCTTTATCGTGTGATCAGCAACATCGTGCGAAACGCGCGTCAGGCGATTATGGCAACGGGCAGGGGGGGTGAAATTGCCATTTCTGCGCGCGAGGATGTGGATAACTGGATCATAACCATCACCGATACCGGCCCCGGTTTACCCCCCAAGGCGCGCGAGCATTTGTTCACGCCTTTTCAGGGTGGTGTGCGTAAGGGCGGAAGCGGTTTGGGGCTGTCGATTGCAGCAGAACTGGTCCGTGGGCATGGCGGCAGGCTGAAATTGCGCGGCACGGATGAAACCGGAACTGCGTTTGAAATCTGTTTGCCGCGTGGTGAAGTTGATTTAGATGGTGGTGGGGTGTGAATAGCGCTTGCAAACCCTGACAAGGGCGGCTAAATCCCCACTGGTTAGCACCCGTAGCTCAGCTGGATAGAGTACCTGACTACGAATCAGGGGGTCGCACGTTCGAATCGTGCCGGGTGCACCATTACTACTTTCTGTGAGGCGACAGATAGTTTTGCCATTTTGGCCAAAACCTTACCTTTTGCGACACATAGATTTACCATTCCTTCGAATTTGGTGATGTTTTTCATTTCTTGCACCCCTTAATTGGTTCAGGTTTTTGAACAACCGCTGTAAGCGGCTTGCACTGAAACCTTGCCACGTGGCGAACGCGGATGGGGGCGAGGCAGGTTTATTCGATAGGGTTGGTGCGGGCAGGAGGCGTAGCCGACAACACGGCCCTGTCTAATGAACTTGCCCGAGGGGGAAGGCTGCGTCTTCACCCTGACGATCTAGGGCGTTTGGCTTGCCCAAATCCCCTAGATCAAAATATGCAGAGTAGCAGGGCAGGGGCCTGCTTCCTTAGTGGAAAATAGCCGTTAAGATTTTGGAACTACGCCGGTTCGGATAAGACCCCAAAACAGATGCTTTGCTTTGGCACCAAGGGCGGGAAGCGGACCTTAGCTGCGGCTAGCATGGATGGCGGCAATGCGCAGGTAGTGACCTTTGCAAAGTCAGGTGAACGGCCCTAACCGGACCTTGAGCACGGTCTCCGAATGCTGCGCTCGCAGCCCGCATTGCCGACATTCGCTGCGTCGGCGAAATGATGTTCAAACGAACCTACAGTGTGGAGGAGGTGCAACCAGCTCAATCCGTCCAGTTCTGATGCCGATCAGTGAGATTCCAAGCATCTCCTACGGGTGTAGACACAACGAGCCTCCTTGAGCCATCTTCGTGGTAGTATCCTCGCCGCAA
>CAYSBD010000067.1:0-13020 GCA_964429175.1 uncultured Marinosulfonomonas sp.
TCGAAGGCATGGCGATTGGCAAGGATATTTCGATGGCCAATCTGAAATGGGTGCTCGAGGAATTTTTTGCCGCGTTCTTTGAAGTCGAGGGCATCAAAACCCGTTTCCGCGCCAGTCATTTTCCGTTCACGGAACCATCCGCCGAGGTCGATATCCAATGCTCGTGGATCGACGGGCAGCTGCGTATTGGCGAAGGCGACGACTGGATGGAGGTGCTGGGTTCGGGCATGATGCACCCCAAGGTTCTGGTCGCTGGCGGGGTTGACCCTGACAAATGGCAGGGCTTTGCCTTTGGCATGGGCATCGACCGGATTGCGATGCTGAAATACGGCATCCCCGATTTGCGGGCGTTCTTTGACAGTGATCTGCGCTGGTTGCGGCATTACGGATTTGGCCCGCTGGATATGCCAACGTTGCATGGGGGGCTGTCGCGGTGATCGAAGACCTGCAAGAAACATACCCCGGCGCGGGCACCTTCAAACTGGGCAAGGATGCCGAGACATCCGCCGCCCTGATTGCATTGGTGCGGGCCAAAACCAAGCACGCCGAATGCGCGCCGCTGGCCGAATTTGGCGGTGATCCGACGGCAATGCCCAAGGTCGGACGCCATGATATTATCGCCAACTGGGATGGCACGCCGGCGGTGGTGATCAAAACCACATCGGTAAAAACCTTGGCCTTTAACGAAGTAACCGAACGCATGGCCGTGGCCGAGGGCGAGCATGAAACACTGCCCCAGTGGCGCAAAGCCCGCGCGGCGGATTTCAAACGCAGCGGCGAATTTAAGCCCGACATGATGTTGGTGTTTGAGTTTTTTGAACTGGTGGAAAACCTGATCGGCAGCGAGGTCACGCCGCAAGACGGCTGATAACCCTAGATGAATAATCCCGTCCCGTGGTTGCCCGCAGGAAAAATTATGGGATTAACACCTAGGGTTTGATGCCTGTTAGGCGGCTTTCTCGGCACCTGCGAAACGGCCATAAAAACGCTCGCCTTTAGTCGCCATCTCACGCAGTAAATCGGGCGTTTTGAATCGATCCCCGTGGGTTTTCGTTAGCGCATCGCAAATCTCGACGGCCTTGTCTGCCCCGATCATATCCAGCCAGCTGAACGGCCCACCCGACCACGGCGCAAAGCCCCAGCCAAGGATCGCGCCAACATCGCCTTCGCGGATGTCTTCCAAAACGCCTTCTTCCAGCGCGCGCACCGCTTCCAAAACCTGCGCCATTAACAAACGGTTCTGCACGTCGATCACATCGGGTTGCGCATCGGCGGCGGCGTATTTTGCAACCAACCCATCCCACAGCCCGCTGCGTTTACCTTTTTCATCGTAAGCATAAAACCCGGCCGCCGATTTGCGCCCTAAACGGCCTTCGTCGGCCAGCCAGAACAGCACTTCGTCAACCGCGCCGTCGGGATAGGAATCGCCCATCGCCGCCCGCGTTGCTTTGGCGATTTTCACGCCCAGATCAATCGAGGTTTCATCGACCAATTGCAGCGGTCCCAGCGGCATTCCGACCAGTTTGGCGGCATTTTCGACCAGCGCGGGTGCCACGCCTTCTTTGACCATGCGGATGCCTTCGTTGATGTAGGGGATGATGCAGCGGTTGGCGTAAAAGAACCGCGCGTCATTCACCACAATCGGAGTTTTGCGGATCTGGCGCACGAAATCCAGCGCTTTGGCCACAGCGCGATCACCGGTTTCTTTGCCCTTGATGATCTCGACCAGCAGCATTTTTTCAACCGGGCTGAAGAAATGGATGCCGATAAACTGCTCGGGTCGCTTGGACGCTTTGGCCAATTCGCTGATCGGCAGGGTCGAGGTGTTGGTGGCAAAGATGCAATCCTCGCCCACCACGGCCTCGACTTTGGCGGTGACTTCGGCCTTGATGCCCATGTCTTCAAACACGGCCTCAACGATCAAATCGGCACCTTTCAACGCCTGATAGTCGGTGGTGGCCGTGATCAGGCCCAGCACGGTTTCTTTCTTTTCAGGCGTGGTCTTTTTGCGCTTGATGCCTTGGTCCAGATAGTTTTCGACATAGGCTTTGCCCGTATCTGCACTTTCCTGTTTCTGGTCGATCAGCACCACTTCTATGCCGGCCATGGCCGACACAATCGCAATGCCTGCACCCATCATGCCTGCACCGATAATGCCGACTTTTTGCACGGTTTGCGGCGCAACATCAGGGCGGTTTGCGCCTTTTTCCAGCGCCTCTTTATTGATGAACAAACTGCGGATCATCGCAGCCGAGGACGGGTTCAACATCACATTGGTGAACCAGCGGGCTTCGATTTTGATCGCGGTATCAAACGGCACTTGCGCGCCCTCGTAAACCGCCGAAAGCAGCGCCTTGGCTGCGGGATAAACGCCCATGGTGTTGCCGTGCACCATGGCGGATGCACCAACAAATGTCATGAAGCCGGCAGGGTGATACGGCGCGCCGCCCGGCATTTTATAACCCCTGGCATCCCAAGGCTTGAGAATATCGGCGTCTTTGGCACCCAGAACCCATTCTTTGGCTTTGACCAGCAATTCATCGGCAGGCACAACTTCGTCAACCACACCGGCCATTTTAGCGGCTTTGGGATTATTAAGTTTACCTTGTAATAACAACGGGCTGGCCGCCATTGCGCCCATTTTACGCACCAGACGCGTGGTGCCGCCAAGGCCCGGAAAAATCCCGACCATAATTTCCGGTAGCCCAATTTTGGCCTTTGGATTATCAGCGGCAAAAATCCGGTGACACGATAATGGCAATTCAAGCCCGATGCCCAAAGCCGTGCCCGGCAAGGCGGCCGCAATCGGTTTGCCACCTTTGTTGGTCTTGGGGTCCATGCCGGCGCGTTCGATTTTACGCAAGATGGCGTGCATGCTCATCACGCCCTCAAACAGACCCTTGGCCGGGTTGTCGCCGGCCTGATCGCGCATGTTGGCAATGATGTTCAAATCCATGCCGCCGGCGAATGATCCGGCCTTGCCCGAGGTGATGATAACGCCTTTGACCGCGTCATCGGCCAGTGCTTTGTCGATCATGCCATCCAGATCGTGAAAAGCCTGAATATTCATCACGTTCATGGATTTACCAACGGTATCCCAAGTGATGGTTGCAACGCCGTCAGCGTCTAAATTATATAAAAAATCGCTCATTTTGTTGCTCCTTTAAACCCGTTCAATGATAGTGGCGGCACCCATACCGGATGCGATGCAAAGCGTGGCAAGGCCGACCTCTTTGTCGCTGCGCTCAAGTTCGTCCAGCAGGGTGCCGATGATGATTGCGCCGGTTGCGCCCAGCGGATGACCCATGGCGATCGATCCGCCGTTGACGTTGACTTTGGCCGGATCCACCTCGAATGCCTGCATGAAACGCAGCACGACCGAGGCGAATGCTTCGTTCACTTCGAACAGATCAATGTCGGAAATGGTCATGCCGTGATCGGCCAGAATTTTATGCGTCACCGGCACGGGGCCAGTCAGCATGATCGTCGGTTCGGTGCCGATTTTGGCGGTGGCGCGGATACGGGCGCGGGGTTTTAGACCGTGCTGTTCGCCAAATTCCTTATTGCCGATCAGGATTGCGGCGGCACCATCAACGATACCCGAAGAATTGCCGGCGTGGTGGATGTGGTTGATGCGCTCCAGATGCGGGTATTTCATGATGGCGACTTTGTCAAAACCGGGCATGGATTCGCCCATCTCCTTGAAGCTGGCCCTGAGATTTCCCAGCGCTTCGGTGGTGGTGCCGGGGCGCATGAATTCGTCGTGGTCAAGCATCGGCAGCCCGTTTTGATCAACGATCGGAATGATGGATTTGGCAAAACGGTTGTCATCCCACGCGGCCTTGGCGCGGATTTGGCTCTCGACCGCCAGCGCATCGGCCTGCGCGCGGGTGAAGCCATATTCGGTGGCGATCAGGTCGGCCGAAATGCCTTGGGGCACGAAATAAGTGCCCATGGCCACGGTCGGATCAACGGCAATCGCGGCACCATCGCTGCCCATGGCAACACGGCCCATCATCTCGACGCCACCGGCGATATAGGCGTTGCCAGCGCCGCCTTTGATTTGGTTGGCGGCCAGATTTACGGCCTCCATGCCCGAGGCGCAGAAACGGTTGATGGCAAGACCGGGGATGGATTGATCCAGATCGGATGCCAGAACGGCCGTGCGGGCCAAGCAGCCGCCTTGCTCCTTGACTTGAGTGACGTTGCCCCAGATCACGTCTTCAACGGCGTGGCCTTGCAAATTATTGCGATTTTTCAATGCGTTAAGGATTTGGGCGGACAGGCGCACGGCGGTAACTTCGTGCAGGCTGCCGTCTTTGCGGCCTTTGCCTCGGGGTGATCGCACGGTGTCGTAAATATAAGCGTCAGACATGGTAATCCTTTCGTTAAACGCGGTCAGCGGGGCTGCCGGGCATGAGATCATAGGGGTGTTTCCAGCCGGGCGTTTCGCTGATGCGGGTCAGCCAGGCGTCGATGTGGGGCCAATCGGTGCGGATAAATCCGAACGGTTCGGGGTAGTAAAGGTAGCCGCAACAGGACAAATCGGCAATTGTTAAACGCTCTGTGGCCAGCCATTTGCAGCTCTCAAGGTGGGTGTTCAGGGTGGTGTAGGCAGATTTCAGGCGGGCTTGCGTGAATTCTATTACCTCTTTGGGCTGTTTGTTTTCGGGTAGGAAGTTGACCAAAAAACGGCTCAGTCCGGCGGCGGAGGATAGTTTGTGATTGTCCCAAAGGATCCAGCGCAGAATTTCACGCGATTGGGCCGCATTTTCGCCGCCAAGTTTGCCAGATTTTTTAACGATATAATTCTGGATGACGCCAGATTGGGTAAGGGTTGTTTCGCTATCAATCATAACCGGAACTTCGCCCATTTCATTGATGGTGCGGAACTTGGGTTTGCGAGTTTCTCCATTAAAAAAATCAACGTAGATAGCCTGCCAATCCAGACCTGATAATTCAAGTGCCAAAGCGGATTTGTAGGAATGTCCACTTTCGCCAAAACAATAAAGTTTGATTGTCATAACAGCGCTTTCGTTGTTTTCCCTACGGGACCCAGCGGGGGTTTCACCCCCGGACCCCCAAGGTATTTAAAGCAAGAAGAAGAGGGCAAGTAAGGAAGTATTAAGGTTAATGAGTCTAGAATGTATTTGCGGTACAGGCTGAGGAGCCGATGATCGTGCAAGGAGAAGGCCCCGTGATACCCCGCCTTTTGGGCCGGTTGTTGCGGGGCTGATGCATGCCCCTTTTCTTCTTGCTTTAAATACCTCCGCCGGAGGCGTTCAAAGCTATGTTTCGCCACAATATTCATTTTTTACGCGCCTCCAGTTCAGAATTAAACAGGCGCAACCGGTGCGTTAGGTTATCTTCGTCAATCACACTGCTGAAATTCTCAAACAGAAATGAAAGCGCCTCGCCTTCATCCAGCCCGGCCTCTTTTGAAAAGCGGCGCAGGCGTCGGTAACCGTCTTCGGTCATTGCGACAGGAAAGCGGCGGGTTAGGCGGAGGCGTTTTGGCATGATGTTTCCTTAACGGTTGTGTGCCTATAGTTTAGAACGCTTCGCTGCTCAAAGCCATTACTGTGTCCGACCCGCTTTCAATCCGGGCCAGATGCATGCCTGTCGCTGGCAATTGACGCACCATATAATAACGTCCAGTGGCCAGTTTTGTTTGATAAAATTCGGTATCAGATGCGCCCGAGGCAAGCGCGGCATTGGCTGTTTTTGCCATCTGTGCCCACATCAACCCCAAGCAGGTGTGACCGAAAAGATGCATGAAATCATACGACCCAGCCAGCGCATTGTTCGGGTTTTTCATACCGTTTTGCATAAAATACATCGCCGCGGCCTGCATATCTTTTGACGCCTGCTTTAGCGGGTCCAAAAACTCGGTTTTTAGCGCTTCATCATCCGCATTTTCCTTGATGAATTCTTTGATGATCTCAAAAAACGCCATCACATGTTTCCCGCCATCAGTGCCCAGTTTGCGCCCGACCAGATCCAGCGCCTGCACCCCGTTTGCGCCCTCGTAAATCTGGGTGATCCGAGCGTCGCGCACAAACTGGCTCATGCCGTGCTCTTCGATATACCCGTGGCCGCCAAATACCTGTTGGGCCTGCACGGTCATCTCGAATCCCTTGTCGGTCAAAAATCCTTTCACAACCGGAGTCATCAACGTAACCAACCCGTTAGCGTCTTTATCATCGGCCCGATGCACCTGATCAATCAGCTTTGTATTCCAGAGCAGAAATGCGCGCCCGCCCTCGACAAAGCTTTTCTGATCCATCAGATTACGGCGAATATCCGGATGCACGATGATCGGATCAGCCGGTCCCTCAGGGTTTTTAACGCCCGTCACATCACGCCCTTGCAGCCGGTCCTTGGCGTAAATCACCGCGTTTTGATACGCAGCCTCGGCCTGGGCCAACCCTTGCATGCCAACGCCGATGCGGGCCTCGTTCATCATGGTGAACATCGCGCGCATGCCTTTATGCGCCTCGCCCAGCAAATAACCGGTGGATTCATTGTAAACCATCACGCAGGTCGAATTGGCGTGGATGCCCATTTTTTCCTCGATACTGCCAACCGAAACGCCGTTGTCATCGCCAAGGCTACCGTCATCATTGACGATATATTTTGGCACGATAAACAGCGAAACACCTTTAATCCCGTCCGGTGCGCCTGCGATTTTGGCCAAAACCAGATGGATTGTGTTATCCGAAAGATCGTGATCACCGGCCGAGATGAATATTTTCTCGCCCGTAATTTTATAGCTGCCATCGCTTTGCGGATCGGCCTTGGTGCGCATCAGGCCCAGATCCGTGCCGCAATGGGATTCCGTCAAATTCATCGTGCCGGTCCATTCACAAGACACCATTTTAGGCAAAAACCGTGCCTTTTGTTCGTCGGTGCCATGCGCGTGGATCGCCGAATAGGCCCCGTGCGTCAAACCCTGATACATCGTAAATGCTTGATTTGCACCGGAAAAGATTTCTCCGACAGCGGTGCCCAAAAGGTATGGCATATTTTGCCCCCCATATTCCGGGTCACAATCCAGACCGGTCCAACCGCCCTCTTTCATCACCTCAAAGGCTTCTTTAAAACCTTTTGGCGTGCTGATCAGCCCGTTTTCAAAACGACATCCCTCGGCGTCGCCCGATGCATTGATAGGGGCCAAAACCTCGCTTGCAACCTTGCCGGCTTCTGCCAGAACGGCCGCGGTAAAATCAGCCTCCAACTCGTCATAGCCCGCAATGTTGCTGTCGGATGCGCCCAGCAGTTCTTGAATGATGAACTGGATATCTTTGATCGGTGCTGTGTAGCTTGGCATTTGGTTTTCTCCCGAAAATTTGTAGTTAGGCTGAGCTGGTATTTGTGGTTTTCTGCGGCTGAATTTTGGTCTCGCCCCATTTGATCAATCCGGCCAATTCGTCCAATGTCAGATTTAGTTCGTCACGCTGCTGTGTCAATTCAACAAGCCGTTCATTGGCCAGATCAAGCGAACACGTCAGTTGGGTCTGGCCTGCATCATCCATGTCATAAAGGTTTAACATTTGGCGGATTTTTTCCAGAGTTAAACCGAATTTCTTGCCACGTAAAATCAGTTTTAACCGCGCGCGATCGCGCTTTGTGTAAAGCCGCCGTTGCCCGTCGCGGATCGGCGACAGAAGCTCTTTGGTTTCATAAAATCGAAGTGTGCGGGCGGTTACACCATACTCGTCACACATCTGGCGAATTGTCATCGTGTCATCAACTTTCATGCCGCGTCCTTTATCCAAGCACTCGTTATGCCTAGGATATGCGGCCGGTCCAGTCAGTCTACAACACTGATTGACGTAAACGTAAACGTGACGTGGCGTCAAAATTCAAATGACGAAACGTCAGCCAATGTGACGTAAGGTCATACGAAACATTCGTAAAACTGTAAAAAGTGGGGCTGTGTCTGAGAGGTAAGCTATTGCCTCCCCTTATTTTGTGGATTTTAATTCGGCCGCCACATCATCGCGTAAATGTTGCAGGTCCGTTATTGATTCGCCCAATTCTTTGTGCTGCGCTGCCAATGCGTTTAGCTGCCGGTCTGCCATTTCAATCCAGGCTTCTTGCTGTGCTTGTGTACCTTGCTGGTTATAAATTTCCAGCCATTGGCGGATTTCTTCCAGTGAGAATCCAAAACGCCGACCACGCATAATTAACACCATTCGGGCGATTTCGCGTGGCCCGTAGCTGCGGGTGCGCCCGTCTTTTTGTGGGCTGAGAAGTTCGATATATTCGTAATACCGCAGGGTGCGCGGGGTCACGTCAAAGCGTGCGCACATCTCTTTGAAGCTAAGCGGGGTATCGGTCATCCTGCGGGCTTTCTGTTTTCTGTTCGCAAGCAGATTAAGCGCAAGAGGCCACGGTTGCAATTGTCTTGCGGCTTTAATTGATCAAACCGGTGATAAGTTTGGCGCGCATTTTTTGATATGGCCCTTGCGAGAAATTTGACCAGAGGTAATACTATGTGAAAACCGAGGTAACCCTAATGTCGCAACAGCCATCAGAAAAACAGCGCGTCCAGTTTGTGCAACAGCTTTTTGCCGCCATGCCCCATTTCAAGGTGCTGGGCATGGAAATAGGTGAAATGGGCGCTGGGAGGGCCGAAATTTCGATGGCTTATGATGCGCGTTTTATTGGCGATCCTGAAACCGGTGTGATTTCTGGCGGAGCGGTTTCGGCCCTGATGGATACCAGTAGCGGCGCGGCTGTGATGTGCCATCCAACGGCCAGTCTGGGCACGGCCACGCTGGGCTTGCGCATTGATTACATGCGCGCGGCCACGCCCGGACAGCGGATTACGGCGCATGCGGAATGTTACCATGTAACGCGAAACGTGGCCTTTGTGCGGGCCACGGCAACGGATGACGATGCGAAAAATCCCGTGGCAACGGCGACGGCCACTTTTACCATTCAGCGCGAATTGGAGGCCAAATCATGAGCCGAAAACCCCCGGAACCCGTGCAGGTTATCAAACAACGTCGTGATGCCGCGCTGAAATCATTGGTCGAGGGCGTGCCTTATATGAATTTTTTAGGCGTTCAATTTGACCGGAGAGGCGATGAATTAACAGCCGTGTTGCCGTTTGATGAAAAACTGATCGGAAACCCGATGTTGCCAGCCATTCACGGCGGCGTAACGGCGGCATTTTTGGAAATTACGGCGGTGATCGGGCTAAGTTGGTCAATGCTTTGGAACGATATGGAAAGCGGTAAAGTGCAAGCCGGTGCAATGCCGCGCTTGCCTAAAACGATTGATTTTACGGTTGATTATTTACGCTCTGGGTTGCCGCGCGATGCTTATGCAAGGGCGCGGGTCAACCGGTCGGGGCGGCGGTATGCAAGCGTGCATGTCGAGGGTTGGCAGGATAATCGCCAACGTTTATTTGCGCAGGCTACCGGGCATTTTTTGATGCCACAAAGAGATTGAGAAGCAAGGTTCGATGCGCTCCGCGCGGAGGTATTTAAGGCAAGAAGAAGATCAAAGTATTTTCAGAACTGATTCCGGAGGGCGACCAAGAGCGGCTTTTCTATTGGCCAAAACCACGGGGCGTTCGATGAGTTTCGGGTTTTGCGCCATGGCTTTTATCAGTTTCTGCGGGGCAGCATTTTTTAACCCAAGCTCTTTGTAAAGAGTTTCATCTTTTCGGATTAACCCTGCCGCTGTGACATCCAGCAACCCGAGGACGTCACGAATTTCAGATTCGGTCGGGGCTTGATCGAGATACAATCGGATTTCAGGGCGGATGCCGGCGTTTTCAATCAAAGCCAGCGTGGCGCGCGATTTTGAGCAGCGCGGGTTGTGCCAGATTATCGTCATAGCCAGTCTTTTCGTTTGCTGCCCACGGCTTGGGAAATCTTGGCAAAACCGTCGCGGGCCAGTAATTGATCCAGCCCCTTGGCGATTTCTGTGATCAGTGACAGGCCTTGGTAAACCATCGCCGAATAAAGCTGCACAGCCGTGGCTCCGGCGCAGATTTTGGCATAGGCCTGCTCGGCCGAGCCAATGCCACCAACCCCGATCAGGGGGATTTTGCCATCGGTCAATTCGCTAAGTTGCGCCAAAACGCGGGTGGATTTCTCGAATAACGGCGCGCCGGACAGCCCGCCTGCCTGATCGCGGTGTTTGCTGCTCAGCCCGTCGCGGCAAAGCGTGGTATTGGTGGCGATGATTGCGTCAATGCCGGTGTCGATGGCGACTTGGGCGATTTCGGCCAGCTCGGTTTCGGTTAGGTCAGGCGCGATTTTCAGGAAAACCGGAATGGGCCGCGACAGGTTGTTTCGGGTGTTGATAACGCCGTTCAGCAAAGCCGTTAAAGCCGCCTTGCCCTGCAAATCACGCAGTTTTTCGGTGTTGGGCGAGGACACATTTACGGTAGCAAAATCCAGATGTTTGCCGCAATGCGCCAGAACGGTGGCGAAATCGGCAGCGCGGTCATCGCTGTCTTTGTTGGCACCCAAATTCAGGCCGATCACCGCTTTCTTGGGGCGTTTTTTTAACCGCTTTGAAATGATTTTCATGCCATCGTTATTAAACCCGAACCGGTTAATCACAGCGCGATCCTCGATAAGGCGAAACAGGCGTGGCTTTGGGTTGCCCGGCTGGGGGCGCGGGGTGGCGGCACCGACCTCGAGAAAGCCAAAACCGGCGCGCGAAAGCGGCGACATTGCGGTGGCGTTTTTATCAAAGCCGGCCGCCAATCCAACAGGATTCGGCAAGGTAAGGCCCGCGATTTTGGTTTTTAAACGCCTTGTGCTGAACACACCGGGCAGCGGAACAAGCCGTGTATTCAGCGCCTTGAGCGACAAAGCGTGGGCGCGTTCGGGGTCAAAATCATGCAGCGCCTTGAGGCCGATGCGTTCAAGCAGCTTCATGTCATTTCCTGTGTAAGTTCTGGCGGAAAAATATGTGCGCCGTTTTTAAAAAGCAATGGCTTTGCCCAAAGCACTTCGTCGCGTTGTAAAGGGCGGTAAAGATGCGGGAATAGATCCCCACCACGCGAGGGCTCCCATTTTAGGGCATCGCCCATTTGTTCGGCTTCAAAGGCAATCAGCATCAGCCCGTCAATATCGGCGAAATATTTGGCAGCGGTTTCGCCGGCTTGTGCAGCGGTTGAAAAATGGATGAAACCATCGGCCAGATCCACTGGCGCGCCATCGGTTTGGCCTTTGGTATCGAACTCGGCCCACTGAGACTTGAGGAATATTTTATAAATTTTCATAACCCTCAAATGCCTGTTCAAATTAAAATCGTCAAGGCTTTGACTCTTGGGACCGACATTGCCACGATAGCCCATAAGCCAACCAATCCAGCAGGAGGATTCTTTATGATAACGCGTTTTATGCTAAAAACCACGGCGGCGGCAGTTGCGTTAACCTTTGGGGCAAGCATGGCTGTCGCGGATTATTCGCTGACCATTTTGCACACCAATGATTTTCACGCCCGCTTTGAGCCAATCAGCAAATACGATTCCGGCTGCTCGGAGGAAAAAAACCTTGAGGGTAAATGTTTTGGCGGGTCAGCGCGCCTGGTCACAGCCATCGCCGAGGCCCGCGCGCGCAGCAACAACAGCATTCTGGTTGATGGCGGCGATCAGTTTCAAGGCACGCTGTTTTACACCTATTACAAGGGTAAAGTTGCCGCCGAAATGATGAATAAAATGGGCTATGACGCGATGACCGTGGGCAATCATGAATTTGACGATGGCCCCGAGGTGTTGCGTGGCTTTATGGATGCGCTGGAATTTCCTATTTTGATGTCAAACGCCGATGTCACCCGCGAGCCGCTGTTGGCCGAAAAGCTGCCCAAATCGGTGATAATCGAGCGTGGCGGAGAGAAGCTGGGCCTGATTGGTTTGACGCCCGAAGACACCCACGAATTGGCCAGCCCCGGCCCCAATATTACCTTTAGCGATCCGGTGGCGGCGGTTCAGGCAGAGGTTGATAAAATGACTGCCCAAGGTGTGAATAAAATTATCGTTTTGTCGCATTCCGGTTATAAAGTAGATCAGCGCATTGCGGCAGAAACCACCGGTGTTGATATAATTGTTGGTGGACATTCAAACACTTACCTGTCCAATGTTTCCGATAAGGCCAAAGGTCCGTATCCGACGATGGTTAACAACACCGCGATTGTGCAGGCCTATGCTTATGGTAAATTTTTGGGCGAATTGAATGTCGTTTTTGATGCCGATGGCAACATCACGCAAGCCGTGGGCGAGCCAATTATAATGAGCGGAAAAGTGGTTGAAGATAACGACACCAAGGCGCGGATTGCCGAATTGGCCGTGCCGCTTGAAAAAATCCGCCAGAATGTGGTGGCTTCGGCCGCGGCACCGATTGACGGCAACCGCGATAATTGCCGGGTGAAAGAATGCGAGATGGGCAATCTGGTGGCCGATTCTATGCTGGATCGCGTCAAGGATCAGGGCATTTCGATTGCGATTGCCAATTCTGGCGGTATCCGTGCATCGATTGATAAAGGCGAGGTCACGATGGGCGAAGTGCTGGGCGTGCTGCCGTTTCAGAACACACTTTCAACCTTTCAGATCAAAGGATCCGGCGTGATTGCGGCGCTTGAAAATGGCGTTAGTCAGGTCGAGGAGGTCAAGGGCCGGTTCCCTCAGGTTGCGGGTATCAATTTCACTTGGGATGCGAATATCGCGCCAAATGAGGGACGCATTGTCGAGGTTCTGGTCGCCGATGGCGATGGTTGGGCGCCGATTGACCCTGATAAAATTTACGGTGTTGTGACCAATAATTATGTGCGCGGTGGTGGTGATGGCTATAAAATATTCACCACCGACGGCATGAACGCCTATGATTTCGGCCCTGATCTGGCTGATGTGATGGTCGAATACATGGCGGCGCATGGCGATTACACGCCTTACATGGATGGCCGAATTTCGCAGAAATAGGCTGTTTGGCTGGATTTGGAAAAGGCGCATCAGGTGACTGGCGCGCCTTTTTTATTTGCTGCTATTGTTAG
>CAYSBD010000068.1:0-12857 GCA_964429175.1 uncultured Marinosulfonomonas sp.
GGCTTTGGTTGTGAAAAAAGGCTCTGGAATTACGGAGTCGCAACAAAAAAGGAAGTACACACGTGGCACGTATTGCTGGCGTAAATCTACCGACCCATAAACGGGTCCCGATTGCCCTGACTTACATTACCGGAATTGGCACAACAGCCGCTCAAAGCATCTGCGAAGCCGTTAATATCGACGTAACCCGTCGTCTTAACGACTTGTCCGATGCCGAGGTTTTGACCATCCGCGAACATATTGATGCAAATTTTACCGTTGAAGGTGATTTGCGTCGCGAAAGACAAGTGAACATCAAGCGTTTGATGGATCTGGGTTGCTACCGCGGCCTGCGTCATCGTCGCGGCTTGCCTGTACGTGGCCAACGTACCCACACTAACGCTCGCACGCGCAAAGGCCCTGCAAGGGCTATTGCCGGCAAGAAAAAATAAGGGGGTACTGATCTAATGGCACGTGAAAAAGCACGCACAAAACGTAAAGTCCGCAAGAATATCGCCTCTGGTGTTGCACATGTGAATTCTTCGTTCAACAACACCAAAATCCTGATTTCCGATGTTCAGGGCAATGCAATCGCATGGTCCTCGGCCGGTTTGATGGGCTTTCGGGGCTCGCGTAAATCTACGCCTTATGCCGCACAAATGGCAGCCGAGGATGTAGCTAAAAAAGCTCAGGAGCACGGCGTTAAAACGCTGGAAGTCGAAGTTCAGGGGCCCGGTTCCGGCCGTGAATCCGCACTTCGCGCTTTGGCAGCAGTTGGTCTGAACATCACCTCGATCCGTGATGTAACGCCGATTGCACATAACGGCTGCCGCCCACCAAAACGGCGCCGCGTATAACTATTTCTTTGCTCGGGCAGCTGAATTAACAGCTGCCCGGGTTCGTCATTTTTACCTCGGGCGTTTTCGGAAAAATTGGACATGATCCGAAAACATGAATGGAGGCGACACACATGATCCACAAAAACTGGCAAGAGCTGATTAAACCAACGCAACTGGTGGTGACACCGGGTGCCAACCCCGCAACGCAAGCGACCGTGATTGCAGAGCCGCTGGAGCGCGGTTTTGGCCTGACAATGGGCAACGCGCTGCGCCGTGTGCTGATGTCAAGCTTGCAGGGCGCGGCAATTACCAGCGTTCACATCGACAATGTTTTGCATGAATTCTCTACCATTGCGGGTGTTCGCGAAGACGTGACAGACATCGTTCTGAACCTGAAAAGCGTTGCTTTGGCGATGGAAGTTGACGGGCCAAAGCGTCTGTCAATTTCGGCCAAAGGCCCGATGGTTGTGACCGCTGGCGATATTTCCGAAAGCGCTGGCATCGAGGTTCTGAACAAGGATCACGTTATTTGTCAGCTGGATGATGGCGCGGATCTGTTTATGGAACTGACTGTCAACACCGGCAAGGGCTATGTTGCGGCCGACAAAAACCGCCCCGAAGATGCGCCGATTGGTCTGATCCCGATCGATGCGATTTTTTCTCCGGTGCGCAAGGTTTCTTATGATGTGCAGCCGACCCGCGAAGGTCAGGTTCTGGATTATGATAAACTGACGTTGAAGCTGGAAACTGACGGATCTATTTCGGCTGAAGATGCGGTTGCTTTTGCGGCGCGTATTTTGCAGGATCAGCTGTCGATATTTGTGAACTTTGATGATCCAGAGGCTGCAAACCGTCAAGAAGAAGAAGATGGTCTGGAATTCAACCCGCTGCTTTTGAAAAAGGTAGACGAGTTGGAGCTGTCGGTGCGTTCGGCGAATTGTCTGAAAAACGACAACATCGTTTACATCGGCGATCTGATCCAGAAAACCGAAGCCGAAATGCTGCGCACGCCGAATTTCGGACGCAAATCCTTGAACGAGATCAAGGAAGTGTTGTCGGGCATGGGCTTGCATCTGGGTATGGATGTCGAAGATTGGCCGCCTGAAAACATCGAGGATCTGGCCAAGAAATTCGAAGACCAGTTTTAAAAAATTCAGGGTGCGTTTCGGCGCGCCCTAAATGCCTGCATCTGGCAGGGAAATCAGGGCAATACTGCCCCAAGGAGAGTCGCCCGCACGCACGGGAGGCCAGACAAAGTATAAACCTGAAGGATTGAAAAATGCGTCACGCAAGAGGTTACCGCCGCCTGAACCGAACCCATGAGCACCGCAAAGCGTTGTTCGCCAACATGGCCGGCTCATTGATCGAACATGAACAAATAAAAACAACATTGCCCAAAGCCAAAGAGCTGAAGCGCGTCATCGACAAATTGATTACGCTGGGAAAACGCGGTGATCTGCACGCCCGCCGTCAGGCCAGATCACGCCTGAAAGAAGATCAGTATGTTGCCAAACTGTTTGAGGTTCTTGGCCCGCGCTACAAAGACCGCAACGGTGGTTATGTCCGTGTTATGAAGGCCGGATTTCGTTATGGCGATATGGCACCAATGGCGATTATTGAATTTGTTGACCGTGATACGGCTGCAAAAGGCGCGGCTGATAAAGCCCGTGTTGCGGCCGAGGAATCTGCTGCAGACAAATAAACGTTGCAGATGTCGGAACAGTTAAAACCTCGTCTTTGGACGGGGTTTTTTGCTTTTAAATTCTGTTCTAAAATTGTGCTTGCGCCCGCAGTAGAGATTTTCTGCAATCAGCGTATCGGCGCGGCAATTTAAGGTTGACTAGCCGTTAACCAACATGTCTAAAAAGACATGTCTTATCGGTTAGGTTTAGAATCAGAGCTACAGAAACTTACCCCCTTATCCGAGGGTGGGTATTTTATTGGCCTGCATATTCGTTATGCGGCCCCCTTGATGCAATTTTCAACCTATAATCAGGCTTGGCTGGATCATTATACCGAAAAGGCATTTGCATTACGCGACCCGACGATTGCCTGGGGCTTTAGTACCGAAGGTGCTTGTCGTTGGAGCGAATTTACAATCCCTGATCCATTCGGTCTGTTTGAGGAAGCAAATAAGTTTGATCTGAAATATGGCTTAACTGTTTCTTGTGGGCCAATCGGTTCGCGCACGATTGCGAGCTTCGCACGCTCTGACCGTGAATTTAATAACAGCGAGATTGAACAAATCCTGCTCATCATTCGGCGGCTCCATGATAAAACCGAGCCGCCGGAGAGTCTGACAAAGGCTCAAACCGAAGCTCTACGTTTGATTGCGGCGGGGGATCGTCATGCGGCGGCGGCGGCTAAACTTAATATTTCCGAAAGCGCACTAAAAGCACGTTTGGCTTCGGCCCGGCGCAGGTTGCTTGCTCGCACTACTGCCGAGGCTTTGCAGCGCGCCAAGGATTACAGGCTGCTGTAAGCGTATGTTGGGATTCTGCTGCTACCAAGCTTGATTAATGTAAAACCAAGTTGGAGGCTGCCATGCAAACCACGACACTATCTTTCGAAAACATGCACAACCACGGGGAGTTGTTCGCAAACCTTTTCCGCGCCCGAAAGCAATCTTTTATCGTGCAGAAAAACTGGGATCTGCCCGAAGCGCTGGATATGGAGTATGATCAATATGATACGCCTGCCAGTCGCTGGATCGCGATCCATAATTTTGGCGAAATTTACGCCGGCATTCGTTTAACGCCGACCACGACGCATTGCGGGATTTACAGCTATATGATCCGCGATGCCCAACGTGGCTTGCTGGATACAATCCCGCAAAACCTGCTGTATGACGAGGCACCGGTCAGCGAAAACACTTGGGAAAGCACCCGGGTTTTTGTGTCGCACACCACGCCCGAGCGCATCCGCCGTCGCGTGCATGCCTATATGGTTGGTGCGATGTTGAAATCGGCGCGCGAGCTTGGCGCAACGCGTCTGATTGCCCTAACGGCTGCCAATTGGCCGCGCTGGTTTGGCCGTTGTGGTCTGGATGCCGAAGCCGCCGGCCCGACCATGTTTATTGATGATGGCGATTATCAATGTGTGTCGATTAATCTGGCAAGCAAGTTTCACTGACAGGCAATATCCATAGCGCTGCGCCATTTCGCTTTTATAATTTGGCGCAGGCGCTTAGGTTTGTTTCATGGCTGATTTGTTTGACACCACAACTGAATCCGCAACAGAGGGCGCGCCGCGTCCGCTGGCCGATAGGTTGCGGCCTAAAACATTGGATCAGGTGGTTGGCCAGAAACAGGTTATCGGCAAACAGGCCCCGCTGGGGATGATGTTGGCCGCTGGCAGCCTTTCGTCGCTTATTTTCTGGGGGCCGCCCGGCACAGGGAAAACTACGATTGCGCGCCTGTTGGCGGCTGAAACCGATCTGGCTTTCGTTCAGATCAGCGCGATTTTCAGCGGCATTGCAGATTTGAAAAAGGTATTCGAGGCCGCTAAAATCCGGCGTCAGAATGGCAAAGGCACGCTGTTATTTGTGGACGAAATTCACCGTTTTAACAAGGCCCAGCAGGATGGGTTTTTGCCGTTCATGGAGGATGGCACCATCGTTTTGGTCGGTGCCACTACGGAAAACCCGTCGTTCGAGCTGAACTCGGCTGTGTTGTCGCGCGCACAGGTTTTGGTGTTAAACCGTTTAACGCTGGCCGATCTTGAGCTGTTGGCGCAGCGGGCTGAAAAGCAGCTGGGAAAAGCGCTGCCTGTAACGGGCGAGGCGCGCGAGGCGTTGCTGGAAATGGCCGACGGTGACGGGCGTGCTTTGCTGAATTTGGTTGAGCAGGTTATGGGCTGGAAAGACGATGAAAATCTGGACACCAAAGCATTAGCTAGCCGTTTGATGCGCCGTGCCGCGGTTTATGACAAAAGCGGGGACGCGCATTTCAATCTGATTTCCGCGTTGCATAAATCGGTGCGCGGCTCAGACCCGGATGCGGCGCTTTATTGGCTGGCCCGAATGTTGACCGGCGGCGAAGACCCGCGTTACTTGGCGCGCCGCATCACTCGTATGGCGGTTGAGGATATCGGGCTAGCGGATCCGCAAGCGCATGGTGTTTGCTTGCAGGCGTGGGAAACTTATGAACGGTTGGGCAGCCCCGAGGGTGAATTGGCTTTGGCTCAGGCCGTGACATATCTGGCGTTGGCGCCGAAATCCAACGCGGCTTATGTGGCGTTTAAGGCGGCGATGAAAGCGGCCAAAAAAACCGGATCCGAGCAGCCGCCAAAACATATTTTAAATGCGCCGACCGCAATGATGAAAGATCAGGGTTATGGCGCGGATTATGCCTATGACCACGATGCCGAGGACGGGTTTTCGGGCCAGAATTATTTCCCTGATGCAATGCGGCACGGGGTTTATTATCAGCCCGTGCAGCGCGGTTTTGAACGGGAATTAAAAAAACGGCTGGATTATTTCGTAAAATTGCGCGCCAAGCGGCAGGGCGGTTGACAAAGCCGCGCAGGTATAAAAGAGAGGCGCAATGATCTGGACCGTTTTACAAGTTGCAATTGGCGGCGCATTGGGCGCTGTTGGCCGTTATTTGACGGGGCTTGCGGCCGCGCGGTTTTTGGGCGCGGGTTATCCGTGGGGGACGTTGACGGTGAATGTTGTTGGCTCGTTTGCGATCGGGGTTTTGTTCATCGCGTTGATGGCCAAGGATGCCAGCCGTTTAAGCCCGTTTTTGTTAACCGGCGTTTTGGGCGGTTTCACCACGTTCTCGGCTTTTTCGCTGGATGCGCTGAAGCTGTTTGAAAAAGGTCAGCCCGGTTTGGCGGCCGGATATATTTTGGCCAGCGTTGTGTTTTCATTGCTGGCGGTCTTTTTAGGTGTGCTCGTTGCACGGGAAATATGGGCATGAGTGGCGTTCAAAAAATTGAAGTTTTAACTGGCGATGGCGACCAACGGCTGGACCGCTGGTTCCGGCGAAATTTTCCGCATATTGCGCAGGGGCGGATTGAAAAAATGTGCCGCAAGGGCGATATTCGGGTTGATGGCGGCCGGGTGAAAGCATCGTCGCGCGTGGAGGAGGGCCAGATCGTGCGCATTCCGCCGCTGCCTGATCCGCATGAAATTACCGCGCGGGCCAAAACCTATGACATGATCAGCAATGCCGATGTCAAAATGATGCAGGCTGCGGTGTTGTATCGCGATGATGATATTATCGCGATCAATAAACCGGCCGGTTTGCCGACCCAAGGTGGCAGCAAACAAACCCGCCATGTCGATATGCTGGCCGATGCTTTGCGTTTTGGTTATGATCAAAAACCCCGGCTGGTGCATCGGCTGGATAAGGATACTTCGGGCATTTTGTTGCTGGCGCGCACCCGTCAGGTGGCCTCGGCGCTGACCCAGGCCTTTCGTGACCGCGAAACCCGCAAGATTTATTGGGCCGCTGTTGGTGGCTGCCCGACGCCAAAGATGGGCACAATCCGGTATGGTCTGCTTCAGGCAGGTGGTCACGGTCCGAATGGTGCTGGTGAAAAAATGGTGTGTATTCATCCCGACGAGGTGGCCCAGACCGATGGTGCCAAGCGCTCGACCACCGATTACATGGTTGCGTCGGCGGCTGCCAAACGTTGTGCATGGGTGATTTTGGTGCCGATAACGGGGCGCAAACACCAGCTGCGGGCGCATATGGCGAAATTGGGTCATCCGATTATTGGCGATGGGAAATATGGCGGCTCGGGTCAGGAAAACCAGGGCGATGGTTGGGGGGCGCAGTTGGGTGGAGACATCAGCAAAAAGATGCATTTGCACGCCCGCTGTATTATCCTGCCCCATCCTGTTACCGGCAAGACCCTGAAAATTGTCGCACCGATGCCCGAGCATATGCAACGCACTTGGGATACATTTGCCTGGGATGCGCGCGATGTGGCGGATGATCCGTTTGACGAATATATGTAAACGGCCCGGGTGCAGACTGTGCCGAATTTAAGGATACGATCATGGCAGGATGGACGGCAAAACGGTTCTGGGAAAACGCAGAAGTTACCGAAATAGAGGCCGGATTTTCGGTGCTGCTGGACGGGCGCAAATTGCGGACTCCGGTGAAATCGGAACTGGTTGTGCCGACGCGCGAAATGGCCGGGGAAATCGCCAGGGAATGGCAGGCGCAGGGCGAAAAGGTTGATCCGTTGTCAATGCCGTTTACCCGATCGGCCAATGCCGCAATCGACAAGGTTGGGCCGATGCACGCCGAGGTGGCCGAGCTGGTGGCGGAATATGGTGGCACGGATCTGATTTGTTACCGCGCCGCATCGCCCAAGGAATTGATCGCACGCCAGAGTGCGGCGTGGGACCCGTTGCTGGCGTGGGCTGCAAATGATTTGGCGGCCCCGCTGAAAGCCGGCGAGGGAATTGTGCATATTCAGCAAGATGCGGCTGTGCTGAAATCGCTGGCCAAACGGGTGGCAGCCATGAGCGCGTTTCAGTTGGCCGCGTTTCATGATCTGGTCGGGATGTCGGGGTCATTGATTATCGGGTTTGGCGTTGTTCAGCAGTTTATGCCCGCGGCCCGATTGTGGCAGTGTTCAAGAATCGATGAGGACTGGCAAATCAGCCAATGGGGCGAAGATGATGAGGCAGCGGCAACCGCAGGGGCTAAAAAATCCGCGTTTTTGCATGCTGACAAATTTTACAATATGGCCAAATAAGCTTTAATATACCGGATATTGGGTATTGCATTTTTGATTCTTGCTATAATTGGGGCCCGATGTGGGGTTAATCCCAAAAGGCCCTTGACCTATTCTAAACATATAGCCCAAAATACTGTCTTAGAGGGGAAATATTCCCTCATATCGCCCTCGGCCCATCACGGGCCGATTAAACTACCCTAAAAAGGGTAGCCTATCAGGAAGAGGTAAAAATGAAAAAAACTGTATTTCTAGGTGCATTGGCAATCGCCAGCTTGACCGCTGGTATCGCTGCTGCAAGCACTCTTGACGATGTTAAAGCGCGTGGCAAATTGAACTGCGGTGTGTCCGAAGGTCTGGTTGGCTTTGCGTCACCTGACGCCAACGGCAAATGGCAGGGTTACGATGTTGCGATCTGTCGCGCCGTTGCTGCTGCTGTTCTTGGCGACAACGATGCGATCGAATTTGTTCCGCTCAGCTCAAAAACGCGTTTCACCGCGCTGAATTCCGGCGAAGTTGATCTGCTGGCACGCAATACCACATGGACATTGTCGCGTGATGTTGACCTGAAAATGGAATTCATCGGCATCAACTACTTCGACGGACAAGGTTTCATGGCGCCAAAAGCGTTGGGTGTTACTTCGGCTAAAGACCTGGATGGTGCAACGATTTGCATCCAGACCGGCACAACAACCGAGCTGAACCTGGCGGATTATTTCCGCGAGCATAACATGACTTATGAGCCGGTTCCAATCGCCAACAACGCAGAAGCACAAAAGCAGTATCTGTCCGGCGCTTGCGATGTTTTGACAACTGACGCATCGGCACTTGCGGCCACACGTGCGGCATTTGAAAAACCGGACGAGCACATGATTCTGCCAGAAATCATCTCCAAAGAGCCACTCGGCCCGTTGGTACGTCACGGCGACAACGAGTGGGGCGATATTGCACGCTGGACTCTGAACGCGCTGATTTCAGCTGAAGAATTTGGTATTACTTCCGCCAACATCGAAGAGCTGGCAAAAGGCACAAACAACCCTGAAATCAACCGTATTCTGGGCTCCGAAGGCACCATGGGCGAAATGCTTGGTCTTGATGCTGAATGGGCAAAGCGCGCGATTGCTTCGGGTGGTAACTTTGGCGAGATCTTCGAGAACAACATTGGTGAGAAAACACCGATTGGCATTTCTCGCGGTCTGAACGCTTTGTGGACAGATGGTGGTCTGATTTACTCACCTCCTTTCCGCTAGGATTATAAAAGACTGGGGCGCAGGATGATTTCTGCGCCCCTTTCGTTTCTACTTTAAAAGCAATTTATCTGAGCCGGGGCTGCGAAAATACTGCGTGCCACCAATAACAGGCCAGCGAATACGGGGATGTATCTATGACGACTATGACCGACCCTCCCAAGGGATCGTTTCGCTTATCTATGTTGCTAAATGATACGCGTTATCGTTCGATCACCATCCAGGCCATTGCGATGATCGGATTCATGTTGGGCGCTGCCTGGCTGATCAACAACGTCCGGGTTAATCTTGCGCTTGCGGGCATTCCGTTTCAGTTTGGTTTCCTGTGGGAAACAGCCGATTACGATATTAATCAGAGATTGATTGCCTATACTTCGCAATCGACACATTTTCGGGCGGCGGTTGTCGGCTTGCTGAATACGCTGCTGGTGGCGGTGCTGGGTTGTTTGCTGGCGACGTTTTTAGGTGTTCTTTTCGGTATTTTGCGCCTTTCCAAAAACTGGATCGTGTCGCGGTTGGCCACGATTTATGTCGAGGTTTTCAGAAACATACCGCTGTTGCTGTGTATTTCGCTGGCGGTTGTGGCAATATCGCATACCTTGCCAACCCCCATAGAATTCAGAGGCGAAAATGCAACGGCCTCGATGATTTTATCTGACAGTGTCGCGATCACAAACCGCGGTATTTATATCCCCGAGCCGCTGTTTTCACGCGGGCTGGGCGATGCGCCGGTGTTTTGGAATTCATTTGAAATCAGCCTTGATCTGATGGCAATTATGGCCGTTCTGATTGCGGGCCTGATGGTCAGTAAATTGATTGCAGGGCGCGCGGGCCAAATTCAAAATTCAACAGGGGTGCGGCCTGCAACGTGGCATGTTCGTCTTGCTATTGTTGTCATCCCTACAGTGACCGTGCTGTGGATATTGGGTTTTTACCTTGGATATCCCGAACTAAAGGGCTTTAATTTCCAAGGCGGCATACATTTGCGCAGCTCGCTGATTGCGCTGTGGCTTTCCCTGTCGCTTTATACCGGTGCCTTTATTGCTGAAATTGTGCGCGCCGGGATTATGGCTATTTCCAAAGGTCAAACCGAAGCCGCCGAGGCATTGGGCGTTCGCCCCAGAAAGATTATGAGCTTGGTGATTTTACCCCAGGCCATGCGGGTTATTATTCCGCCATTGATCTCGCAATATTTGAACCTGACGAAAAACTCGTCTTTGGCGGTTGTCGCCGGTTATATGGACATCACCCAGACGCTGGGCGGTGTGACCATGAACCAGACGGGCCGCGAAATGGAATCCATTTTGCTGCTCATGGCGGCGTATCTGACGATCTCGCTGCTGATTTCTTCGGTGATCAATTTTTACAACAAACGCACCAAACTGAAGGAGCGCTGATATGACCGATACGAGCAATCAAGCCTATGTGCGTACTGAAATGCTGAGCGAGCAAGCGCCGCCCGCCTCAGATATCGGCATTATTGGCTGGATGAAACATAATCTGTTTTCCACGCCGCTAAATGCAATTTTGACAGTTTTTTCGCTTGTCGCAATCTACTTTGTGCTGGGGGCGTTGGTGCCTTGGGTATTTGGCGGGGTTTGGCACGCGACTTCGCTAAATGAATGCCGCATGGTGCTCGGTGAAACGCTGGGTGTTGGCGAAACCGCAAGCGGTGCCTGTTGGGCTGTTGTGCATGAACGCTTTTGGCATTTGATGTACGGGTTTTACCCAAGCGATATGTATTGGCGCCCCAATTTGGCGCTGGTGTTGCTGCTTACAGCCATTGCGCCTGTTTTGTTTAATGGCCTGCCCAAACAAATGTATATTATTTCGGCCTCTGCGCTGTTTATCTGCCCATGGCTGCTTTGGGGTGGTCCGGTCTGGACACCTATTGTGGCGGCACTTGGCTTTGGCGTTGGCTATCTGCTGCATAAAATTGCCAGCCCTGTAATCGGGCCGTTAGGCGGCTTGATTGTTGCCGTTCTTGGCGCGCTGGTTTGGTGGCTGTTTTTGGCTGGCATGGTTAGTCAGGGATTAACCCATGCGATTGGCAGCAGCCGGATGGAGAGCGAAACAGTTCGGTTGCAAACCGCAATTCCGCAACAAGCGGCCGAAGTTGAAAGATTAACGGCAATTATTGAACCGATTCAGCAGCGGCTGGACAAGGTTCAGGCAAAAATTGATACCGTGGTTCAGGTCGGTGTGAGTGCCGACAATCCGGTGTCCGGGTTAATCCGTGAGAAAACAGCAATTCAAATGGCCCGTAATGCCGCCACGGCTGAACGCAGCAAGGCTGAAGCCTTGCGTCGGGATCTGGTCAGGCGGGATGCGGACATTCAGGCGCTTGTGGGCAATGAAATAAGACTACAAGAGCTGAGTGTTCAAATGAAAGCAGCGCGGGCCGCTTTGCCAGACACGGTGGCTGGCTTTGGCAGCATGAACGAGGTAACCGAGGATCTGGCAAAATCGCTTCCAGCCGAAGATATCAGACAGCTTACTGCGGCATTGCGGCTTGAAAATGATTACATCAACACCACTATCATCATCAACCGGGTTTATAGTGATGTCGGATTGTTCGGTCTAACGCCGGTTTCCAGCCGCCAGTTTGGTGGCTTTATGCTGGCGATTTTGCTGGGGGTTACCGGTATTGTGCTGTCTTTCCCATTGGGGATTATTCTAGCGCTGGGCCGGCTTTCCAACCTGATGATCGTGAAAACACTCTGCGTTGGTTTCATCGAATTCATTCGTGGTGTGCCGCTGATCACTTTGTTGTTCGTGGCTTCGGTTTTGTTGAATTACTTCCTGCCCAAAGGAACACAGTTTGACATTATCCTGCGCGTTATGATCATGATCACCATCTTTTCGGCCGCCTACATGGCCGAGGTGATCCGTGGTGGTCTGGCCGCTTTGCCAAAAGGTCAATACGAGGCCGCCGATGCGCTGGGTCTGGATTACTGGCAGGCGCAACGCCTGATTATCATGCCTCAGGCCCTGAAAATCGCGATCCCCGGAATTGTTTCCACCTTTATCGGCGTGTTCAAAGATACCACATTGGTGTCGATCATCGCGCTGTCTGATCCGATTGGCTGGGTGAAACTGATCCAGGCTAAAACCGAATGGAACGGCATTGTGTGGGAACTTTACGCCTTTGTGGCGCTGGTGTTCTTCTTGTTCTGTTACGGGATGTCCCGCTATTCCATGTATCTGGAGCGCAAGCTTCAGACTGGTCATTAATTTAAAAAGGAGTGACGTAAATGTCTGAACCCGCAAAGATATCGCAAATGTCCGTATCGGACGAAATCGCGATCGAGATAACAAATATGAACAAGTGGTATGGTGCATTCCACGTGCTCAAAGACATCAACATGACGGTAAACCGTGGCGAGCGAATCGTGGTTTGCGGGCCGTCCGGTTCGGGTAAATCCACCCTGATCCGCTGCATCAACCGGCTGGAGGAACACCAGAAGGGCACGATTATCGTTGACGGAACCGAGCTTTCTTCGGATTTGAAAAACATCGACAAAATCCGCTCCGAGGTTGGCATGTGTTTTCAGCACTTTAACCTGTTTCCGCATCTGTCAGTTTTAGAAAACCTGACACTGGCGCCGATCTGGGTGCGTAAAACGCCCAGAAAAGAGGCCGAAGAAACGGCGATGCATTTTCTGGAAAAGGTGAAAATCCCCGAGCAGGCCGCTAAATACCCCGGTCAGCTGTCGGGTGGCCAGCAGCAGCGTGTAGCGATTGCGCGCTCACTGTGCATGCGTCCGCGCATCATGTTGTTTGACGAGCCGACTTCAGCACTTGACCCTGAAATGATCGCCGAGGTTCTGGACACCATGATCGAGCTTGCCGAAGAAGGCATGACCATGATCTGTGTGACCCATGAAATGGGCTTTGCACGCAAGGTTGCCAATCGGGTGATCTTTATGGATCAGGGCCAGATTGTCGAGCAGAACGAGCCGGAAGAATTCTTTGGCAACCCACAATCCGAGCGCACGAAACTGTTCCTGAGCCAGATTCTGGGTCACTAAAAATAATGAAAACCTATAAAAAGCCCTGCGAAACCGTGGGGCTTTTTTGTTGCCGGATGGAATTA
>CAYSBD010000069.1:0-12754 GCA_964429175.1 uncultured Marinosulfonomonas sp.
ATAACATAAACCAGAAGATTGTGGAACCAAACAGGTAAATGAGTAGAATCGCAACAAACGGTTTGGCAAAGCCTATATTGACGATGACGGGGATCCGTTTCTTGAAATGGATGTAAATCTGGATTTTGATGGCGTTGGCGCAAAAAACTTTGAAGATACGCTGGATTGGTGGCGCGTGACTGTTGAATCGTTTGAAGAGTTTATTGATTGGTAAAACCTCTCGAATGTCACAGCTTATTCAACAGCGCTACGGTCGGCCAAGCATCCGCTGCAAACCCCAAACGCGCTTGCTCTTTTTGAACGGCCATGCGGGTTTTGGCCCCTAAAATTCCATCGATTTTGCCCACATCATGGCCCCGTGCTGCCAGCTTTTTTTGCAGCGCCTTCATTTGCAAATCCGAAAATCCCGGGTCAGGGTTTCCGGCATTATAGACCGGTGCGCCTTCCAGACGTGTGGCAAAATATGCAGCGGTGGTGACGTAAACAAAGCTTTGGTTCCACTCGAAATAAACCTTGAAATTCGGGTATGAAATAAAGGCAGGGCCTTTGTGCCCCATCGGCAAAATGATCGATGCCGCCAGATCGCCCGAAGCAAGCGCACCTTTGCGCGCCTTAACGCCCAGCGCGGCCCATTGCGCGACAGTTAATTCTGTGTGCAATCCGGTTTTGGACCAATCCAGTGAACTTGGCACCGTGATTTCCTGCAACCACGGCTGATTTGGCTGCCAGCCCAATGTGGAAAGCATCTTTGCCCCCGACATCAAGGCATCCGGTGCCGAGTTTTTCAAATCGACCCTCCCATCACCATCGCCATCAACGCTGTTTTCCAAAATATCGGCAGGCAGCATTTGCACCATTCCGATTTCTCCGGCCCACGCCCCGACAGTTTTGCGCGGTGAAAACCTGCCCTGTTCGTATAATTCCAGCGCCGCAAAAACCTGCGGTCGGAACAGCTGCGGACGACGGCAATCATGGGCCAATGTAGTCAGTGAATTCAGCGTATTAAAATCCCCTTGAAAAGATCCGTAATCCGTTTCAAACGCCCAGAACGCCAACAGCACCCCACGATTAATGCCGTATTCCTGCGCGATGCGGTCAAAAACACCATCCCATTTTTTAGAATTTGCATGCCCTTTATTAATCCGCCCCTGACTGATCAAGGCCCGCGAAAAATCGATAAAGCTTTTTCGAAAAACACCCTGCGAGCGATCTGCCTTAAGCGTTCTGCTATCTTGTCGGGCCGAGGCAAAAAAACGCTCAACCGTTGCGGCGGCATGGCCGTTGGCAATTGCCTCTTGCTTCATTGCCGAAATAAAATCGCTAAACCTGCCACCGCATGTGGTTTTGGCATTTGCCGCCGTGCCGATCAGGCCCAGACATATGCAGCTAATCGCAAAGGTTCGAAAAAAATATACACGCATTTGGACCTCAAAATAAATTATTTGCGCCAGATTAACAGCAAGCTTCGGGCTGGCAACAGTTTTAGAAAAAAACACCAATCAGGGCTATTATTACCACGATTACCCACCAAACCCGCCAAAGACCACGGCTGGCCAAATCGATGTCATCGGCCGTCAGGAAATGGCGACCCTCACCGTGAACATATGGAAAATCACGCATCTCGCCATCATAGCTGCGCGGGCCGGATAAGGCGATGCCAAGACTGGTTGCCATTGCGGCCTCGGGCCAACCGGCATTGGGTGAACGGTGCAGCGGCGCATCACGCAAAATAATGCGCCACGCGTTCAGGCGTTTATGCGTGAGCGCAATCAGCAAGGCGGTAAGCCGCGCCGGTATCCAGTTTAACACATCATCAAAACGCGCAGCGGCCCAGCCGAATTCACGATATTTCGGTGACATATAACCAATCATTGAATCTGCTGTGTTAACGGTTTTGTAAACCAAAAGGCCCGGCAGCCCCAACAGTAAAAACCAAAAGACCGGCGCAACAATGCCGTCCGACAGGTTTTCCGCCGCACTTTCAATTGCGCTGCGGGCAATGGCGCTGTCATCCATTTCGCCGGTATCGCGCCCAACGATGCGGGCCACAGAGAGGCGCGCGTCTTCTGTGGATACGCGCAAGACATCGGCAACGGCTGAAACATGCTGTGCCAAGCTTTTCTGCGCCAGAAGAACGGCCGTAATTAATATCTGGATTATACCGTAATCGGGCAGGTTAGAGACCGTTATTCCGATCAAAACCGCAACCAAACATAAGAAACCCATAACAGCGATTCCCTTTAATTTCCGGTGGTTACCAACATTGTATCTGGTGTCCGCCCAAGCCACCGCTTTGCCCATTAATATTGCGGGGTGCGAAAATCGCGACCACAGCCATTTTGGCTCGCCCAATAAGCCATCGAGCAAAAGTGCCAGCAGTAAAAACAGCGCAATATTGCCTGAATTAGAGACGATTATCCCTTCGATATACATATCCAGAACCCCGTCTCTGTTTTGTGCATCCGGTATTTACAAACCGCTGATTTATCTAACGCGGCCTGAATGCGTTGCTGATTTTCAGGGCTAAGGCGCTCTTTTCTTTTCGCCCCCCAACCGGGCTGTTTTACTTCCATCTTTGCAAAAATGCTTTCCTTCAATTCCTTACAACCAAACCCCGCCCCGATATATGTATTTCCACCCGGTTTTAGCACGCGGTAAATTTCATCAAAACCCGCAACCAGATCATTCCAAAACATCACCGAGCTTCTGGAAATCGCCAAATCAATCGAATTATCCCGAAACGGCAATTTTTCAGCCACAGCCTCAATCGCTGTGATTCTGTCAGTCAACCCGGCCTCTTTGGCATTGCGCATTGCAATAGTTTTGCAATGCGGCGATTGATCGACAGCATAAATATGCAAATCTGTGATACGCGCCAAGGCAACGGGCAAACTGGCCGGGCCGCTACCAATATCGATGCATTCCCCGCTGGTAATATTGAAGCGCTCTTTGATCTGCTCGGCAATCAGCGGGTAAACCCCGGCAAAAACATTGCGCGCCAATTTATCCATATTTTCGGCCGTCTCAACGCCTTTTGCCTTGTTATTATAAGGGTGATTATCGGCCATCTACATTTCCTTTTTGCCAGCTATACATTTCACAGCACAGGCCAGCAACCCACTCGCAGATAACTGATTGCAGCGACCTTGCAACGCGCCTATATTCACCCCGGACGAAGCCCAAGGGGCCAGAACGGTTGGCTGTGGAAAATCGACCCAAACAGGGGGTTTAAAGCAGCATCGTCGGGAGCATGTGTTCCTGTCACTGGCCAGTTGGGCGGTTTGAAAGGAAATGTGTCAATGAGCAAAATCGGTGTAATGATTTGTGGCCACGGGTCACGCAGCCAGGATGCGGTCGATCAATTCGCCGTCCTAGCCGAAAAACTGCCCGCAATGCTGCCCGGCGATTGGGAGGTCGATTATGGCTATCTGGAATTTGCCAACCCCGTAATCCGCGACGGGTTGGACCGGTTGCGCAATGCGGGTTGTGACCGGATACTGGCCGTTCCGGGCATGTTATTTGCAGCGATGCACAGCAAAAACGACATCCCGACAGTGCTAAACACCTATGCCAAAAAACACGATATCAACCTGACTTATGGCCGCGAATTGGGGGTGGATGCCAAAATGATCGCCGCCGCTGGCGCGCGGGTGCAAGAAGCGGTGGATGCGGCCAATAAAAAGCACGGTGAATTACCGTTAGAGCAAACCTGTCTGGTGGTTATCGGCCGCGGTGCCTCTGATCCGGATGCCAACGGAAATGTTGCCAAAATCGGCCGGATGCTTTGGGAAGGCATGGGGTTTGGCTGGTGTGAAATCGGTTATTCCGGCGTGACCTTCCCGCTGGTGCAACCGTGTTTGGAACACACGGCAAAGCTCGGCTATAAACGCGTCATCGTGTTTCCGTATTTCCTGTTTGCCGGCATTTTGATCGACCGGATTTACGGCTTTACCGACCGCGTTGCAGCGGCAAATCCCGATATTGAATTCATCAAGGCCGGCTATCTGAATGACCATGTGAAGGTGCTTGAAACATTCGCCGAACGCATCACCGAACAGCTGGGGGAAATCCCGCCGCTGACCTGTGGCACTTGCAAATATCGCACGCAGGTTCTGGGGTTCGAGGACGAGGTGGGTGCCGTGCAGGAAAGCCATCACCACCACGTTGAGGGCCAAGGCGCAAATGCACCCGGCGCGACGGTTGAAACCTGTGTGCAATGCCATGATTTTTGCACGGGGGAATGTCGTCTGGATATGGATGATCACCACCATCATCACGGGCATGATCATCACCATCATCACGGACATGACCATTCGCATGATCACGCGCATCCCGAATACCCCCACGCCAAACATCCGCATGGACCGGAAAGCGCGCGCAAAAAAACCACGGGCAACGGCTCCGCATGAAACCATACCAAAAAGACCCTGCCAAAATTTACGCCGAAAGCTTTGCTACAGTGCGCCGGGAAGCGCGCTTGGATCGTTTTGATGCGGGTCTTGAAACCGTGGCAATTCGTTTAATTCACGCCTGCGGAATGATCGAGGTCGCAGATCGTCTGGCTTTTTCAAATAACGCATTTAACGCAGGAAGGGCCGCATTAGAGACGGGTGCGCCCATATTATGTGATTGCGAAATGGTTGGTGCCGGAATTATCCGCCGCTATTTGCCCGCAAATAACCAAGTGCTGATAACGCTGAACAATCCATCGGTTCCAGCGTTGGCAAAAGAAATCGGCAACACACGATCTGCTGCGGCTGTCGAGCTGTGGCGCGACCAGATCCAAGGCGCGGTTGTTGTGATTGGCAACGCACCAACCGCCTTGTTTCATCTGCTGGAATTACTGGACAAGGGTTGGCCAAAACCGGCACTAATCCTGGGGTTTCCGGTGGGTTTTGTTGGCGCAGCCGAAAGCAAATCCGAACTTGCCAGCAATGCACGGGGTTGCGAATTTATCGCTTTGCGGGGGCGTCGGGGTGGCTCGGCCATGGCTTCGGCTGCCGTAAACGCATTGGCCGCGGGATTGCCAGAGGAAAAATGATGCAAGCATGGTTACATATTGTCGGCATTGGCGAGGAGGGAATTGACGGCTTAAACCCCGCCACCCGCGCCGTTGTTGAAGCTGCCGAGGTGCTGATTGGCGGCGATCGTCATCATGCTCTGGCGCAGGAAATCGGGGCAAAACGCATTAGCTGGCCATCGCCGTTTGATGCGCTGATTGATGAATTGACCAAATTGCGCGGCAAACGTGTTGTGGTTTTGGCGTCGGGTGATCCGTTGTGGTATTCGGTCGGCTCTAAAATTGGTGGCGCGATTGATCCGGCGGAAATCATCTATCACCCTCAGGTCGGAGCCTTTCAATTGGCGGCGGCGCGGATGGGCTGGTCGATGGCCGATCTGGAAACCCTGACAGTTCACGGGCGTCCGGTCGAACAGATAATTGCCTTTATTCAGCCGGACCAGAGACTGATTATTCTGACAACCGGCGCTGAAACACCGTCGCAGATTGCCACATTTTTAACGACACGGGGCTTTGGCAAAAGCCGGATGACAGTGCTGGCAAATATGGGCGGCAAGAACGAGGCGCGCTTTGATGGTTTGGCCGAAAACTGGGCCCATGAAGTGCCGCCATTCAACACCTTGGCCGTTGATTGTGTCGCAGCAACCGACGCCGCCCTTTTGCCGCGCGTTCCCGGGCTGGCCGATGATTTATTCCAGCACGATGGCACCATGACAAAACAAGAGGTGCGCGCCGTAACCTTGGCCAAACTGATGCCAATGCGCGGTGCTTTACTTTGGGATATCGGCACCGGATGTGGCTCTATTGCAGTGGAATGGATGCGTGCCGCCCGATATGCGCGCGCAATCGGAATTGAGCCGCGTGCAGATCGGCGGGCGATGGCGGCGGCCAATGCACTGGCATTAGGGGTGCCAAAACTGGAGCTGATTCAAGGCACCGCACCGGATGCATTAAATGCTTTACCCGCCCCTGACGCAATCTTTATCGGCGGCGGATTAAGCCGCGATGCTTTCGAGGCAGCATGGTCTAAATTGCGTCCCCTGGGCCGGTTGGTGGCCAATACAGTGACCCTTGAAAGCGAAGTCATCTTGCATGAATTACACCGCCAATACGGTGGCGATCTGACTAAGTTGCAAATCAGCCGATCCGATAAAATTGGCAAACTAACCGGCTGGAAACCGTTGCGCCCTGTCACTCAATGGAGCCTGATAAAACGATGAACGGCACGCTTTATGGAATTGGGCTGGGCCCGGGTGACAGCGAACTTATGACGTTAAAGGCTGTGCGGCTGATACAATCGGCAAAGGTTGTGGCGTATCCGTCATTGATGGGCGGCGATAGCTTTGCGCGTTTCATTGCCGCGCAATATATTGACGAAAATACCCGCGAAATCCGCATTGATATTCCAATGACCACCGCGCGTGAACCGGCACAAACCGCCTACGACAAGGCTGCCGATGAAATTGCAACCGTTCTCGCCACTGGCACAAATGTTGTGGTGCTTTGTGAGGGTGATCCGTTTTTCTATGGCTCGTTCATGTATCTTTATGCGCGTCTGTCCAAAAAATTCACCACCGAAATTGTGCCCGGAGTGACATCGATGACAGCAAGTGCGGCTGCGTTGGGCTTGCCTTTGGCGGCGAGAAACGAGGTTTTAAGCGTGATCCCCGGCCCGTTAGAGACCGATTTGCTAAAACTCCGGATTAAATCTGCAGACAGTCTGGTGATAATGAAGGTCGGCCGCCATCTGGCAAGAATTCGCAGCGCAATCAAAGATCTGGGGCTGCTTGATCGCGCCGTTTATATCGAGCGCGCCACTTTGGCGGCTGAACGAAAACTACCCTTAAAAGACGCGCCGGATAAAGCGCCATATTTTTCAATGATTTTGCTAATAAAAGGGGCCGATCCATGGCTGTAAAACCTGTTGTTCTGTGTCTCTCGCGATCGGGCGAAACTGTGGCGCATAAACTGGCCCAAACGCTGGGTGTTGAAATGCACGGGCGTCAGGGTCGTGTTGAAAATGCCGATGCGTGGTTTGCCGATACGTTGGATCACATCCGCAGTTTATTTGCCTCGGGCACGCCAATTATCGGGGTTTGTGCGGCCGGTATTTTGATCCGCGCCGTTGCCCCGTTGCTGGCGGATAAACGCAGTGAGCCGCCCGTGCTCGCCGTATCGGATGACGGAACGGCCGTGGTGCCATTATTGGGCGGGCATCGCGGGGCAAACCGGCTGGCAAAGCAGATTTCAGAAATAACCGGCGCAATTGCGGCCATCACAACGGCTGGCGATGTTACGCTCGGCTTTGCTTTGGACGAACCACCTGCAGGTTATCGGCTGGCCAATCCCGAACATGCAAAACCGGTTATGGCTGCAATATTGGCAGGCGAGGGCGTGCAGGTTACCGGCGAGACTATATTTGATATCACGCCCAATGAAAATGGCACCATCGAGATTTGTGTGACAGAAAAACTTGTGAAAGGCACTGAAACCTGTCTGGTTTATCACCCGCAACGATTTGCCTTGGGGTTGGGCTGTGCGCGGGGTGCCGATCCCGAGGAATTGTGGGATTTGGTTGTGAAATCCCTAAATGACGCAGGCATTGCCAAAGGCGCGATCGCGTCGGTGAATTCGTTGGATTTAAAAGCAGACGAGCCGGCGATGATCAAAGTTGCAAAGCGTCTGGATGTGCCGTTTCGCCTGTTTAGTGCCGATGAGCTTGAGACAAAGGCAGATCGTTTGGCCAATCCTTCAAAAGTGGTTTTTGCCGAAGTGGGCTGCCACGGTGTTTCAGAAGCCGCGGCCTTGGCGGCATCGGATGATAATGCCGTATTGGTAATTGAAAAGCAGAAAACAGCCAACTGCACTTGTGCCGTTTCGCGCACGTTAGAGCCTGTTTTAAAGCCAAAAGGCCGTTCTCGTGGCAAGTTATCGATTGTCGGCATCGGCCCGGGTCAGCATAGTTGGCGCACGCCAGAGGCCAGTCAATTGATCGCCCAAGCCGAAGAATTGGTGGGTTATGGGCTTTATATTGACTTGTTGGGGTCTTTGGCTGTTGGCAAGCCCCGCACAGATTTTCCGCTCGGCGGCGAAGAAGATCGTTGCCGTTACGCGCTTGAACAGGCTGCAAAAGGCAAAAACATTGCCCTGATTTGTTCCGGTGATGCAGGGATTTACGCGATGGGATCTTTGGTGTTTGAGCTGCTGGATCGTGACCCTGACGCCTGTGGTGTTTCCGACGCCGCACGGCGGATCGAGGTGATTTCAGCGCCCGGCGTTTCGGCTCTGCAAGGTGCCGCCGCGCGTGCCGGTGCCCCGCTTGGCCATGATTTTTGCGCGATTTCGCTCTCCGATCTTTTGACCCCGCGCGAGGATATTATCAAACGCCTCAAGGCCGCCGCCGAGGGTGATTTTGTGATTGCTTTTTACAATCCGGTTTCCAAACGCAGACGCACATTGTTGGCCGAGGCCCGCGATATTCTACTGCAACACCGTCCCGCCGATACGCCCGTAATGTTGGCCAGCTCGCTAGGGCGGCCCGAGGAAAATATCCGCTATCGAAAACTATCAGATCTGGAGGTTGACGAGGTCGATATGCTGACCGTTGTTCTGGTTGGATCGTCACATTCAAAACTGGCCAAACTTGGCGAGGGTCCGCGCATGTTTACCCCGCGTGGCTATGCGCGAAAAATGGCGCTGGCAAAAAATCGTTAAAGTGGTTCAAACCCAGTCAAAGAAACCTTCGCCGGCCCGCGCGCGCAAACGATTTGCAACCGCACGACCTAACGCGGCGGCGTCTTCAATCGCTGCGGTGCCTTCGTCGGTCAAACTTTCAGAACCATCCGGCTTCAAAATCTCGCCACGCAAATAAACCGTGCCATCGTCCAGCACCGCCAAGCCGCCAATCGGCGTTTCGCAGGATCCATCAAGGGCGGCCAGAAACGCACGCTCGGCTGCCAGCCGCTGACCGGTTTGCACATCATGGATCGCCGCCAGCATATCGGCCACGCGCGTATCATCCAAACGCCGCTCGATACCAATCGCGCCTTGGGCCACAGCGGGCAGCATTTCGTTAACTTCGACAGCCGAGCTTGCCACATCGGAACGCCCCAAACGGTTCAGCCCCGCCATGGCCAAAAACGTCGCATCCGCCACGCCAGCCGCCAGCTTTTTCAACCGCGTCTGCACATTGCCGCGAAATTCCACCACCTGTAGATCGGGCCGGATATTTAACAATTGGGCACGCCTGCGCAAACTGGATGTGCCAACGATCGCGCCTTGGGCCAGATCGGCCAGCCGCTTGACCTTTGGAGAAACAAAGGCATCACGCACATCTTCGCGCGGCAGATAGGTATCCAAAATCAAACCGGCAGGTTGATCCACCGGCATATCTTTCATCGAATGCACCGCAATATCAATCGCACCCGACAACATGTCTTCCTCGATTTCCTTGGTGAACAAACCCTTGCCGCCGATATCTTTTAGCGGCCGATCCTGAATTTTATCGCCGGTGGTTGTGATCACCACAATTTCAAACGCAGCATCGGGCAGATCAAAAGCCGCCGCCAGACGGTGCCGGGTTTCATAGGCCTGCGCCAGCGCCAAGGGCGATCCGCGCGTGCCAATTTTCAAAGGTGTTGCGGGGGTTGGTAAATTTTGTATCATAGCCCTTTCTTAGTCACGAAAATGGCGTCTGACAATGTAAAATCTGCACATGGCGCTTGACATCACGCCGCCAGATCAAGACTTGTAAGACAGCAAACAAGCAAGGATCCGATCATGGCCAGCCAAAAGAAAATTCTGCGCGCTTTAGCCGGCGAAACACTGGATACGCCGCCCGTCTGGATGATGCGCCAAGCCGGGCGTTACCTGCCGGAATACCGCGCCACGCGTGCCCAAGCCGGTGATTTTTTATCGCTGTGCTACAACCCCGATCTGGCCGCCGAAGTCACCTTGCAACCGATCCGGCGCTACGGTTTTGATGCCGCGATTATGTTTGCCGATATTTTGCTGGTGCCACAGGGGCTGGGTGCGGATGTGTGGTTTGTGACCGGCGAAGGCCCGCGGCTTTCAACCATCACCACCCCCGCCGAGGCCGCCGCGCTAAAACCGGCCGATGCCATTCACGATAAACTGGCGCCGATTTACGAAACCCTGCGCATCCTGTCGCGTGAATTACCGCCCGAAACCACTCTGATCGGATTTGCCGGCGCACCCTGGACTGTGGCCACCTACATGATTGCCGGTCGCGGCACGCCAGACCAAGCACCGGCGCATAAATTAAAAGACACCGATCGGGCCACATTTGAAATTGTGCTGGATCGCATTACCGATGCCACAATCGAATATTTGCTAAAACAAATCGAGGCCGGTGCCGAAGTGATCAAGCTATTCGACAGCTGGGCCGGATCATTAAAGGGCGATGATTTCAACAAATACGCGCTTGCGCCGACCCTGAAAATTATTACCGCACTCAAGGCCAAATACCCCGACGTGCCCGTCATTGCCTTCCCGCGCGAGGCCGGTCCGGCTTATGAAGGTTTTGCCAAAACAGTGGGTGCGGATTGTCTGGCGCTGGACACCAAGGTTGATCTGAAATGGGCCGCCGATGTGTTGCAAAAAGATGGCTGCGTGCAGGGCAATCTGGACCCGAAACTGTTGGTCGAAGGCGGGCCACGTTTGATCAGCGAAACCAAACGCATCGTTTCGGCGCTATCAGGCGGGCCGCATATTTTCAACCTTGGCCACGGTATCACGCCGGATGCCGACCCTGAAAATGTGCATGTAATGCTAGAGGCAATCCGGGGTTAAACGGCTAAGGCACAGCGCTATAAATCTGCGCCGCCTTGATCGCCTGTTTCCACCGCGCATATTTTTGCTCTCTTAAATCGGCCGCCATATCCGGTTTAAAGCTGCGTTCAAGCGCCCAGCTAGCAGCGAACCCGGCTTGGTTTGGATAAACGCCTGCACTCATTCCGGCAATCCATGCAACCCCCAGCGCCGTGGTTTCCAAAACGGTCGGGCGATCCACCTGTGCGCCCACAATATCGGCTAAAAACTGCATGGTCCAATCACTGGACGCCATCCCGCCATCCACCCGCAAAACCGCAGTGCCGCCGTGCCAATCGGCCTGCATCGCCTCGAGCAAATCGCGGGTTTGATAGCCCACACTTTCCAACGCCGCCTTGGCCATTTCCGCAGGACCACTGCCGCGCGTCAAACCAAACACAGCGCCACGGCAATGCGCATTCCAATAAGGCGCGCCAAGGCCGGTAAAGGCGGGAACCATCACCACATTTTGGCTTTCATCCGCGTTTTCAGCCAAGTTTTGCGTTTGCGCGGCATCATCAATAATGCCCAGCCCATCGCGCAGCCATTGCACCGCGGCACCGGCAATAAAAATCGAGCCTTCAAGCGCGTAAGTCGTCACGCCGTCAAACTGATAAGCAATCGTGCCCAGCAGCCGGTTTTTGCTTTGCACCAGATCTTGGCCGGTATTGAGCAACGCAAAGCAGCCGGTTCCGTAGGTGGATTTCATCATGCCCGGAGCAAAACAGGCCTGACCCACCGTGGCCGCCTGCTGATCACCGGCCACGCCGCAAATCGCAATACGACCACCAAATTCAGTAGTGTGCCCGAAATCTCCGTTGCAATCACGCACATCGGGCAACATCGCCATCGGCACATCCAGCAGGGCGCAGATTTCGTCATCCCAATGCCCGTCACGAATATTATAAAGCAAGGTGCGCGCCGCATTTGTAGCATCAGTGGCATGCACGCACCCCCCCGTCAGCCGCCAAATCAGATAACAATCCACCGTGCCAAACAACAAATCACCGGCCTCGGCCCGTGCGCGCGCACCCGTCACATTATCCAACAACCATTTCAGTTTGGTGCCCGAAAAATACGGATCCAGCAACAGGCCGGTTTTATAGGTGATGCTGGCCTCGTGGCCCGACGCTTTGAGTTTTTCGCAAATATCGGCCGTGCGCCGGTCTTGCCAGACGATCGCGTTGTGGATTGGCACACCGGTGTTTTTATCCCAGATAATCGTGGTTTCGCGCTGATTGGTGATGCCGATGGCGGCAATATCGGCGGCCGCAATATCCAGCTTTTGCATTGCTGCGCGCGCCGTGCCCAAAACGGTTTGCCATAAATCTTCGGGGTTATGTTCGACCCAGCCAGACTGCGGAAAAAGCTGCGGGAATTCCTGCTGCGCGCTGACCGCGACCCGCATTTTGTCGTCAAATAAAATTGCGCGCGAAGATGTGGTGCCTTGATCAATTGCCATTACATACGTCATGCCGGACCTCCTTTTTTCTAACAATAGCAGCAAATAAAAAAGGCGCGCCAGTCACCTGATGCTGGGGGGGATCGGAATGAATTGGAATGGTGAGCACGGGTTAAATTAGAATGGGTGGGAGAGCTCATCTCATGAAAGCCTTATTTTATGGGTGATCCGACAAATGCGGGCAAAATTGGCCGATTGGCAAGGATGGCACGTTTTAATTTTTAATAGGACCGATGATTGCCACCCAAATCCAAAAGCGGCATCAATCATGACCATTCGTGCATCGATGCGACCACCTGGCCGATGATCTGAAAGTCGCGCTCATCCAACGGGAGCTTGAGTTCTTGTGGTGGATATTCACTATTGGCGCTGATCAGAGAGATCGCACTTTGTCCAGTGATTTGGACCTTCTTGACCACAAACTCATCCCAAACGCGCACCAC
>CAYSBD010000070.1:0-10548 GCA_964429175.1 uncultured Marinosulfonomonas sp.
AGCCGCATTTACAACAACGCCACGCATTTGCGTTTTGCAGCACCCCTGTCCAGCTTAGCGAACCAACGTCTTGTCGTGCTTGCCATTTTCCCTAAAAGCAGTAAAGTAAAATTAACCCCTTTATGATACGGAACCCATCATGCCCAAACTGATCAGCCTTTATATTCGCAATATCTTTTACGGCTTTGGCCTGTCGGCTATTTTTGTCGGCCTGTTGCTTTATTTCAACATTGCCAATCTGTGGCAGTTGATCAGCAGCTCGTCGATGGGCTGGGTGGCTGGTGTTATGCTGTTTATATTTAACGGTATTGTTTTTGCCGGCGTTCAGTTTGGCATCGCGGTCATGCGGCTGGAAGATGATGAAGAGCCAAAGGGCGGCAAGCGCGATGATCTGGTATTAAAGCTGCAACCGGTTGCCATTGCAATCGACGAAAAGCAGCCGATTTCAAAAGGTTAAGTAGGTGGCGGGACCGCGCAAACCGTAGAGGTGCGTAAATTCCTGAGAACCTGCATGTACAGGTGGGTGCCGGATAAATGAACCAGGATCCAGACAGAGCCAGCTCCCTAGGAGTTAATTAAGGCCACTGGAATTGAACCTCTATTCACGAGAAAGGCAGAACCCGCCGTCTATCTATCTAGGCCTGAGTGGGCTGCGCTACAAGGGGCGAGTTTTTAATTTTTTTCAATCAGCCATCGTGCAGCGGTTGTTGAAGCAGTGTGTTGCCCTACCATAATGCAATAAACCTGTTGCAATAACCTCGAATCTCGGGAAAAGGAACACACAGCATGATTGCCTACGTCACCGTCGGTGCTGATGACATTGCACGCGCCAAACGGTTTTACGCGGCCGTTCTGCCAGCCCTTGGTTACGGGCTGAAAGAGGGGCCTGAGGGCCTAAGCTATGCGTTGCCCCGACAACCGGGTCAGTCTGCCGCTCTGCCGGATTTCTACGTCAAACCCACCTTTGATGGGCATCCGGCCACGGCCGGGAACGGGGCTATGGTCGCATTCGAGGCGCGCTGTCAAAAGCAGGTTCGTGACCTTCACGCCGCCGCACTTGCCGCTGGCGGCTTTGACGAGGGCCAGCCGGGTTTTCGTGACGCCTATGGGCCTCATTTTTATGTTGGCTACCTTCGCGACCCTCAAGGCAACAAGATCGCATTGTTTTCCAACGACCCGGCCGAGCCCGGACGTGAAGATATGCCCAGAGTCACATAAAACTCTGGCGCTTTAAACCTGCCCCTATTTCTCGCCCGCCACCATCTTTGCCGCCGCGGTTAGTTCCTCGGCAATTTCCAACGCTTCTTCCGGCGAAAAATCCATCGGCAGGTTGATTCCCTCGGCCTCGATATAAATCCGCACCATGCCATCGGTTGTTGGCCCGATCTGCACGTTTGTAATGATGTCGCTTTCGCTGTTAATGCTCATTTTGGCTTCTCCGTTAATTTCAGCGACGATTACGCATATTTGCCACCTTTTTCAAGCACCCCTCTTGCATTGCGCTATCGTGGGCGCTAAGTCAGCCCTCAAGTGCCGGCGTAGCTCAGTAGGTTAGAGCGCTTGATTGTGGATCAAGAGGCCCCCCGTTCGAGCCGGGGCGCTGGTACCATTTCAAATATCCTGCCAAACAAGCGGTTGCCTTTATCATCTGTTAGGCATATCTGGGCTACTTTAGCGCAAAATATGCATCCCGCCCCGCCCAAAACCTTGCGCGTCTGCCTCCAGCCGAAAGAATTTATAGTGACCGAACTATCCGACCTGATCGCCCCGCTTGCCAGCACCTTGACCCGCAAAGGTTACGAAACCTTAACGCCTGTGCAAAAAGCGATGGCAGACCCTGATTTGCAAAACCGTGATGCGCTGGTTTCAGCCCAGACCGGATCGGGCAAAACCGTGGCTTTTGGCATTGCGATGGCCGCGACTCTGCTGGGTGACAGCCACAGCTTTGAGCGCGCCGGCGCACCTCTGGCGCTGATCATTGCACCGACCCGCGAATTGGCGTTGCAAGTGATGCGCGAATTGCAATGGCTTTACGCCGAAACCGGTGCGCGATTTGGATCGTGTGTGGGCGGCATGGATGCCCGCACCGAGCGGCGCACGCTGGATCGTGGCGTGCACATCGTGGTTGGCACGCCCGGTCGTTTGCGTGATCACATCACCCGCGGCGCGCTGGATTTATCCGAGGCCCGCTGCGTGGTGCTGGACGAAGCCGACGAAATGCTTGAACTGGGTTTTCGCGATGATCTGGAATTTATTCTGGACGCCGCCCCCGAAACCCGCCGCACCCTGATGTTTTCCGCCACGGTTTCGCGCCCGATCGCGTTGTTGGCCAAAACCTATCAAAACAATGCCGTGCGCATTGAAACCAAAAGCGAAGCCAAACAGCACAGCGATATTGAATACCGCGCGCTGGTGGTAAAACCGGCCGATCGCGAAAATGCCATTATCAATTTGCTGCGGTATTACGAGGCCCAAAATGCGCTGGTTTTCTGCGGCACCCGCGCCGCTGTTAACCACATGACGGCCAAGTTTAACAACCGCGGCATGTCCGTGGTGGCCCTGTCGGGCGAGCTAAGCCAGAACGAGCGCACCCACGCGCTGCAATCCATGCGCGATGGTCGTGCGCGGGTTTGTATTGCCACCGATGTGGCCGCGCGCGGTATTGATTTGCCGGGTCTTGATTTGGTGATCCACGCCGATTTGCCACAGAATAAAGAAGCGCTGCTGCACCGTTCTGGCCGCACGGGTCGGGCCGGATCCAAAGGGGTTTCGGCCCTGATCGTGCCGATGAGCCAACGCAAAAAAGCCCAGCGTTTACTGGACTGGGCCAAAGTTACGGCCAAATGGGACACACCGCCCACCGCCAAACAGGTGCAAGACCGCGATGACGAGCGTTTGTTAGAAAGTTTCAGCGTTTCCGAGACGATGAATCAGGATTTTGTCGCCAAATTGCTGGAAAAATACAGCGCCGAACAAATCGCTGCCGCCTATATTGCGCAATACCGCAAAAATCGTTCGGCGCCCGAAGATTTGCAAACCGTTTCGGTCACCGGACCCGATGTTAAGGCCAGCCGCGATGAATTTGCCGCCAGCACTTGGTTGTCGATTTCCGTGGGGCGCAATGACAAGGCCGAACCGCGCTGGTTGCTGCCGATGATTTGCCGTGGCGGCGATATTTCCAAGCGCGATATTGGTGCCATTCGGGTGCAGGCCGGTGAAACATTTGTGCAGCTGAACGCGCAGATTTCCAATGATTTCATGAAGGCGCTGGGTTCGGCCAAAGAGCTGGAAGAAGGCATCAAGGTTACGGTTCTCGACAGCGCACCCGATCTGGGAGCTGCCCCGCGCGGCAAGCCCCAAGGTGGCAAACGCCCCTTTAAACGGCGCGAAGATCGTGAAGGGCGTGATGATCGCCCCGCTTACAAAGGCAAAAATAAACGTGACGATCGCGATGGCGGCAAGCCCGATTACAAGGCCAGGAAAAAATGGGACAGTGACGGGCGTGATGGCGGGAAGCCGGCCTACAAAGGCAAGGGTAAACCAAATCACGATGGCGCAAAACCTGCTTATAAAGGCAAACCAAAGCGTGATGATGATCGTAAATTTGAAGACAAAGGCAAAGCGTCGACCAAATACGACAGCAAACCGCGCCACAAAGAAGCGCCAAAATCCGATTTTTCCCCAAAAATGGGTGGCGAGGCGGACGCAATGCCAAAACGCGGTGGCAGCAAACCTAAAGATCTGGGTGCTGGTGATCGCGGGGCTAAAAAGCCGCGTCACAAAGCATCGGGAAAAGGCAAATTTTCCAAACCGTCTGGCAAAAAGAAACCCTTCAAATCAACGCGAAAAGACCGCGATTAATCTATCTGGATGGCTTGGCGCAATTTGCCACTGCCTTGGTCATAAATCAGGATTTCATTCCCGCTTGTCACCACCGCAAACCAGCCCGTGCCCACCGTAAAGGCCGCCGCATTTTCCCCCTCGGGCAGCGCAATGTTATCCGGCAGGGCCATGGGCGCGGGCGTGGCTGTTATCCGGATGACAAGCAGTCCAACAACCACTACAACAGCGACAATCATCGTCGCCAACAAAACCGTAACCAGACGGCGCAATAATTTCAGGTTTGCCGGTTCCTGCGGCGCAATTGGGGCATCATTCATGACTGAAACTTCCTCTCTTACTGTGGTGCTTTCTGTGGTGCTTTCCGACAGCCCCTTTAACCGCCTTGATAAAGTGCTTTCGCGCGATGTGCCAGAGGATGCCAACCTTAGCCGCTCGCGTCTGGCCAAATTAATTGCCAGCGGCATGGTTAAATTGAACGGTCATGTCCAAACCAACCAAAAAACCAAAGTCGCCGCCGGTGATCAGGTGCAAATCAGCATCCCCGTTGCCAGCGCTAGCCATATCGAGGCCGAAGACATCCCGCTAACCGTGGTGTTCGAGGATGACGAGCTGATTGTTATCAATAAAGCGGCCGGCATGGTGGTGCATCCGGCGCCGGGCACGCCATCGGGCACCTTGGTAAATGCGTTGATGCATCTGTGCGGCGATAGCCTGTCGGGTGTTGGCGGGCTGGCGCGCCCGGGAATTGTGCACCGGATTGACAAGGAAACATCCGGCCTGCTGGTGGTTGCCAAAACCGATGCCGCCCATCAGGGGCTGGCGGCGCAATTTGCCAAACACACAGTCGAGCGGCGTTACCTAGCCGTGGTTTATGGCGCGCCCGATGCGTCGGATCCACGGGTGCGCGGGGTAAAGGGGGTGAATTTCGAGGCCGGAAATATCATGCGCATCACCACCAATCTGGCCCGCCACAAAACCGACCGGCAACGTCAGGCGGTGCTGTTTGGCTCGGGCCGTCATGCCGTAACCCGCTGCCGGATTATCGAAAAATTTGGTGCGCCGGTGGCCGCGTCGTTGGTTGAATGCTGGTTGGAAACCGGCCGCACCCATCAAATTAGGGTGCATTTGGCGCATGCCGGTCACGGGCTGGTTGGTGATCCGACTTATGGCGGGCGGCGCAAATTATCGGCCAAAGCTGTGGGCGAATTGGGCCAAACGGCCGCGCGCTCTTTTCCTCGTCAGGCGCTGCATGCCGCCACATTGGGCTTTGTGCATCCGGTGAACGGCGCGCAAATCAGCTTTGAGGCCGAAATGCCCGAAGATATGGCCAAATTAATTGCCAATCTGAAACATAAAAGCACGCTTGCGTGAATTAGCGACACAATTCTGGACCTTTCAGATCGAATATTCATATAATCGCAACCAAAGCCGAATATGGCCCTGAAAACAGTCAGGTCTTGAAATATTAGAAATCATGCATATCTTGATATTATGGTCATAAACATTAAGAGTCACGAGGGGGTCGCAAAATGAGCAATTACACCAATCTACCCGCGCCATCGCCAGAGCAGGGCTTAAACAATTACCTACAAAGCATCCGCAAGTTTCCGATGCTGGAGCCTGAGGAAGAATATATGCTGGCCAAAAGCTGGGTCGAGCGCGAAGATACCGAGGCGGCCCATAAAATGGTCACATCACACCTGCGCCTGGCGGCCAAAATCGCCATGGGCTACCGCGGTTATGGCCTGCCCACGGCCGAAGTAATTTCCGAGGCCAACGTCGGCTTGATGCAGGCGGTGAAACGCTTTGACCCTGAAAAGGGCTTTCGTCTGGCCACCTACGCGATGTGGTGGATCCGCGCCAGCATTCAGGAATATGTGCTGCGCTCGTGGTCATTGGTCAAGCTGGGCACGACCTCTGCGCAGAAAAAACTGTTTTTCAATCTGCGCAAAGCCAAGGCCCGCATTGGCGCGCTGGAAGACGGCGATATGCACCCCGATAATGTAAAGCGCGTTGCTACCGATCTGGGCGTGACCGAAGCCGAAGTGATTTCGATGAACCAACGCATGTCGGGTGGTGATGCGTCATTGAATGCCCAAGTCGGATCAGACGGCGAAGGCACCATGCAATGGCAGGATTGGCTGGAAGACGAAAACGCCGATCAGGCCGGTGATTACGAGAAAAAAGACGAGCTGGACGTGCGCCGCGAGTTATTGGACGAGGCGATGGATGTGCTTAACGAACGTGAAAAAGACATTCTGGCCCAGCGTCGACTAAAAGACAAACCGGTGACATTGGAGACATTATCGGGCCAATATGATGTGTCGCGCGAACGCATCCGCCAAATCGAAGTGCGTGCGTTTGAAAAAATTCAGGCTCGGATGCGCGGTTTGGCCAAGGAAAAAGGCATGATGATTCCCGCCTGATCCGGTTGGCGTTTTCAATATAAAAGGCTGCCTGAAATCGGGCAGCCTTTTTTCATTCAGCCCCGCAATGCCAAAAGCATGATCCGAGGTAAGGTTTTCCATTTGGGTTTATGTTGAAGTTCATTCAGTAACTTACCGATTTTATGTTGTTTTTTATTGCTCACAAACCACGGCGGGCGCGGCAGCAGGCTAAATTCACCGCTTAACAAATTGCGCGGAAATGGCCGAAACGGGGCGGTGATCACACTGCGCTCGGCCTTGTCAAACATGAATGTGTTATGCACAAATCCAATGCCGCTTTGAACATCGTCCAGCGTATGACCCGGAAATGCGCCCCACGGAACCTGATTTAACAAAAACCCAAGCCCGGACCACGCATTCACCCCGATGCAGCCGTAATGCAAATCGGCGATCAGCGCCTCGAATTTCTTTTTGCCGATTTGTTTTATCGTTTTGGGATGGATGATAATATTTGCCCCCAAACTGCCGTGCAATTCTTGATTGGCGAACATAATCGCCGCCTTCAGATACGCGACGGGGTCACTTTCCGAAATCCGATATGTGCTCATCGCAGGTGCAAAAACCTCGGTGTTGGTGAACCAGTCGTCACCTTTCTCGTAAGGAACAACCACGCAGGCAGGGGCATCGCCGCGCGCAAAACTTTGTGCCTTGTCACTGCGGCTGGCAAATTCAGCCATACGATCGGCCGCGCCGGGGTAATATATTTCGCGCGGGGCAAGCGTGGCCATCACGGACTCGATATTGCTGATCAAGGTCTGGGTTTTATCCCATAGATCCGGCAAAATCAGCATCTGGCAGGCGATGCAGTTAAAGCCCGAATTATGCAGCTTTTGGGTGGCAATATGTTCGGCCTGAAAGCGTAAATCGGCCTTGCTCCACGGGCCGGGAACTACAATCGTAGGACCGACATTGCCCAATTCGGATGTGATGCGGCGCCGATTTACCGGCGTGCCGGCCTGTTTGTTTTTCACGCCCTCCGCGCCTTGCCCCCAAACGATGGCATCATGCGAATCCCCCGCCCCGGTGATGTGGATTTCATCAATCTTGGCATGGTTGCAAAGGTATTTACCAAGATCAGCACCCCCCTTAACAATCCGCAGCGCATCGCGTTCAATCAACGGTTTTAGGGCAATCTGAAAAAACTCGGCCAGATATTCATTCACCGGATTCATCTTTAAAATAACCACCTGATGTTCGCCAAACAGTTTGTGCAAACAATCCAGCGGCGCAATCGCGGCAATATTTCCGGCCCCCAAAACCAACGCCACCTTGCCTTGGCGGCGCGCGGCGGGCGCGTCATAGGCCGTGGCCGTGGCTTCGGCCAGATTGTCCATATTAACGTCTTTTTGCATCCAGACATCGGCCCGAACCCCCGAAAGCAGCAAGCGGTCCCAGATCGAATGGGGCACCACCCGCGCCGCAATTTGACCGTTGGCAAGCTCACGCAGAGGGATGGATTTTAAAAAATCTTTGCCCTGCATCCCCGACAGCGTTGTGATCATGGCGTTGCAATAAGTCATCAAAGCGTAGGGACCTGAAAACCATTCCTCGCCCTTTAACGGTGAGCCGGCCGGTATCTTTTTTTGCTGCGCCGCTTTTTTGACCCACGCGTCAGACACCGAAAGCAAACAGTCCTTAACATCGCGCAAAATCGCAATGCGGTCGGAAGTTTCGCTCTGCGCCCAACTCTGTTTTGCCGCGTCAATTTCGTCAATTATGCTGTCAATTTCCGAATTTTTCATTGCTGTGTTCTTTCATCCTGTTTGCATCAAGCCGGCAGCCAGTATTTACTTGAATTTATCCATCAGCTTTTGCATCGCAGAGCGTGCATCAGGCTTTTGCTCAACGGCCGTATTTTTCTTGCTCTCGGATTTTGCGGGCTTCTTTGTGCCACCGGCTGGCCCCATCCGCAAACCGATTGCGTTCAGAAATTTTGCGCTATCGCCATCGGCCAGATACGGCGCACCATCGCCAATGCCGCGCAACAAATCATCCAGCCATTGCGCGTCAGCCTTGGCAAAATCATGCAGCACATAAGCTGAAACCCGATCCTTGTGACCCGGATGGCCAATGCCCATGCGCACGCGGCCATAGTCGGCCCCGATATGCTGATGAATCGAGCGCAACCCGTTGTGACCCGCATGACCGCCAGATTTTTTGACGCGGATTTTACGCGGGGCCAAATCCAGCTCGTCGTGAAAAACCATAGTATCATCAGGCGTCAGTTTGTAAAACTGCATGGCTGCGTTCACCGATTGGCCCGACAGATTCATGAATGTTTCAGGCTTTAACAAAACCACCTTTTCACCGCCCAAACGCCCCTCGCTGACGGCACCGTGAAACTTGCCGCGCCACGGACCAAAGCCGTGATCGGATGCGATTTGCTCCAACGCCATAAATCCGATGTTATGACGGTTATGCGCATATTTTGCGCCGGGGTTTCCAAGGCCAACAAACAGGCGCATCTGCACTTTCCTCAAACTTGATTTCAACCGAACCTAGGGCGTAATCCCCTAAAACGCAAACACGGGACCAACTGGCCCCGCGCTCTTATTTTATCGAAAGTTTTGCGGCAGAAATTATTCCTCGCCACCATCCTCGGATGCGGCTTCTTCGCCATCTACAGCTTCGGCGCCAGCTGCGTCTTCATCATCTGCTTCAGTCGCAACAGTCGGTGCCTGCACGTTGGCAATCACGAAATCGCGATCGGTGATTGTCGGTGTGACGCCTTCGGGCAGGGTAACGCTGGAAATGGTGATCGTGTCGCCAACATCCAGACCGGCCAGATCAACCGTGATGTGATCGGGGATATCGCCGGCCAACACATTTAGCTCGACTTCCGGGCGCACGATAGTCAGAACGCCACCTTTGGCCAGACCAACGCATTCTTCTTCGTTGATGAACTGAACCTGGATTTGCATGTCGATACGACTGTCGCGTTTCAGGCGCAGCAGATCAAGGTGGGTTGGCAAATCTTTGACAACATCACGCTGAACATCGCGGCAAACAACCCGCACATCGTCATGGCCTTCAACCTTCAGGTTAAACAGCGTGGCGCGAAAACCACCAGCTTTGAGCATGTGAAACAGCTTGTTATAAGGGATGGTGATGGGCAGCGGATCAAGATTGCCGCCATAAACAACACCGGGCACAAGACCTGCACGGCGTGCTTGACGGGCGGCCCCCTTGCCTGTCCCCTTACGCACGTCGGCGATCAGATCTGGAATTTTTCCAGCCATAGTAATTCTCCTAGGTTAGCGCGGGATCCTCCAAGGGTGTAAGCCCGCTGTGAAGTCGCGCGTATAGACGGGTTTAGGGGGAATGTGAAGGCTTATTTATCTGCGTTCTGGTGTAGCGGGTCAAACATTTTGTAGCAATATCACCCTTTCATTTTCCGTCAAATAACTGACCGCCATTTTGGCGCAAACCTGACGAATGATTTTGCGGGCCTGTAGTTGGATATTGCCTTGCAAAACCTTGTAAGGGTATTTGGTTGGCCAACAAGATGGACGCGATGGTAGGCATGTAAACTTCTGAAATTCGCCCATCCTTGTTTGCGCCAAAGCTTATCCTCTTTGTCGCAAACTATGCTGTCAAAGGCTGCAACTAAACAGTGACAAGATCACCTACCAGGCAATAGTGAGACCATGCCTATATTGCAGACCTGCCAGATCCATAACAAAAATAAAGCGCCTCGCGCATGTATCATTCCTTTGCCTCAGTTTGCATAAATGACACGGAATCGCTAACGCCTCAATTAACTATCGTCGTCATTTACGGCAACATCGGCCATTTCTTCCAGCGGAACCGTATCCTCGTCATCGTCATCCAGAATATCATCGCCCAGATCCACATCGGATGTGTCATCATCATCCAGAACCACCTCATCGGCGTCTATGACGTCTTCTTTGGACTTGTTGCTGGCATCTTCTTTATCGGCCGCCATCGTGCTGGCTTTATTATTGGCTTCGACATCGATAACTTCGCCGGTATACGGGTTTACCACGGGTGATTTATTCAAGTCATAAAACCGTTTTCCGGTTTCCGGGCAGACGCGTTTAACGCCCCATTCTTCTTTGGGCATATGATTCCCCTTTAACTGGTCGGTTTTTTTCAAGAGTTCAGGCCAAGTGCCACAACAAAGCCAAGGTGTCAAAGGCTTTTGCATCATATCGGCAGGAATAGTGTTTTATAGGTGAAACAGGCAGGATTAATCGCTATGAGTATGAACCAAGGATTAACACAGGATTAACACAGG
>CAYSBD010000070.1:10648-12732 GCA_964429175.1 uncultured Marinosulfonomonas sp.
AGGATTAACACAGGATTAACACAGGCGGTAAATGGAACAGATCGAATTATCAGGGCCGCCGATGCTCGGAATTATTGTGCGCCGTTCACATCGCGCGCGGCGGCTCTCGTTGCGGGTGTCGCAACTTGATGGCCGCGTCACAATGACGTTGCCCCGGCGCACCCCGCTGCGCGAGGCCCGCGTTTTTGCATCCGAAAAGGAAAGCTGGATCAGAAACGCGCTTGCCGAGCGCCCTGATATGGTGCGCCCACAAATTGGTGCGGCCGTTCTGTTAGAGGGGCGCGAGGTGAGGATAATTGCCGGCACCGGCCGGGCTGCGCGGTATCTGGACGGGGTGATTAGCGTGCCTGACAATCCGGACAGGGTGCCGTTTCGGGTGGCTGCATTGTTGAAAATTATGGCAGGCGACCGGTTGCGCCAAGCAAGCGAAAAATATGCGGCCGAACTGGGGGTAACATTTGGAAAAATATCCATGCGAGACACCCGCTCGCGCTGGGGTTCGTGCTCGTCCCGGGGCAATTTGATGTATTCGTGGCGCCTGATAATGGCCCCGCCCGAAGTGCTGGATTATGTCGCCGCGCATGAGGTCGCGCATTTGGTTGAAATGAACCATTCCGCCCAATATTGGCGCGTAGTGGCCAAAATATGCCCCGATTACAAACCCAAACGCAACTGGTTGCATGAAAATGGCCAAAAATTGCATAGTTACCGGTTCGCCGATTGACCCGCCCTGCTATTTTGTGATCACATGCGTTTATGCAAAACCCAAACCGCTCTCAAAACAATCTGACAGAAAAAACCGGGCCGGCACATGAGCGGGTTTACCGCCAAATGCGCATTCGAATAATGCACGGAGAGTTAAAGCCCAGAACCGCGCTGACATTGCGCGGGCTTGGCCGCCAATACGGTGTTTCCATGACGCCCGCGCGCGAAGCCGTGCGCAGATTGGCCGCAGAAGGCGCTTTGACTTTGTCAAATTCGGGCCGCATCACCACGGCCGATTTAACCAGTGAGCGCATCGAAGAGCTGGCGGCCTTGCGCGCATTATTAGAGCCGGAACTTTCAAGCCGCGCCTTGCCCCGCGCCCATATTGCGCTGATTGACCGGCTCGAGATGATAAATGCATCCATCGCCCAGGCCATCGCAAAACAGGATTCGGTAGCCTACATCAGCCGAAATCTGGAATTTCACCGCACGCTTTATTTGCGCGCCCAAGCACCGGCGATATTGGCAATGACCGAAACCGTCTGGTTGCAACTGGGGCCAACGATGGGCGCATTATACGGCCGTTTACGCCGCACCGAACCGCCGCGCAACCACCGCTTGATCATCGCGGCATTGCGGGCGGGCGACGAGCCGGGATTGCGGCTGGCGGTGCGCACCGATGTCACGCAAGGGCTGAAAATGTTGGCGAGTTAATTTTTACCCGCAGGCGCGAGAACAACCACGGCCCGATTTTGAAACAATAAATGCCGAATGCAATGACCCGCCATTGGCAAGCAGCCCAAAGCGATCCGATCAACAAAAACCCATCCCGACATAATAACGGCAGGAATCCGTTCCAGATATTCGTCATAACGCCCAAAGGTTACCGGCATCCGGCCTGCGATTATCATCAATATCCCCAACATGGCGGCAAAACCAAGCCGGACAGGCGCTTGGCCCGTTTGGCCGGCAAGCATCTCAATATGAAACAGATATTGGCGATTGCAAAGACGGCGACCAACAATGTCTTTAGGTTTCGCCAGTTTTTAGCCCGAATAATCATCCGCCCGATAATCATCTCCAGCATCACCAAAAAGGCATAATCAATAACGATTCCAACATTGTAAGGGACGACATTGCCAAAAAGAAGACTGATGCGCCCCGCCACCCACAAACCGACGAATGCAATCAACGCTCGGCCCACAACGGGGCGCGAAGTGGTCCAGTTTGGCACGGCCGTAAACAAAAAACCGGCCATCACCGCCGAGGTGCAGGGCAATCGATTGAATAAATAGCTGACATTGTTGAAGATTTCTGAATCAGTATAGTGAATGACATCTATTTCGGAGATTTTCCATGCCCAATGCCACTATTTCAGA
>CAYSBD010000071.1:0-12689 GCA_964429175.1 uncultured Marinosulfonomonas sp.
TGTCAACGGCGGAGTAAAAACCTGCCAAAGGGCGGCGTAAAAGTAGGCCACTTGGGACGCATGGTTTTTGCGCTATTTTTCAGTTGATTTACGGTGTTTGAGGTTGTCGCGCCTTGGTGCGTGCGGCCCTCATGTAGCAAGCACGTGCCAAGGCGCATTGGCCGTCAGGCCAATTATTGTTCGCGGCGTTTTGCCCGGCTCTGGTTCAGGCGGTAGCTTTCACCGTTCATCTCCAGGATGTTGACGTGATGGGTCAGCCGATCCAACAGCGCGCCAGTGAGGCGTTCGGTGCCGAAGGTTTCGGTCCATTCCTCGAAGGGCAGATTGCTGGTAATCAGCGTTGAGCCTTGTTCGTAGCGTTGCGAGATCAGTTCAAACAGCAGTTCTGCACCGGTTTTGCTCAAAGGCACGAAGCCCAGTTCATCCACAGCCCGGCAGGGCATGCTTCGCGTGCCCGAGAGGGGATGATCAGCAGTTTGACTTTGGCCAGTTGCCGTTGGCGGCGCAGCAGATGCTTCTCGTCGCGGGCCTCCATCAATTCGTTGACCAGGGCGGAGGCGGTTACAAAGGCCACTGGCAGGCCCTTTTGACAAGCTGCAAGGCCAAGCCCGAGTGCAATGTGCGTTTTTCCAGTACCGCTGGGGCCAAGCGCGATGACGTTTTCCTTGCGCTCGATTATTACCGGCAGGCGATGCTCGCATCGCCGAGAGGCCAGTCACACCGCGCCAATTCCAGCGCCATCATTTTGTTCAGGGACGGGATGGCCTTGAAGTCAAAGCTGTCGAGGCTTTTAACGGCGGGGAACTTGGCTGACTTGATCTGCCGCTCCACCATTCTGCGTTCACGGTCGATCAGTTCCAGCTCGGTCAGGCGGGCAAGGTAGCGCACATGGTCCACCCCCTCGGCGGCACAAATTCCGGCTTGTTTATCGTGTTCACGCAAGAATGTTGGCAGGCGCAGAGTTTTGAGGTGATGGGACAGGAGCAGTTCGGGGGCTTTGCTCATGATGCACCTCCGGTCAGTAGGCTCATGTAGGCAGAAGCCGAGGTTGTGGCGACATTGGTGCGGGGCAAGAACGGGTAAACGTCCAAATCCAGCCGTGGTGGCCGCCGTTCTACCCTGCACAGAACCAGATGCTTGATAGCATCGAAGCTAATTGCCCTCTTGTGCAAGGCCGCCTTTATTGCAGCGTGTAAATCATCCGTCTCGTAAGAGCGAGGGTGATCCGCGATAACCTCCGCCGCACAACCAATAGTGACACGCTCAACAAAGCCTTTGATCCAGACCCCGCGGTGGCCATAAGCAACCGGCACCGAATAAGCGTTGCCACGGTAGCGTACCATCGACGTCGAGGTAACCTGTCCGCTCTGTAAATCACAGGCTTCAAACGGTGCGGCTGGAAGGGCTTGCATCACAGCGAGATCGGCATTCAACCGTTCGCCAATGCTGACTTTGTGCCCCCGCAAAATATCATCCTGCCGCGTCAGGCATTGCAGCTCCAGATAATCATTGAACGCATCCCAATCCGCAAAGCGCGGCATCGGGACCATGAAGTTGCGCCGCGCATAACCAACCAGCCCCTCAACCTTGCCTTTATCATTGTCTTTTCCCGGGCGACCGTACCGGTCATTGATCACATAATGCGACAGCATGGCGCTGAACCGTTGCGTGCGTTTGCGGATACCGTTCGGCATGATTTTGGCAACAAGACACCGGTCATTGTCGTAAAGGACCGACTGTGGAACCGCGCCAAAGAAGGCGAACGCATGCACATGGCCATCCAGCCACGCCACGGTATTGGCCGCCGGATAGGCCCTGATATAGCAAGCGTCGCTGTGCGGCAGATCAAAGGCAAAAAAGTAGGCTTTCTGCTCGACACCACCGATCACAACCAGAGCCTCGCCAAAATCCGCCTGCGCATGGCCCGGTGGATGGCTGAGCGGCACGAACATCTCTTTGCCCCCGCGCTTATTGCTGCGCACATAATCCTTCACGATGGTGTAGCCGCTTGTGAACTCACATTCAGCCCGCAGCCGGTCAAATATCCGCTTGGCAGTATGGCGCTGTTTGCGCGGACGTGTTTTGTCTTCAGCCAGCCAAGTGTCAATCTGATCCGTAAATGCATCCAGCTTGGGCCGCTTGATCGGGGCCGTCCGCTGATAACCGGGAGGTTCCGAATAAGCCAACATCTTCGCTACACTATCCCGGCAGATCCCCAAACCCTCCCATAAATGAAAGGGCCAAAGTGGCTGGTTTTTACACCGCCCGCGACCGCATTTTGCCGCCGCTACTGTGGCCTAGTATTGCTCCGCCGTTTACAATAGATAGGGTGAATTGCGCAGTCTTGTAGTGACTGGTGATTGCTATGATCAGGATGTTTGAGCAATTAAATGCGCATATTGTCTTTGCTGCAACTATTCTTGTCGCGCTACAGGAAGCGTATCCGGCATCGTGAAAAAAACAGTTCTTAACATTTGGCCCCTGATCTGTGCAACAAGGCCATGCCAGCGCGTTAGCCATTCAGCTCAGCTTTGGCGGATCGTTTTTGTCTTCATCATCGCCACCACATGATCCACAGCACGAACTGCCTTCTTCTTTTTTGCCAGCCGTGTCCGAACCCGCATCACAACAGCAAGTGTTAACGCCGATAATCGTATAGGCCACGCAAAGTGAAGTCACCGCCGTAAACGCCATCACGGCTGCAATAATCAAGACAATGATGCCCAACGTGCCACTGACAAACCCGAGAAAATAGGCCCCGACCAAAACCACCGCCAAAGCCAGACGCGCCATCCGGTCGATTGATCCAACATTCTTTTTCATTTTCTCTCTCCAGTAAGATTTAATCCTGCTCCACATCTAACAGCTATTGGCAGCATTTGAAACACTCGTTTAACCGGGCCGCAGATTTTGCAAAAGCGGCAATAAATGCGACATGTCAGGCCCCCGGTCCATGCCGGTCAGAACCTTGCGCAGCGGCATAAACAGCCCTCTGCCCTTGCGCCCTGTTGCCAGCTTCACCGCCTTGGTCCATTCCCCCCAAGTGTTGTTATCAAACGGCCCCTCGGGCAACAATGTCAGGGCATGGGCGACAAATTCCATGTCAGCCTCATCGATAACCGCCTCGACCCCGTCACGGCACAGCGCCCACCAGCCCTCAAGATCGGCCAGCACTGTGATGTTTTCACGCATCACATTCCAGAACGCTTCGGCCATATCCGCCGGCACACCCAGTTTGGCAATGAAATCGGACACATCGGAAAAATCCAGCGCCTGATTATAATGCGCGGTTAACGGGAACAAATCTTGCAGATCAAATTTCGTCGGTGCCGCGCCAAAGCGGGCCAGCGTAAAGCCGTCAACCAGCGCGTCCATTTCGTGGCGCAGCTCTACCGGATCCGAGCTGCCGATCCGCGCCATGTACGACAGCAACGCCATCGGCTGCACGCCCTGGTTGCGCAAATCACGCAAGGCCAGCGTGCCCAGACGTTTTGAAAGCGGCTCGCCTTGTGGCCCTGTCAGCAGCGAATGATGCGCGAAATCGGGCACCACACCGCCCAGTGCGGTAATAATCTGGATTTGCGTGGCCGTGTTGGTAACATGATCCGATCCGCGCACCACATCGGTAATGCCAAAATCAATATCGTCACAAACCGAGGCCAGCGTGTATAAAAATTGCCCGTCGCCACGGATCAAAACAGGGTCCGAAACCGAGGCCGCGTCAATCGACAGATCGCCCAAAATACCGTCGTGAAATTCAATCCTCTGCTGATCCAGTTTAAAGCGCCAATGCCCCGGTCCACGCTCCGTGCGCAATGCGGTTTTTTCGGCCTCGGACAATGCCAGCGCCGCACGGTCATAAACCGGAGGCTTGCCCATGTTCAGCAGCTTTTTGCGTTTCAAATCCAGCTCGGTCGGGGTCTCGAAACATTCATACAACCGCCCGATTTTGCGCAAATTATCCGCCGCCGCGTTATAGTGCTCCAGCCGGGTCGACTGTTTTTCAACCCGGTCCCAATGCAGGCCCAGCCACTCCAGATCCTGTTTGATCGCATCGGCATATTCCCGGGTTGAGCGCAGCGGATCGGTATCATCCAGCCGCAGCACAAATGTGCCGCCAGACTGTTTGGCGATCAGGTAGTTCATCAGCGCCGTGCGCAGGTTTCCAACGTGGATATAACCGGTCGGGGATGGGGCAAAACGTGTGGTCGTCATGGTTTTCTCCTGTTGGCAGTCATTTTTCACAAAGACGCGCGTTTGTCCAGCAAACATGCAGCTGCACGCGGTATTATAACGCCAACACGGTGATTTTAAAAAATATATCAATACATTCGAATATATGGTAATTTGGGAGGGCAGGGGAGAGATCATGCCATTTAAACATCAAAAACTCAGCCGCCGGACCGCAATTTTATCGGGGCTGTCGCTGCCATTCATCAACAGCTTGCCCGCCTTGGCAGCCGCGCCGATGCTGGGGGCGCAGACCACCCGGTTTAACCGTTTTATGTTGGGGAAATTCGAGGTTACAACCTTGCTTACCGAAACCCGGATGCTACCCAACCCCCACACGATTTTCGGCACCAATATTTCAGATGCCGAATTTTTGGCCGTTTCTGCCGCCGCCAATTTACCCACCGACAAAGTGCAGTTTTACTTCACCCCGACGGTGGTTAATACCGGCAAGGAGCTGATCTTGTTTGATACCGGGTTTAATGGCGAAACCGTTACCGCAGCCCTGAAAGATGCCGGATATTCCCCCGAGCAGATCGACGTGGTCGTAATTACGCATATGCACGGCGACCACATTGGCGGCTTAATGACGGATGATCACGAAACCTTTGTTAATGCACGCTATTTCACCGGGGCCGAGGAACATAATTACTGGTCATTTTCCAGTGACGAGCGTTTTGAAACCCATGTTATGCCGCTGGAAGATAAAATGGAGTTTTTAGACGGCGGCGCGGCGGTTGTAGGGGGCATCACTGCCATGGCCGCATTTGGGCACACGCCCGGGCACATGGCCTATATGATTGAAAGCGATGGCCAACAACTGCTGCTGATTGGCGATGCGGCCAACCATTATATCTGGTCGCTGGCCCATCCCGATTGGGAGGTGCGATTTGACATGGATAAAGCAATGGCCGCGGCCAGCCGACGTGCGCTGCTAGAGATGCTGGCGGCCGATAAAATACCGTTTATCGGGTTTCACATGCCATGGCCCGCGCTGGGCTATGTCGAGCCGCGCGATAGCGGGTTTAAATATGTGCCGGCCAGTTATCAGTTGACCATGCAGTAGGCCATGGTTTGGCCCCTGATCTGTGCAACAAGGCCTATTTAAGGCAAGAAGAAGCGAAAGCGGTATTCTGCTCAAGTGTAAAGCGCTGTAGGCAAGGCTGAAAAACGGTTTCAAGCCATTGTTAGAAAACCTTATTCTTCTTTAGGTAAGCCATCACAGCCGAGCGCACGGATTGGGCACCATTGTTGCGGGCGGTTTCGATTATTTCTTTGACTTCTGAAATATTGGTGCGCCGCAGCAGGCTTTTGACCGGGCCAACCGAGGCCGGGCGCATCGAAAGTATGCGCAAACCCATGGCGGCAAAACACAGGGCCTCAACGGGGCGCCCCGCGTCTTCGCCACAAAATGAAACCGGCGTGTTTGATTGCGCACAGCGCTGGGTGATTTGCTCGATCATACTAAGAAAGCTGATATTTAGCGTGTCATAGCGTTTGCGCACCAGCTCGTTTTCGCGGTCGGCTGCGAAAAAAAACTGCTTTAAATCATTGCCGCCTATAGAAATGAAATCAACGTCATCAAAGAATTTTTGCGGCGCGAATGTCAGCGACGGGGTTTCCAGCATGGCACCGGTTTCAACAGTTTCCGGCGTGACGCGGCCAAGAGATTCTTCACGGGCGATTTCGCGTTGCAGATAGTCGCGCGCGGTATAAAATTCTTCGGATTGGGCGATGAAGGGGAACATTATCGACAAGGGCTGCCCGTTTGCCGCGCGGATCAGGGCCTGTAATTGCATGCGCAAAACACCGGGCCGATCCAGTCCGACACGGATAGCGCGCCAGCCCATGGCCGGGTTTGGTTCATCCGGGCTGCGCATATAAGGCAGCACCTTGTCCGAGCCAATATCAAGCGTGCGAAACACCACGCGTTGGCCGTTTGCCGCCTTTAGAACCCGGCTGTAAAGCGCGACCAGCTCTTTGCGTTTGGGCATTTTATTGCGCACCAGAAACTGCAATTCGGTGCGAAACAGCCCCACGCCATCGGCCCCCGAACTTTCCAGTGACGGTAAATCCGCCATCAGACCCGCGTTCATTGTCAGGCTAAGCACCTCGCCATCCAGCGTTTGGGCAGGTTTCTCGCGAATGTAGGCGTAGCGTTCCTGATCCTTGGCCAGCATGGCGATTTTGTCTTTGAAGGCGCCTGCCACAGCTTCGTCAGGGCGCAGATGCACGATGCCTTCTTCGCCATCAACCATGATGTGATCGCCGTTCAGGGCCTCGGTTGTGATGCGTTTTGCGTGGATCACCAGCGGGATAGCCAGCGCGCGCGCAACGATTGCGCCGTGGCTTCCCACCGATCCTTCCTCAAGCACAATAGCGCGCAGCGAGCGGCCATATTCGAGCAATTCTCCGGGGCCGATATTGCGCGCGATCAGCACCGGATTTGTCGGCATTTCGGCCCCGGTTTTGCTGCCTTGCCCCGTCAAAATGCGCAGCAAACGGTTCGAGAGATCATCCAGATCATGCAGACGTTCGCGCAGGTAAGGGTCGGGCACCTGCTCCATGCGGGCGCGCGCGGTGGATTGCTCTTTTTCAACCGCCGCTTCGGCCGATAAACCCAGCGCGATGTTTTCCTCCATCCGGCGCATCCAGCCCTTGGAATTGGCAAACATCCGGTAGGCTTCCAGCACCTGAATTTGCTCTTTATCAGCCGTGCCCGCGATCGTAAGTATGTCATCCACCGAGACACGCAATTTATCCACGGCCTCGTGCAGGCGCGGCAATTCGGCATGTGGATCTTCGGCGATTGGCTCGGTGATAACCACGCGCGGTTCGTGCAAATAAACATTGCCCTGCGCCGCACCTTCCTGCGCAACCCCGCCGCGAAACAGCACCGGCTGGGTGTGGCGGGCCGAAAGCGCGGCACCTTCGCCAATAAATGCGCCCAACTCGGTCATTTCAGCCAGAACCATAGCGACAACTTCTAGCGCGTAAACCTCGTCGCTGCTGAATTTGCGCGCCTGTTTGGATTGCACAACCAACACGCCCAGCTGCCCGCCCAGCCGCTGAATTGGCACGCCGATAAAAGTTGGGAATATTTCTTCGCCAGTCTCAGCCATAAAGCGAAATCCCGGCGCGCTGGGTGCATCATCGGTGTTGATCACAGAGGCGGTTTTGGCCACACGCCCGACCAGACCTTCACCCAGACGCATGCGGGTTTTGTGCACAGCTTCAGGATTTAGACCGTGGGTTGCGCAAAGTTCCAGCGTTTCTTCATCGCGAAACAGATAGATCGAGCAAACCTCATAGCCCATTGAATCCGCGATCATTTCGGTGATGCGGTCAAGCCTTTCCTGACCCTCGCCTTCTTGGGCAAGGGATTCGCGTAAACGGCCCAGCAAGGTCCGGCTTTGACTTTCGGTGCTGTGTGGCATCGGTTTCCTTTAGGCGGATTTCTCCAGTTCAAAGGCATCATGCAGCGATTGCACCGCCAATTCCATATATTTCCGGTCAACCAGCACAGAAATTTTTATCTCGGAGGTTGTAATCACCTTGATGTTGATGCCCTCATCCGACAGCACCTGAAACATTTTGGCTGCAACGCCGGTGTGGCTGCGCATGCCGATGCCGACGACGGAAACCTTGGAGACATCCTCATCGGCGATCAGATCGTGAAAATTGATTTCGCCGCTGGCTTTGGCCGTGTTCATGGCCGCCTGCGCGCGCCCGACCTGATCAACGGGGCAGGAAAATGTCATATCCGTGCGCCCTTCTTCGGAAATATTTTGCACGATCATATCCACATTCACACCGGCATTCGAGAGCGGCACAAAAATGGCGGCGGCAATTCCGGGGCGATCGGCGATCGAAATAAGGGTCATTTTGGCCTCGTCGCGTTGACAGGCAACACCGGCGACTACGTTATCTTCCATGATTTCCTCCTCGTGACAAACCAATGTGCCCGAATTTTCTGTTTGCGCATCAAAACTGGAAAGAACCCGCAGCTTGACCTTGTAACGCATGGCCAGCTCGACTGATCGGGTCTGCAAAACCTTGGCACCAAGGCTTGCCAGCTCCAGCATTTCCTCGAATGAAATTTTATCCAGCTTGCGGGCCTTGTTTTCGATGCGCGGATCGGTCGTGTAAATCCCGTCAACATCGGTGTAAATATCGCAACGCACCGCATTAAAAGCGGCGGCAAAGGCAACGGCGGTGGTGTCGGACCCGCCACGGCCCAGCGTGGTGATGCGCCCCTCGTCGCTGATGCCCTGAAAACCGGCGACCACAGCGACTTTCATACCTTGGGCGAAACGGGCGTTGATGTTTTCGGTCGGGATTTCGGTAATGCGCGCGGCACTATGCACCGAAGTGGTTTTCAGCGGCACCTGCCAGCCCTGCCAGCTGCGCGCCGGAATATCCATTTCCTGTAAAATCAGGGCCATCAAACCGGCGGTGATGTTTTCGCCCGACGACACCACGGCATCATATTCGCGCGCGTCATACATCGGCGAGGTTTCACCAACCCAGCCGACCAGCTCGTTGGTTTTGCCCGCCATGGCCGAGAGCACGACGATCACGTCATAGCCATTGGCGACCTCGACACCGACGCGTTTGGCGGCCCGCCTGATGCGGTCCAGATTGGCCACCGAAGTGCCCCCGAATTTCATTACCAGCGTTGGCATGGCTGACCTTTTATGTTGACCCTTTAAGGCTGTTTACGAGGCACAGCCCGATTGGGCAAGTGTCATTTTCCGCGCAGTAAATGGCCGGCCGCGACTTTGGCTGTTTAATTCATCTTGCGGCTGGGCGTGAAGGGCAGGGGCAGCACCGGCACGCCATCTTCGATCAGTTTTTTGGCATCTTCGGGCCGTGCCTCGCCATAAATCGGGCGGCCGGGCGTGTCACCATCATAGATCGCGCGGGCTTGTGTGGCAAATTCCATGCCGACATATTCCGAACTGGCCTCGACCTCGGATTTCAGTTTGGCGATGGCTTTTTCCTTGTTGCTTTGCGGGGCCAGATTTGCCGGGGTCTCAGCCGGTTTGGCGGCCTTGGGGGCTGTGCGCAGGCGTGGGGCCATGATAGTTTTTTCAACCGAAGTGCTGGCGCAGTCAGGGCAGCTTAGCATACCGGCGTTGTGCAGTTTTTCAAACGCCTTGGAGGACTGAAACCAGCTGTCAAAGCTGTGATCGTTTTCACATTTCAGCCTGTAGGAAATCATTTCAAATGCCCTTTTTTTATGCGTTACTGCTAAATATTTAGCCGGCGATAGCAATGGCGCAATTCAGCCTTTTAGCCGTTTCAAGTCAAAATTGTGGATCAGCGGGCCAAGCTCCGGCTCGCTGATAAGTTCGGATGCCCGCTTCAGGCTAACCCATTTGCGCTTTCGCTGACCGGCCTCGGGGAAATTTTTCAGCATTCGCTTTACCTCGAACGGAAACACCGCAACCACGATCGGCAAATCATCATCTTTGGGCAAGCTTTTGGTATAGGAATAAATCCCCAGACAAACATTCGAAACCTTCCCCACAACCCCGGCTTCCTCAAAGGCTTCGGTGGCCGCAGCACGCGCCGGCGTTTCGCCATCCATCGGCCAGCCCTTTGGAATAATCCAGCGCCCCGAACCGCGGCTTGAAATCAGCAATATCTGAATTTTACCATCAGAAACACGATAACACAGCGCGCCGAACTGGGTGCGCACATCATGTTTATGTGATACATCAAGCCGCTGGGGCTTATGCTTTATTTTAACTACACTCGTCACGTTTTTTGCCGCCGTTTGATACCTGATTATCCGCTTTTGTTAGCGTATTTTCGTTGCTTTTTTGTTAAGATAGTCAAGTTTTATTCAATTTAAAAGGTTTTTGCAGTATATATTTACAATATTTTGTGGTTAAGCTGCCTATTTGCACTATTTGCACTATGGTTTCGCGGGCATAGATTGATGAATTGAAGCCATCATTTACAAACCTCGTTGCCCTGAGATTTCAAAAGATTAAACAGCCGTCGCGCCGTGTCTTCCATGGCCATTTTACCGCGCTCGGCCACGGTGCGGGCGGCGTTGCGGGTGTCGGGAAAGGCAGGATCAAGCAGCGTGTGGGCCAGATCGTCAGCCCCGAGAACCTGCCTTGCGCCATTGTTGCGCTGAAACGCGGCGTAATCATCGGCGAAATTTTGCACATGCGGGCCATGGCTGATGGCGCAATCCAGCAAGGCCGGCTCATACGGGTTATGCCCGCCTCCGTTGAAAATTGAGCCGCCGACAAAACAGCGATCGGCCAGGCGATACCAGATGCCAAGCTCACCGATTTTGTCAATAACGATAATCTGGATGCCAGTTAAGGATTTGGTTTCATTCGTTAAAATAGTGGCCTGAAATCCCAGATCATACGCATGTTTCAGGATCCGGTCCGCGCGCTGGGGGTCGCGCGGGGCAAGGATCAGGCAGGTGTCGGGACGGGTTTGCAAAATCAGTTTATGGGCCTTGAAAACCTCAATTTCATCTTCGGGATGGGTCGAGGCCGCCAGCCATAGGGGGCGATTTTTTAATGCCCTTTGCAGTGTTTCACGTTTTTGCGGCTGATCGGCAAGCGCGTCGGCACCGGCCTTTAAGGTGCCGGTCACGCTGATTTTATCGGGGCAAACACCAAGGCTGATAAACTGTTCGGCGCTGGTTTTGTCCTGCAGCTCGATGAAGGCAAATTTTGCATAAACGGCGGCAAAGAATTTTTTGACCTTTTGTCTGCTTTGCCCCGATTTTTTGCTCATGCGCCCGTTGAGCAAAGCCATCGGAATGGCGCGGCGCTCAAGTTCGGTCAGGAAGGTCGGCCAGATATCGCGCTCGGCCCAGATCGAAAGCCGGGGCTGCCAGTGATCCAGAAACCGTTTCACATAATGCGGGCTGTCCAGTGGCAAAAACTGATGGATCGTGCGCGCGGGCAGGTTGTGTTCAATCGCCTGCGCCGCGCTGCGTGACGCGCTGGTGAGCAGAAAATTCAGCGCCGGATCAAGCCGTTGCATTTCGCGGATCAAACCGGGCAGGGCCAGCAATTCGCCAACTCCGGCCGCATGCATCCAGACCAGTGGGCCATCGGGGCGCGACACGTTGCTCAGGCCCAGCTTTTCGCGATACCGCAGCCCGTCTTCTTTGCCGCGCAACAGGCGTTTTTCCAGATGTCGGCGCGCAAACAGCCGGATCAGCGGGCTGAGTTTCAGATAAGCCCGGAGCAACGTGGATTTGGGCAATCCGGTCACGACCCCGGAACTTTTTCTGCAAGAGGCGCTGCGGTCGGTTTGGATTTGCCAAAACCGGCGCGGGTTCCGGTTGTAAATAGGATTCTGTGCTGCATTGGCCCATTTTTCTTTGCTGTGATCAAAATCCGGTAAGCAGAACAATAACCGCGTTTGCACAATACAGCATTTGCGTTTGCAGGTCTACGCCCTAATGATTTTGTCTGTATTTATAGGTCTGACAGCATAAATTACCGGTTAAGCTAACAATGTCAGAATCCGGTGTCACCAAATTTACAGATGCGGCGGGCCTTGCCCAAAGGGCTGGCTTAAAGCTCGATATCAGTCAGTGCGGTGGACATATTTGCGCTGATATCCTCGGTGCTCGTGCCTATAACAATTAAAACAACCAAACTTAGCGTGATGATTGCGGCCGTTAAAATCACCCAGTCAACTGTTACGGCGCCGGTTTCATCGGTTATGAAGCTGGTTATTTTTTTAAATTGTGGCTTAAACATTAATTCAGATCTTTCATGGGAGTTTTGCGCGATTTCCTGTCATGAATATGGATATAAACTGCGTTCAAAATAAGGAGGTAATGTGATGAAGGCGGTTTGATATTTGGCATGTTCGATTTTTAAAACAAAAAAACCGCGCCCGATTTGGGGCGCGGTTTAAAACATTTGGGGGCGAAATTATAAGACCCCGGTTATGTTCTAGTAGGCTTTATTAGCCTCCGGCAGCGAGACCGCCACCCAGAGTAACAGTTGCGCCTGACAATGAGCCTTGGATCTCGGTGCCCAGATCGGTTACGCCAGTGCTTACAGAGGCGATAACGGCGATGCCCAGTCCAACGATTGCGGCTGTCAGAACAACCCAATCTACAGTTACGGCACCGGATTCGTCATTTACGAAGTTTTTGATCATGTTTGTCATTTGTTTAGTCCTTTAAGGTTTGTTTGCGTTTACTCAGTTTCACATCCTCGGCGGTCTTTGTAGCGGGTCGGCCTCTTGTTTGACCCTCGTTTCCGTCTTGGGATGAACATATATAGCCCTTTGATTGGGGCAGGAATTTGGCGAAGATCGTGCAAAATTAAGTAGTTGTTAAATATACCGAATATTTCTTGCAAGGCATTGATATTGCAGGGTTATAAAATAATGAAGTTTTTTATATACTCCCACGACTGAATTGACCTGAATTTTATTTACCAATACGAGTCAAAAGG